>CAZJRX010000135.1:0-8977 GCA_964548145.1 uncultured Pseudomonadales bacterium | reverse complement strand
AGCCGGACCTGGACACCCTACGGGATGGGGCCGCAGTCGCTTGCCACTACTGGAGGGAGCTAGCCCGACCGCAAGCATAGCCCGCCTCAAGCCATGAACGACCGTGATCCTGCCGCTCAGCCCGTTGCGTCCCCGCCAGGCATGACCGTGCCGAGTGTCACCACATCCCTTGCTACACGTCGGGACTATATCGTTCAGCTTGGGCAATGGATCGCAGGAATCGGCGCCTTGCCCGTACTGCCGTTCTCGGCGTACGGCGCCGAGAATGCCGACGACGCCGGGGCGATCGCGCCGAATTGGTATTGCGTCAGGCGCGACGGCGTTCCCATGCGCCGAGGGTGGACGGATGAGAAGGATCCGAACCGAATTGCGTCGGAGGCCGGTGCCGGTCCATCCGACAGCGTCGAGATCTGCGTCGCCGATGCCGCACGGTCGGTGTCCCCCGACCGGTTCTCTCGGGTGTTCTACAACCGCGCACGGGGCCTGGTCGGCATCGAGCTGGAATACCAGGGGAACCGCGAACGCTACGCGCCGACGCGGATGATCTCGGACAATCTGAGCTTCGACCGCGTCCGGGAGCGTTTCCTGGTTGAACAGGGCATCGAACGCGGCGACTTCGACAACGGCGGCCGGCTCTGGGTGTTCCCGGCGCACCAGTACCTGGTCGGGCCAGGCGGCGGCGTCCGGAAACTGACTCGCGGCTCCACGTTGGTGCCGGCTGAACCCGGGGAGGCCGAGGACCGGCCGGCCGCTCTCGCGGACGGAATCGGTGCTTGGATGCTCGCCAACCTCGCCGCCGACGGCGCATTGCCGTACAAGTACTGGCCGAGCCGTGGCGCCGAGTCGCCCGCCGACAACGCCATTCGAAGGTTTCTCGCGACGATCGCCCTGGCCCGGCTGGGCGAACGCCGCGGCAGCGCGGCGATTCGCGATGCGGCGCGCCGCAACCTGCGCTACAACCTGGACCGGTACTTTCGCCCCCTCGGCGACGGCCGGGGCGTCATCGCCGAACAGAACTGGGCGAAACTCGGGGCTGCCGGGCTGGCCGCGCTCGCCATCCTAGAAAGCGCCCACAGGCAGGAGTTCTCGACCGAACTGGACATGTTGGCCCAGGGCGTCAACTCGATGTTCGACGAACAGTCGGGCTTCCGTACCTTCTTCTACCCCGCCGAGCGCGACGGGCAGAACTGGAACTTCTACTCCGGCGAAGCGCTGCTGTTCTGTGCCGAGGCGCAGCGCCGGCGTTTCCCGGGCGCACTGCCCCTGGAAAAGTGCCTCAAGGTGTTCGAAGCCTGCCGGGACCGGCACCGGCGGCAGCGCAATCCGGCGTTCGTGCCGTGGCACACCCAAGCCTGCACGGCGTTGTACGCGGTAGCCCCGGCGCGCGAACTCGTCGACTGGGTCTTCGAGATGAACGACTGGCTACTTCCCATGCAACAGTGGGACGGGTTGGACGAGGATGTCCGCGGCCGGTTCTACGATCCCGACCGCCGTCACTTCGGACCACCGCACGCTTCCTCCACTGCCGTCTACTGCGAGGGTCTGGCCGACGCGGCCGCGCTGGCGCGCGAGGTCGGCGACGGGGCGCGCGCCGAGGCCTACGAACGGGCCGTCCGCCGGGGCATGCGGTCGCTGCGGCAACTGCAGTTCCGGGACGCGCGCGACGCCTTCTACGTCTCCCGCCGACATCGCGTGATGGGCGGACTGCGCACAACGGTCTACGACAACGCGGTTCGCGTGGATTCCGCTGGCCACGCACTCGCCGCAGCGATCAAGGTGTCCCACCCGATTCGGTTCGGCGGATAGCCCCGTCGCCGCACGGCCCATGCCGCCGGACGCGGGCACCGCGCGCTTGCCGTGACGACCGCAAGGCGACACACTCGCCCGATCGGCACGTTTCGTGACCGTCTTCAATATGACGCCCGCACAGTCGGTGTCCGTGGTGGACGTCGAGAACCGGCGCTTCGTCGGCGAGATTTCGACGCCCGGTTGCGCCGTGACGTTGCCGGCGCCTGAGCGAGGCTTCCTGATGATGTGCGGCGACGGCACGTTGCAGTGGATCGGTCTCGACGAGGACGGCGGCGAGAGCGCCCGGGTGAGGAGCGAGTCCTTCTTCTCGGTCGAGGACGATCCGCTGTTCGACCAACCCGTTCGGACACGGATCGGTTGGCAGTTCCTGAGCTTCGCCGGGCAGACCATGGAGGCCGTGGTCGAGGACGATGCAATCAAGGTCGGCGAGTCCTTCTCGATACTCGGCGACGGCGACGAAGGCTGGCGCCCGGGAGGCGGCCAACCCGCCGCCTTCCATGCCGGACACGACCTGCTGGTGGTATTGATGCACCAGGGCGGCGTCGACACCCAGGACCAGGACGGCACCGAAGCGTGGGTCATCGACCGCAGCAAGAAGCGGCGGATCGGCCGAATCAACTTCGAAGCGCCGGCCTCCGGCCTGCTGGTCCTCAACGGGGAAAACCCCCTGCTCCTCGCCGCCATCGGCGGCAGCGTCCACGTCTTCGACCTGCCGACCGGGGTGCGCCAGCGGGTCGTCCAGACGAACCGGGGCGGTTCGTTGTTGCGCTACTGAGTGCACCGGTGGACGCTTCGCCAATGATTGCCACCAGCGCGGGATTCGCGATCCTGCTGGCGATCTCGTCGTGGCGCAAGTTCCGTGACATCGACGCTTTCCACGCCGTGCTGGCCGGCTATCGGCTATTACCCGGTGCGCTCTCACGCGCCGGGGCGTGGGGTGTCGCCTTGGTCGAAGCCGGGTTGGCATCGATGTGGATCGTCGCCTCTTGGCTTACCGTTGCCGCCACCGTCGCCGGCGCCGGCACGGCGTCGCTGATGCTTCTCTACGGCACATCCATGGCCGCCAACCTGCTGCGGGGCCGCTCGTGGATCGACTGCGGCTGCGGCGGGGCCGAGCAGCTTTCCTGGGTGCTGGTCGCACGCAACCTCGTTCTCGCCGCCGTCGCGGTTCTACCGCTCGCGATCATCGATCATGCCCCGCCGAGCTGGTCGGACGCGGCGGTCTCGCTGCCGATTCTAGCCGTCGCCGTATCGCTCTACCTGGTCACCGGCACCCTGCTCCGCAACGCCACCGACCTGCGGGTTGCGAGCACATCGCAATGACCGGCGAACTGGTACTCGACGTCCTGCTATGGCTGTGCGTCGGCTTCTTGACCGTCTCCGTCCTTGCCTTGGCGCGGCAGGTGGGCCTGTTGAACCAGCGTGTTGCGCCGGCCGGGGCGCTGACACCGACGACCGGGCCGAAGGTCGGTGAACTCACCGACGTCGTGGAAGCCGACGATCTCGGCGGCAACCGCCATCGCATCGGCGGCGTGAAGTCGGCTCGGACCACGCTGTTGCTGTTCATCTCGCCGACCTGTCCGGTATGCAAGGCGCTGTTGCCAGGCGCCAAGTCGCTCGCGGCAACCGAACACCTAGGCCTTGTCTTCGCCAGCGACGGATTCGACGCGCCCCGCCACCGCGCGTTCGCCAACGATGTCGGCATCGATCGGTATCCCTATGTCCTATCGCAGGAACTCGGTCTACGCTACAGCGTGAGCCGGTTGCCGTTCGCGGTGCTTATCGGCGCTGATGGCGTCTTGCTCGGGCGCGGTCTCGTGAACACCCGCGAGCATCTGGAGAGCCTCGTGGAATCCTGGCACTCGGGGATCGCGACGCTGCAGGAATACGCTCGACTCGAAGGTGTTGCCGAACTCGGCGGCGACGCCGACCAACGGGAGGTCTCATGACAGGAACGAACGGCACGGTTCTGTCGCGCTGGTTCGATGCCGCGACCCGGCGAACGACCGCCGGGCTGGCCGAGCGCACCTCTCGCCGGGGCTTCCTTGGTCGCCTCGGCGTACTGCTCGCCGGTACGGGCAGCCTGCCCCTGCTACCCGTGTCCCGTAGCTTCGGGGCCGAGGGGTCCGAGACCGGGGCAGCCGAGACGGAAGGCGATGCCATCGAGAACCTCACCGAATTCGGCGATCCCAAGTCCTGCGACTACTGGCGCTACTGCGCGTTGGGCGGAACCCTTTGCGCGTGTTGCGGCGGCAGTCCGAGCAAGTGCCCACCCGGCGCCCAACCGTCGCCGATCACCTGGATCGGCACCTGCCGCAACCCGGTGGACGGCAAGCAGTACCTGATCTCCTACAACGACTGCTGCGGCAAGGAAGTCTGTCCGCGTTGTTTCTGTCATCGAACGGAGGGTGCCAAGCCCGTCTACTACCCGAGCAAGAGCAGCAACGTGCTGTGGTGCTTCGGCGTCGACAGCAACGCCTACCACTGCACCCTCGCCACGGTGATCGGCGAGGCGCCGGACGAGGCATCGGCAAAGCCGCCCAAGGAATCGACCGGCAACCCATGATGCGCACGAAGCCGGCGCTTGCGAGGCTCGGCCTCGCTATTGCCAGTGCCATCGTCGCCCTGACGACCTACGCCGCCGGCCCGACTACCGGTTCCGACCGAGGCGACACCCGTCGCGAGGACGACGCCGCCCGTTTCGACTACCTCCTGCACTGCTCTGGTTGTCACCGCACGGACGGTAGCGGATCGGCACCTGATGTCCCGTCCCTGCGCGGTCCGGTCGGGCCCCTAGTGTCCTCCCCGGATGGCCGCGAGTACATCGCCCGCGTGCCCGAAGTCGCCCAATCGCCGCTCGACGACGACGATCTGGCACGTCTGCTGAACTGGATGCTACGTGCATTCAATGCCGATTCCCTGCCGCCGGGGTTTCGACCCTACGACGCTCGCGAGGTGGGTGCCGCACGCAACCGCATCCTTGCCGATCCCATTCGCGCCCGCGCCGAGATCGTCGGCGACTACCGCGGCACGTCGTCCGGCGACGCAATGCCAGCCCAACGCCGCCGCCGAGACGACCACCGGCAGTAGCGCGGCTCGTTCGTTGACGCCAGCGGTCGGCACGCAGATAATCGCGCGCCTTGCACCGGCTGCCCCCCTCACCCAAGCGAACCTTTTCGCACGTGAGGGCGCCTTGCCCGGTACACGCGCCATCCACTCGGACGACACCATGCAGTTCCTTCGTTCGTCATTCGCCACCTTCGCGTTCTTGCTGGGCACCGCAATCGCAGCCGAGCAGCAGAACCCTCCCATCGGCCATGCCACACGTCTTGCCGAGACGCCGACGCTGGACGGCAACATCGCCGACGACCCGGCTTGGGACGGGATTACGCCATTTGCCGGCTTTACTCAACTTCAGCCCGACAACGGCGCGCCCGCATCCCAGCGCACGGAGGTCTACTTCGGCTTCACCGGCGATGCCATTCATGTCGGGGTGGTCTGCCACGAGTCCGACCCCGGGGCCATCACCGTCTCCAGCCTACAAGACCCGCGACTTCGAGATGGGCATCAGTTCCGCACCGAACAGGACTTGGAGCGGCGGCACGCACCTGGCGGCGGGCGGGTTCTACAACGGCAAACGCTTCGCCACGTCGCCCTACATCAACTACCGCAGGGACGAATCCTTCAGCGCCTGGGCTGGCTGGGACCACAACTCCATCGACCTCGGGGGCGAGGACGGTTCGTTCACCGTCAACCTCGCCCGGGCGGGCTTCTCCTATGCGTTCACGCCGAAGATCAGCCTGCGCGCCCTGATCCAGTACAACGACGCCGACGACGCCTTTGCCGGGAACGTACGATTTTCCTGGCTGCGCTCCGCAAACGCGGGGCTATACACTGTCTACAACGAGATCGATCACCGCAGCGGGCTCGGAAAACCAGGCCGCGAACTGGTGCTGAAATACAGCCACATCTTCGATGTGCTCTAACGTCAACCGATCACCTAGCGGTAGCACCCCAGCCCGACGAGTGATGGCCAAAATACGGCATCGCAAATGCGACGCGAGCGAGAGCCTTGTTCCGCGCGAAATAGACTAGTGCTCCGTCAACCCCTAATCTTGGCGTCAGCGCGTCCGCAAGCGTCCAGCCCGCTAGGCGGCGCCTCGAAGGCATAGCGGGGTTCTGTCGAGAGGCGCCAACAACGCGGATGGGCGTTTGCGGGCGCGCCCTTCGGGTGGCAGCCGGAGCGTCCCGGACCGCGTTGCGGCTGCTTGGAGTAGGCCCGCTACGCGTGCGCAGCCACGCCTTGCCCGGAACACTCCGGCTGCCACTGACACCAAGATTAGGGGTTGACGGAGCACTAGAGAGTACCCAATGAGCCACGACCACAGCCTGACCTTCTACACCCACCCCATGTCCCGCGGGCGAGTCGCCCGATGGATGCTTGAAGAGGTGGAGGCGGACTACGACACCGAGGTCATGGAACTCGGCAAGAAGATCACCGATCCCGAGTTTCTTGCCTTGAACCCCATGGGCAAAGTACCCGTAATCGTCCACGGCGAGACCGTTGTCACCGAATGCGCCGCGATCTGCGCCTATCTTGCCGACGTTTTCCCCGCCGCCGGGCTCGCGCCGCCGCTGGACGAGCGCGGTCCCTACTACCGTTGGCTGCTGTTCGGCGCGGGTTGTCTCGAACCGGCCGCGGTCAACCGGGGTCTCGGTGTCGAGATCACCCCCGATCAGGAAGGCATGGTGGGCTATCGAACCTTCGCGGCGACCCTCGACACGCTGGAATGGCAGATCGAGCGGTCAACCCATATCGCGGGAGACGCATTCACCGCTGCGGACGTCTACGTCGCCGCGCAACTGGGTTGGGGCATCCAGTTCGGTTCCATCACCGACCGACCGGTAATCGCCGCCTATGTCGAGCGAATGTTTGCCCGGCCCGCTCACCAACGCGCCGTCCAAATGGACGATGCGCTCGCGGCGGAACTGGCCCGCCAGTAGGGCGGCCCTGGTGGTCGCCCGCCTACTTCAACGCACGCGGCCGGGTTCTCCAGACGCGGGCGGGGCAGCCCCGCCCCTACGTACCCGACCCGTTCCGCCAAGGCGGGCGGGGACAAGCCTTGCCCCTACGTACCGATCCGTTGCGCTAAGGCGCGGATGTCCGAGGGACCAATGCCGCAGCAGCCGCCGACCATGCTGGCCCCGGCGTCGATACAGCGCAGCATCGCCGCCACGTAGATATCCTGCGGGAGGTCGCCGCGCAGGCCGGTGGTGATCTCGTTGTCGAGCGTCCAGCCGTCGGGCACCTTGTTGAGTCGGTTCGGGTAGCAACCGATG
The DNA here is from genome assembly GCA_964548145.1 of uncultured Pseudomonadales bacterium. Classification (GTDB taxonomy): domain Bacteria; phylum Pseudomonadota; class Gammaproteobacteria; order Pseudomonadales; family Azotimanducaceae; genus VXYL01. The sequence continues at coordinate 1,828 of CAZJRX010000135.1, read as the reverse complement.
GGCTTGGTGGTGAGCGGCTTGAGCTCGTGCAAGCCTTGTTCGATGGCTTCGGGGTGGGTGCAATTGAACAGGTAGCCGTCGACGACCAGCCCGTTTAGTGCGTCCACGGCTTGCTTCACCGTGTCGCCACTGCGCAGACCGCGTCCCGGCGTTTCATCGAGCGTCCACGAAACGTACACCGGTTTCCCGCGGCCATGCGCAAGCGCTGCAGTCGCCGCCGCGCGCGCCTCAGCCGCCGACGACATCGTCTCGCAAATGTAAAGGTCGACATCATCGACGAGCGCCTCGACCACCCCTTCGTAGACCGGGCCCGCGACCTCCGGCGGCGGCACGAGGTCGGCCCGGTAGCTCTCTTCCAAGGGTGGCAGCGAACCGGCAATGCCCACGTCCCTACCGCTCTCACGGACGGCACGCCGCGCCAGCGACGCCGCCACCCGGGTGAGTTCTCGGTACCGGTTTGCCATGCCCTGCTTGCCGAGGTAGCTCGGTATGGTCGAATAGTTGTTGGTGGTGATGATCGTCGCGCCCGCATCGATGTATTCGCGGTGGATCTCCACCACGAGGTCGGGCTCGTCAAGTAGCACGCCGGCGGACCAGAGACCGTGCGCCGCTTCCGGACGCCGTTGCTGGATCTCGCGGCCCATGCCGCCGTCGAGAAGAATCACCATGCTCTCACCCCCGCGTCGCCGATCACCGGCGCACCTGCACCGGCTCGCCGGCGTCGGCAGAACGGTACGCTGCTTCGGTGAGCCGCGACACCTGCAGGGCGAAGTCCTGCGTCTCGTAGCCGGCAAGACCACTACGCATCCACTGGAAGAAAGCCGCATCGGGCGTCGATGGTTTGATGCGCTTCGGGATATCAACCGGCTCGTCGTTCAACAACATCGAGCGTAGCCGCCACTGGTGCAGGTGCAGCACCAGCGAGCCCTCGCTGCCACTGATCGCCAGCCGCTCGTCATGGCGCGCTGCATTGCCGGTGGTGGTCAGCGTGCCGACGGCACCGTTGCCGAAGCGCACGATCACGCCGCCGTTGATGTCCACGTCGCGACCGGCGTTGTCGAACGAGGCGGAGACCACCTTGGGCGAAAGGCCGGTCACCCACAGCATCGAGGCAACCAGGTGGCTGCCCGTATCCATAAACATCCCGCCCCCCGCCAGCTCGGGATCGAGTCGCCAGCCGCCGACGCCCAGCCAGTTCTGGGTGACATACGCCACCACGCCGCGAATGTCACCCAACGCGCCCTTCGCAATGAGCTCCCGTGCGTAGACGAAGTGCGGCATCCAATGGCGCTGGTATGCCACAACCAGCGCAAGGCGTTGCGCCTGCGCGAGCCCCAACAATCGCTTGGCATGACTCGGCTGGATGACCAGCGGCTTTTCCACCAGCACATGCCGACCGCCGTCGAGGCATGCCTTGGCCTGGGCGTAGTGTTCCCGGTGCGGGGTGCTGATGAGCACGCCATCGGTCTCGATGCGTTTCACCATCGTTCGCCAGTTAGTGAAATACGGAATGTCGCGACCGGCGCGCTCCATCAGCGATCGCGCTTGCGATTCCACCGGGTCGGCCACCCCCGCAATCTCAACCGCACCATCGGCGGCGATGCGCGGCAGGTGCGCACTGCGCATGTTGCCCCCTGCGCCGATTAGCGCGACAGACAGGCGTTTTTTGGGCATGGTGTGCTTCCTCGGGCACCGTCCAGGTCGCAATCGACCTGTTCCCGTATCTTACATAGGCAGTAGTCTATTGAACGCGGAACAAGGCTCTCACTCGAATCGCATTGCGATGCCGTATTATGGCCATCACTCGTCGGGCTGGGGTGCCCCCGCT
>CAZJRX010000134.1:0-9647 GCA_964548145.1 uncultured Pseudomonadales bacterium | reverse complement strand
GTCGTTGACCACCACCCCTGCCAGTGCGAAAAAGCCCAGGAGCGAGATCGCGTTCACGGGAATGCCGATAATCCAGTGGCCGATCACGGCGCCGATCAACCCGAACGGGATGACCGTCATGATGGCGAGCGGCTGCAGGTAGGACTTGAGTGGACTGGCCATCAGCACGTAGATGCCCACCAGCGCGCCCATGAATCCCCAGATCATCTCGAACACGGACTCCTGCTGCTCCTGCAGGGAGGTACCCATGCCGAACTCGACGCCGGGGTACCTGCGCAGAAGCTCCGGCAGGAAAGTCGACATGACCGCGCCAGCCACCTGCCCGGGATCGACAACCGCCAGATCCGCATTGGCACCTACCGTGACGGTGCGCTTGCCGTCGATCCGGCTAATCGAGCTGTAGCCGCGCTCGATCTCGTAGGTCGCCACGGTGTGGAATGGAAGTTCGCGGCCCTCCGGCAATCGAACCCACATGTTCTCCAGGTTGCCGATGGATTTGCGTTCGCTCCGGGGGTAGCGGACCATCACCCGGACATCCGAGTCGCCGCGCTGGATGCGCTGCGCCTGGGCGCCGTAGAACGCCTGGCGAACCTGACGCGCAAGGTCGGACAACGTCACACCCATGGCCTCGGCTTCCGGCCGAACCGCCAAGCGCAATTCCTCGGGCCCGTCGCTGGCCGACGACTCCACTTCGTAGAGGCCCTCGTAGGTCTTCAGGTGCGCGGCAAGCTCGTCGGCGGCGGCCTCCAGTTGGGACGTGCTGCGACCGCTCAAACGAAACGCAACCGGGGGTCCGCCGCCCATCCGGTTGCCGGTGGAAATGCTCAGTTGGGTCGTGCCCGCGATGTCGCCAACCTTGGCCCGCCAACGGGTTTCGAGTTCCTTGAGATCAACGTCGACCGCCCGGGTCTCGACTTTTGACAATTCGACCTGGAAACGCCCGCTGCGACCGTTCTGTACGTAGGCGAAGACATGCTCCACCACGTCCTGCTCGAAGCCGTATTCCGCCTTGAGTTCATCATCCACCTCGTTCAGGGCACTGGTCATCTCGCCGATGATGTCGACGATCAATTCATCCGGCGCGCCCTCCTGGATCTCCACCTGCGCCATGACGAAATCGCCGCCGAATTCCGGGAAGAACGTGATCCGGATGAAGCCGCCCGCGACGAGACCCAGCATCACGATGGCAATGGCGATGAACGCCGACAGCGTCGTCCAGCGGTACTCGATCGCGCGGGCCAGGAACGGCTTGTAGACCGATTCGATGAAGCGCTTCAAACGCTCGTCCACCCAGTCGGATATGCCGCGCCGAGGACCGTGGGAGGAATGCATGATGGCGAGGTGCGACGGCAGGATGAGCTTGCTCTCCACCAGCGAGAACGCCAGGCAGAGAATGACGATCCAGGCGATCGCCCCGGCCACCGACGATGTCGCCCCCGACTGCAGCAGCATCGGCGTGAAGGCCATGATGGTGGTGAGCACGCCGAACGTCGCGGGAACCGCCACGCGCTGGGCACCGCGGACGATGTTGGCGAGCGTGTAGCCGTGGTTCTCGGTCTCGGTGTAGGCGCTCTCGGCGATGATGATGGCATCGTCGACCACCACCCCCAGCACGAGAATGAAGGCGAACAGGCTCATGACGTTGATCGTCACGTCGATGAACGGCACGGGCATCATCATGAAAGCGCCGAGGAAAGCCACCGGCAGCCCGATAATCACCCAGGCCGCGACCTTGAGATGCAGGAACACGCCGAGGATGATGAACACGAGAATCGCGCCCAGGGCCATGATCTTCAGCATCATGTCGATGCGCCCTTCCAAGTAGAAGGAGCTGTCGCCCCAGGCCGTCATCTGGGCCTCGGGCGGCAGTGTCTGGTTGCGTTCCTCGACGAACGCCTTCACGGCGGCGCTCACATCGATGGGGTTCTCATCCTCGCTGGCCATCACGTTGATGCCGAAGGACCGCTTGCCGTTGAAGAAGGAGTAGCTTTGCACCTCCGCGAACTGGTCGCGGATCGTCGCCACCTCCCCAAGGCGGATGCGCGTCCCGTCCGGGCGGGTGAGAAGGACGATCTCTTCGTACTCCTGGCCCGTGTAGGCCTGCCCCGTGGCACGCAGGCGGATATCGCCCGCCTGGGAGCGGATCGAGCCGCCGGGAAGGTCGATGGACCATTGCCCGATCACCTGTGCCACGCCCTCGAGCGTCAGGCCGTACTGGCGCAAGGTGTTCTCGGAGATCTCGATGGAGATCTCGAACGGCCGCGACCCGAACACCTGGGCGAAGGAAACCTCCGGCAGGGCCACGATCTCCTCCCGGAGCTGGTCGGCGAGTTCCTTCATGGTCGCCTCGTCGAGATCGCCGGCAAGCTGCACGTTGATCACCGGGTTGCGGAACCGGGACTCGGAGATGATCGGGCGCTCCGTCTCGGCGGGGAAGGTCGAGATGCCGTCCACCGCAAGCTTGACCTCGTCCATCTTCTCCGCGACGTCGGTCGTCGACTCCAGGTCGATGAACACCGTGCCCCCGCCTTCGCCACCGAAAGAGCGCACCTCGCTCACGCCCTCGATGCCCTTCACGGCTTCCTCGACCCGCAGCAGCACGCCCTTCTCCACCTCTTCCGGCGTCGCGCCGAGGTAGGTCACCTGGACCTGGATCTGGTTGCGGATGAACTCGGGAAACGACTCCTTCTTGATCTGCCCGAACAGGGCGTAGGCGCCGAGACCGATGATGCCGATCATCATCAGGTTGGCGGCGACGTGGTTCTTCGCGAACCAGCCGATCAGGCCATGAACTTCGTCTGCCCCCGATTCCCGGAGTGCGCCGACTACGTCACTCACTGTTGATGCGGACTGTCATCCCGGGCAGCGAATTCTCCGGGGGCGTTACGGTGTAGCGTTCGCCGTCGCGCAATCCCGCAGCCACGTACGCGAAACCCTCGTCGGCGCGGACGATCTCCAAGTCGCGGGGCCGGATCGTCATGTCGTCGGCCACCATCCAGAGCGTTTCGCCCCGTTCCAGCGAGTGGCGCGGGATGACGAACACCTGCCCGGCGCTCGTCCCCTCCACGGCGGCGCTGACGAACGTACCGATACGCAACGGCTCGCGGCCGGTCGCGTAGGGATCCTGAACCTGGGCGACCAGATGCAGCACCCGCGTATCCGGATCGAACACACCTTCGGTTCGCACGATCTCGGCCGGCCAGCTGTGAACCATGCCGCCGATATCCGCCTCCAGGGCCGCCGGCAAGACGCTGCCCTCATTCAACGCCGCGAGTTCGAGGTACTTGAGCTCGGTCTGCGGAACAGGCAGCCGGATCTCGGCGTAGTCGGTGGCGAACGTCTCCGCCAGCGGCGTGCCCGTGTTGACGAACTGGCCCACGTCGGCGCGCTTCTCCCGCACCATGCCGTCGTAGGGCGCCCTGATAACCGTGCGGCTCAGGTCTTCCGTCGCCTTCTCCAGATCTGCTTCGGCGGACTCGAGCCCCGCCACGGCTTCTGCAAGCTGTGGCTTTCGGAGGGTGAGATCCGAAGCCGGCCGATCGGCTACCTCGAGACTGCGCAACCGTTCCCAATCCTCGTAGGCATAGCCCGCCAGCGCGTTCTCGGTGGCAACCTTGGTCTTGGCCTGGGCCACGGCCGCCGTGGCGCGTTTCAGTGCGGTTGAGTAGTTGCGCGGATCGATGCGCACCAGCACGTCACCCTTCGCGAAGAACCCGCCCGCAACAAACGCCGGCGAGACCTCCACGACCGTCCCCGAGACCTCCGACACGATGGTCGTCCGGGTACGGGGCGCAACCACCCCCTGGGAGCGCACCACGAAGGTCACCGGCTCCCGCTTCGCCACGGCCACGTCCACCAGCAGTGTCGGCGGCGAAGCCGGCTGCTGAACCGCTGGCGTGCGCGCGGCGAACAAGCCCACCGCCGCCAAGGCGGCGACGGCAATCAGGAGAATCGGCAGCGTGATCTTGAGCCAAAGCATGACTGATGGGTTGGCCGCGCCGCGACTAAACGGCAAGTGCTACTTTAGGTAACGCCGGGTCGCCTATCTTAGCGCAATTCGGTCCCCGGCGTGCCGTTCCCCCGTATCGCGAACTCACACGACTCAACTCCAGTGGTTCTCAAATCCTTCCCTTGGCGAGGTCGAGGCGGCCCCGGGCCAGGTTGAGCCGAAGCACGTCGCTCGCGCCTTCCGCCAAACGCAACGCCCGGACTCGGCGGTAGAGCGCTTCCAAGGGATGACCGCTCCGCAACGCCGCGCCGCCAACCAACTGGATCCCGGTGTCGACGATGTCCCCCACGGTCTCCGTCGCGAACACCTTCGCGGCGATGCCCTCGTTGATGATGTTCTCCCCCGCGTCGCCCAGGCGCGCGGTGCGGTACACCATGCTGCGGGCGGCGTAGGCCCGGATGCGCATGTCCGCGTAGCGCAGCCGGACGCCTTCCCTGGTGCCCAGCGGCGCGCCGCTGCGGTGCGGACTTGAGATGTGCTCGGTGACGAAGTCGATGGCCCATCGGCACAGTCCGACGCTCTCGGCGGCCAATGCCAGGCGGGTATCGCCGATCTGCCGCATGGCGCGGGGCAGACCCCGGCCCGGTTCGCCGACGATATGCGCCGCGGGTAGCCGGACATCGCGGAACTCCATGTAGGCATGGTGGCTGCCGTCCACGGAGCCGAACGTGCGCCGGATATGAACGCCGGGGGCCTCGCGGTCGATTACCACCATCGCCGGACCGTGCTCCTCGATTTCCACGAGAACGTTGACGAAGTCCGCGCTTGCCCCGCCGGTCACGTACGACTTCTGGCCGTTTACCGTCAGCGTGTCGCCGTCTAGGACGCCCCAGGTGGCGCGATCGGCATCGTCCGGCTCGGTGAAGGCGAAGGCGGCGCGTTTCTCGCCGGCGAGAAGGGGCGCCAGGTATTGGCTGCGCAGCGGTTCGCCAACGCCGCCCAGAACGCCTGGACTGGGTCCGAAGATGCCGGGCAGGTGGCAAACGTTGTGCGCTCCGAGGCAATCGCGGACCACGGTCAACGCCAGCAGCGTCGCGCCGCCGCCGAACTCCGCTGGCTGGGCCATCGCGTAGATGCCGGCTTCCTTGGAGGCGTTCCGTACCTGATCGGCGCGGTCGGCAGGGTCCAGGGCCTCGTCTTCGCGCAAGGGCACCAGCACCTTGCGGGCTAGGCGTTCGGCACGTTCCAGGAGGGCGGCTGTTTCCGGGGGAAGCTGTTCGGGCATGGGGCTACCTCAGAAGCCAAAGACCACAAGGGTCGAGCGGGCGACCGCGCGCCCTGGCGGGCGCGAGAGGGTCGCCCCTACGCGAGCGACGGAACGATGACCATCGCAATCACGACGAGTGTCAGGAGCCCCATCAGCATCAGGGCGTAGAAGATTCCGGACTCGCGCCGGGCGTGGCGCTGCACCAGGTCGTCGATCTCCTTGTCGCTGCGGGCCGCCACCGAGGAGGCGAGCCGGAAACGCGTGATGCCGTCGCCGCGTCCCGGCAACTTGATGAATAGCTCCGGCGTGCTCTCCAAGAGCTTGGCCGCGTCATGGATCGGCATGCCGCTTGCTCGCGCGACCTGCACCACCGCGAGTCCCTTGTTGGGCTCCTTGCGGAAGCAGTCGACGATGGAAAGCAGGCGGCCCGTCTTGCCGCGGAAGCGGAACTTCCAAGGTGCCAGGAAATCGTTCATGGGTGTCCCGTCATTTCCTTCGGGCGATGATAACGGCGCGTTTCGGCGCCGGATAGCCTTCGACGGTCCGGCTTGGGTCATCGGGATCGAGGGCGGCGGCGAGCGACTCGTAGGGCATCCATGCCGTGGTGCGCTGCTCCGCGGTCGTTGTCGGCGAAACATCGACCACGTCAGTGTCGGCGAATCCAGCGTCCGCAAGCCACGAATGCAGCGTCGCCAGGTTCGGCACCAACCAGACGTTGCGCATCCGCGCGTACCGGGAGCGGGACTCCAACGGGGCGTCATCCACGACCAGGCTCTCGACGACAAGGGTCGACTCGTCGTGGCCGTGTCGAGCCAGACCCCGGATGTGCTCGGCAGGATCGCGACGGTGGTATAGGACGCCCATCGAGAACACCACGTCGAAGGGCCCCGCCGCAGGCAACTGCTCCAATCCCACCGGCAGGACCGTGTTCCGGTGCCGGCCCCGATCCACGTAGTAGCTGATGGCAGCGTGCTGCAGCACAAAGAGCAGCGACGGATCGATCCCCGTCACCGACGCAGCACCCGCCTCCAACATGCGCCAGCCGTAGTAGCCGTTGCCGGAACCCACGTCGAGGACACGACATCCGTCGAGGTCCACGTGGGGCGCGATGCGGGACCACTTGAGATCCGATCGCCACTCGCTGTCGATGTCGATGCCGAACAGATGGAAAGGCCCCTTGCGCCAGGGGATCAGTTCCCGCAGAGCCGCCTCGAGGCGTTCCCGTCTCTCGCTTGCCAGACCGGTCGCCCAAGCACCCACCACGCGGCCCAGCGAAACCTCGGTCGCTCGGACATCCGGTAGGCGCTCCAAGGCTCCGAGCCATCGCGGGAGATCGCCATGGGGGGCTCGCTCCACGATGTCGATGGCCCAGTCCGCCGACGCGCCGCGCCAAGCCGAGAACAGGGACTCGACGGCCTCTATGGGGGACCCCCGTCCGGCCCGGCGACGAACGATGCCCAGTTCAGGCAGCGGAACCAGACCCGCGCCGCACCGTAGCCCGCGGTGCGGAACCTGGCGAGGTGGGTATCTTCGGTATCGATCCGCATCACGTTTTCGAGGGCCGCGCGCTTTTGGCTGACTTCCAGTTCGCTGTAGCCGTTGGCCCGTTTGAAGTCCAGGTGAAGTCCGTCGAAGTAGTCGCCCGCGGCAATCTTCTCGGACACGATCAGGATTCCGCCGCTAGACAGGCCGCCACGGATACGCCGCAACAACGGCAACCGGTCCTCGGGAGGGAGGAACTGCAGGACGTAGTTCAGAATCACCACCTGCGCATCGTCGATCTCAACCTCTCGAACATCGGCTTCCACCCACTCGACGCGGTCGTCCAACTCCGGCAGACGGCGAGCTTCGTCGAGCATCGCGGCGGAACTGTCGACGGCGAGGATTTCGCACGGGGCTGTACCCACGCCGCGCAACACGGCAAGCGTCGACGCGCCGAGCGAACAACCGAGGTCGTAGCAGCGCCCGCCACTTCCGAGGTGCCGGGCCGCCAGCAGCCCGGTGAGGGCGACGACGGTCTCGTACCCAGGCACCGAGCGCCGGATCATGTCCGGGAACACATGGGCCACGGCTTCGTCGAAGGCGAAGTCGACCAGTTGCCGGGGCGCGTCAAACAGCCGGTCGCGCGACGACGGCGATGGGGCCACGGTGGTAGGCTTTTGCGGTGAAGACATAACGGGACATTGTATGGCGACGGAGGTCGCGAAACCGCCCAATCTCGCCAGCGCCGACCTTTACATCAACCGGGAGCTGGCGCAGCTCGAGTTCATCCGTCGCGTGCTCGAACAGGCGAAACGCGACGATGTGCCGCTGCTCGAACGGCTGCGCTTCCTGTGCATCGTCGGCTCGATTCTCGACGAGTTCTTCGAGATCCGCGTCTCCGGCCTCAAGCAGCAGGAGGAGGTGGGTGCCACCCAACGCGGCCCCGACAACCTCTCCCCCACCGAGCAACTGAAGCGCATCGCCCAGGTCGCCCACGACATGGTCGACGAGCAGTACCGGATCCTCAACGACGTGCTGTTCCCGCTGCTCGATGCCGAGGGCATCCGATTCTTGAAGCGCGCCCAATGGAACCCGGACCAGGAAGCCTGGCTGCGCGATTTCTTCCACCGCGAACTGGAACCCATCCTAACCCCCATCGGGCTCGATCCGGCGCATCCGTTTCCGCGCATCCTCAACAAGAACCTGACCTTCATCGTGACGCTCGAAGGCAAGGACGCCTTCGGGCGCAAGAGCGGCATGGCAGTCGTCCAAGCGCCCCGCGCGCTACCCCGGGTCGTTCGGCTGCCGGAAGACAAGGCCGACAGTCCCAATGCCTTCGTGTTCCTCTCGTCCATCATCCACGCCCACGTCGACGAGCTTTTCCCGGGCATGGAGGCGGTCGGGTGCTATCAGTTCCGGGTGACCCGAAACAGCGACCTGTTCGTCGACGAGGAAGCCGTGGACGACCTCTTGATCGCCTTGGAGGGGGAACTCTCGTCCCGGCGATTCGGCGATGCCGTGCGACTCGAACTCGCCGACGACTGTCCCAAGCACGTCGGCCAGTTCCTCGCCGACGAGTTTTCGGTTGCAGAAGAGGACGTCTACTACTGCAACGGACCCGTCAACCTGATGCGCATCAACACCGTCCCCGACCTGGTGGCCCGACCCGACCTCAAGTACCCCGGTTTCACGCCCAGCATCCCGGCGCGTATCCAGACCGCGCCCGACATCTTCGCCGCGATCCGCCGCGGCGACATCCTGCTGCACCACCCGTTCCATTCGTTCGTCCCGGTGCTCGACTTCCTGCGCAGCGCCGCGGAGGATCCCAACGTGCTGTCGATCCGCCAGACGCTCTACCGCACCGGCACGGACTCCGCCGCCGTCAAGATCCTGCTCGACGCGGCAAGACGGGGGAAGGAAGTCCTCGTCGTGATCGAGTTGCGCGCGCGTTTCGATGAGGCCGCCAACATCGAACTCGCCAACCATCTCCAGGAAGCCGGCGCGCAGGTGGTGTACGGCATCGTCGGGCACAAGACCCACGCCAAAATGATCCTCGTCATCCGCCGCGAAGACGGCGAACTGCGCCGCTACGCCCACCTCGGCACCGGCAACTACCATGCCCGCACAGCCCGCAGCTACACGGATTTCGGCCTGCTCACCGCCGACGTGGAAATGGCCGCCGACGTGCAGCGAATGTTCCACCAGCTAACCACCATGGGCCGCGGCGGACGGTTGAACAAGCTCGTGCAATCGCCGTTCACCCTGCACGACACGATCCTGCGCCATATCGACGTCGAGATCGAAAACGCCACCGAGGGCAAGCCCGCTGGCATCACCGCGAAGATGAACCAGTTGATCGAACAGGACGTCATCAAGGCCCTGTACCGGGCATCGCAAGCTGGCGTGCGCATTCAACTCGTGGTGCGGGGCATCTGCTCGCTTAAGCCCGGAATCGAGGGCGTGTCGGAGAACATCACGGTGCGCTCCATCGTCGGCCGCTTCCTGGAACACACGCGGATCTTCCTGTTCGAGAACGGCGGCGATGAGCGCATCTACCTGTCGAGCGCGGACTGGATGGGCCGCAACTTCTTCTCCCGGGTGGAAACGTGCTTTCCCATCGAGGACAAGGAGAACCGGCGCGCCGTCGTCGAGGAGGGTCTTGAACCGTACCTACGAGACAACGCTCAGGCCTGGGTACTGCAGGCCGATGGACGCTACGATCCCGCGGCATCCGGCGAAGACCGTCACTGCGCCCAAGAGGAACTCCTGGAGCTCTTAACGCGTTAGGAGCATGCCCCGTTCGGGAAGGGCTTGTCCCGTCCCGGAGCGCCCTTCGGGCGCGTATCGAGAATGCTCCGCATTCTCGCCGCAAACGATCAAACCGTAGGCAATCCCGGCGGGCGACCACAACGCGCCCGCCAGGGCGCGCGGTCGCCCCTACGATCCTGC
>CAZJRX010000133.1:1600-9656 GCA_964548145.1 uncultured Pseudomonadales bacterium | reverse complement strand
GCGAATGAAATACTCAGGGATCGGATTCTTGCGGGGCTGGGTGCCGCCAACCCCGCATTGACCTTTACCTTCGGTGGCGAACAGCAGCAACAGCTGGAATCCCTGGATGCCTTGGTCCGCGGCTTCGCCCTCGCCATGCTCGCCATTTTTGCCCTCCTCGCGATTCCGCTCGGCTCCTACCGCAAGCCGTTCATCGTGATGGCCATCATCCCGTTCGGACTGGTCGGCGTGGTACTCGGCCACCTGGTGCTTGGGGTCGCCCTCAGTGCGGGATCGTTCCTGGGTTTCTTCGGCTTGAGCGGGGTGGTAGTCAACGACTCGCTGGTGATGATCGACTTCATCGACCAGCGGCTAAAGGAAGGCGCTTCGACGAAGTCCGCCATCGTCGAGGGTGCCAAGGGTCGATTCCGACCGATCATGCTGACGTCGTTGACGACCTTTCTCGGGTTCACGCCGCTCATACTGGAGCGGGCGATCCAGGCGCAGTTTCTGGTTCCCTTCGCGGCGTCGCTTGGCGTCGGCATCATGGTCACCACGGCCATCCTGATCCTGCTCGTGCCGGCCCTGATGGCCGTGTATTTGCGTGTGAATTCGCGGCGCGCCGCGGCGAGTGTGGCAGCACCGGCCTGAGATTCGGCTTCAGCACCGTCCGCCACACAGCGCCGTGCGCCACCTTGCCAGCCCAAGGCGAATTGGCGAAGATTGGACCATGATCATTGTCCACGGCGTCATCCCCATCAAGGAGGCGGAGCGCGACAAGGCGCTGGACCTGGCGCGTGTCATGTCCGAGGCCACGCGTACCGAGGACGGCTGCATTTCCTACGAGTTCTACGTCGGCCTGCGCGATCCGAATACGCTGATCCTGCTGCAGGAGTGGGAGAACATGGAGGCGCTTGCGGGTCACCTCCGCACCGAACACATGAAGGTGTTCCTCGACGAACTACCCAATGTGCTGGCCGGGCAGGTCATGACCCGGCGCTACGCGGTGCAGGCGGAACCGGACCCACAAACCGCGAAAGAGCCCGAGTCGCCGCCGCCGATCATTCACTGACGACCGCACATAGGGCGCGCCGGGACCGCACAAACGCGCTGTCATATGGACGGACGCTGTCGAGCATCCTCGTTTTCAACCGTGATCTGTGTCCCGCGCGATCACACCGGCCACGGCGTCGGGTGAGAGCCTGCGCACGTCCGATTCGTTGCGTCGCCGGTATTCGACGACGCCGTCCTTGAGGCCCCGGTCGCCGACCGTGATCCGGTTGGGTATCCCGACGAGGTCGGCGTCGGCGAACTTCACCCCGGGCCGTTCGTCACGGTCGTCGAACAGAACCGTGAGACCAGCCGCCTGCAGGTCGCGGTGCAATCGGTCCGAGACCCTCTGAACGTCGTCCGACTTGGTGTTGTTCAAGGCCACGATGTGGACGTCGAAGGGAGCGACCGCATCGGGCCAGACGATGCCGTCGTCGTCGTGGCACTGCTCGACGATGGCCGCGACCATCCGCGACACGCCGAAGCCGTAGCACCCCATGAGGGGGACGACGTCGCGGCCCGAGGCATCCTGGACGGTGACGCCCATGGCCTCGCTGTATTTGGTGCCGAGTTTGAAGATGTGGCCTACCTCGATGCCGCGCATGAACTCAAGCGGCCCGCTGCCGTCCGGGCCGGCGTCGCCAGCCACGACGTTGCGAATGTCCGCGACACGGACCTCGCCGGCGACATCCCGCTGCCAGTTCGCACCGACGTAGTGATGGTCGTCGATGTTGGCGCCGCAGACGAAGCTCGGCATCTCGGCGGCGGATCTGTCCACGACGACCGGCAACGCGAGGCCAACGGGCCCGATCGATCCGATGCCGACGCCCAGGGCGGCTTCGATGGCGTCCTGGGTCGCGAACTCGAGGGGTCGACGGACCCCCTCGATTCGTCCCGCCTTGGCCTCGTTCAACTGATGGTCGCCACGCAATACGAGTGCGATCAGGCCGGGATCCTCGGAATCGGCGTGGACGATCAGCGTCTTGATGCAGCGGTCCGCGTCGACATCGAGAAACGCTGCGACCGCCTCGATGGTCTTGGCATCGGGCGTGTGGACCTTCTCGATTGCCTCGATCCGACCCGGGCTCGCCGTCGCCACGGCTTCGGCCTTCTCGACGTTGGCGGCGTAGTCGCTGGCAGGGCTGTAGGCGATTTCGTCCTCGCCGCTGTCGGCCAGGACGTGGAATTCGTGCGACTCGCCGTCCCCGATCGAACCGGAGTCGGCGTCCACCGCCCGGAAGTCGAGCCCGATGCGGGTGAGTATTGCCGTGTAGCAGGCGTGCATGGCGGCGTAGGCTTCCTCGAAGGATGACTCGTCTAGGTGAAACGAGTAGCCGTAAATCATGATGAACTCGCGGGCGCGCATCAGTCCGAACCGGGGACGAATCTCGTCCCGGAACTTGGTCTGGATGTGATAGAGGTTGCAGGGCAGTTGCCGATAGCTCGTGATCACCCGCCGGAACAGGTCCGTGACCACCTCTTCCTGGGTCGGACTGACGCAGTATTCCCGGTCGTGGCGATCGGTGAGGCGCAGCAGTTCGGGTCCCATCACGTCCCAGCGTCCGCTTTCGCGCCATAGTTCGGCCGGTTGAACGACGGGCATCAGGATCTCCTGGGCGCCAGCGCGTTCGAGTTCCTCGCGCACGATGCGCTCGACGTTTTGCAGTACGCGAAGACCCAGCGGCAGCCAGTTGTACGAACCGGAGGCAAGACGCCGGATGAAGCCACCGCGGACGAGGAGTACGTGGCTGGCGATCTCGGCATCCGCGGGAGCTTCCCGCAGGGTCGGAATGATGAGTTCGCTGAACTTCATGACTGCTCTTGCCTGATCGAAACGGCGAGCGTGGTGCGCCATGGACGGGACACCGTTGAAGGCCGCCTCGAACGGTGCCGGCTCGTCACCCCGGGCCGCCACGAAGGCGGCCCCGACGACGCGTCAAGCGACCATTTCCTTGAGTCGCTTGAGCGGTGTCACGCGAACCTTCGTGGTAGCGGGCTTGGCGGCGATTTCCACGGGTTCACCGGTTGCCGGGTTGCGCCCCATGCGCTTCTTCGTCGCCGGCCGCTTGACCGAACGGATCTTCAACAGGCCCGGTAGGGCGAAGGTGCCCACCGCCCGCTTCTTGATGTGGCGTTCAATCAGTACCTCCAGTTCATCAAGGACTGCGGCGACCTGGGCACGGGTGAGTCCCGTTTCGCCGGCGATGTGGGTCAGCATCGACGATTTGTTCATCTTGGTGCGCAGTGCCGGTGGCCGTTTCGGGGCGGGAGCGGCTTGGGTACGGGAGCGCGTGGAAGCTGCTTTGCGTGCCATTGACGAGTCCTTTTGCTAATGACATTCCCGTGCCACGTCACTTCGCGGGCCGCAGCACGCGCGTTGCGGAACGCAGCACGCGCGCTTTATAGCGGATCGGATGGGGAAAGCCAAGCAACGAGGCACCGGAAACACGGAAAAAACCAGTGAAACGGGCACTGGACTACCGTCGCCGGTGTATTTTCCGCGTGGTTTGATTATGCTTCGCCACCGTCGCCGAGCGCGGAGCCGTCCACAGTGCCCATCTACGAATACGCGTGCCGTTCGTGTGAGCACCAGTTCGAGACCATTCAGAAGGCCAGTGAGCCGGCTCTGACCGACTGCCCCGAATGCGGTGCGTCGGCGCTCAGGAAGCTGCTGTCCGCGCCGGTCTTCCGTTTGAAGGGCAGTGGCTGGTACGAGACCGACTTCAAGACGGGCGACAGGAAAAACGTCTCCGACAACGGCGAGGCTGACAAGGGCAGCGGTGCAAATGGCAAGTCGGCGGACGCGGCCGACAGCAGCACGAAAGAGAAGGGCGACACCCAGAAGAAGGGCACCCAGAAGGCGGATTCGAAGTCCTCGTCTAGCACGACCGCCAACGCCGCCAAGGCGGACTGAGCCCGCAACGTGCGAACCCACTATTGCGGCGACGTGGCCGCAACCGATATCGGCGCGAGAGTCTCCCTGACCGGCTGGGTACATCGCCGCCGGGACCACGGTGGCGTGATCTTCCTCGATGTCCGTGACCGGGCGGGTATCGTGCAGGTCGTCTACGACCCCGATACGCCGGAGTGCTTCGGCATTGCGGAAGGCATCCGCAACGAGTTCGTGATCGCCATGGAAGGACGCGTCCGGCCCCGGCCCCAGGGCACGGTCAATCCGGACATGAAAACCGGCGAGGTCGAAGTCCTTGGCGACAGCCTGACGATTCTCAACCGATCGGCGACGCCGCCGTTCGTGCTCGACGAATACTCCGACGCTGGCGAGGAGGTGCGGCTGAAACATCGCTTCATGGACCTTCGCCGTCCCGAAATGCAGGAACGGATGCGGTTACGGGCAAAGGCGACGAGCCATGTCCGGCGTTTCCTGGAAACGGAGGGGTTTTGGGACATCGAGACACCGACGCTTACCAAGACCACGCCGGAAGGGGCCCGCGACTACCTGGGGCCAAGCCGCAGGCACCCGGGTGAGTTTTACGCCTTGCCCCAATCGCCGCAGATCTTCAAGCTGTTGCTGATGATGTCGGCGTTCGACAAGTACTACCAGTTCGCACGCTGCTACCGGGACGAGGATCTCCGCGCCGACCGCCAGCCGGAGTTCACGCAGATCGATATCGAGGCGTCCTTCGTCGACGAAGCGGATGTCATGGACTTGGCAGAGCGGTTGATGAAGTCGCTGTTCCGCGAGATCCTCGGCGTAGAACTGCCGGACTTCCCCGTCGTCAGCCACGCCGATGCCCTGCGCCGGTTCGGTAGCGACGCACCGGACCTGCGCAATCCCCTGGAACTCGTCGACATCGCCGACCTCGTGCGCGACGCCGCGTTCAAGGTCTTCAGCGTGCCCGCGAACGACGCCGGGTCGCGGGTGGTGGCACTCAAGGGTCCTGCTGCTGCGAGGCGGCTGTCGCGCCGCGAACTCGACGACTACGTGGGTTTCGTGGGACGTTACGGGGCAAAGGGTCTCGCCTATATCAAGGTGAACGACCGCTGTCGCGGGATGGACGGGCTGCAGTCACCCATTCTCAAGCACCTCGAACCCGCCACCGTCGAGGCGGTATTGGACCGGCTCGGGGCGGAGACGGACGACATCGTCTTCTTCGGCGCCGACACGGCGAAGGTGGTGAACGACGCGATGGGGGCGTTCCGGGATGAACTCGGGAAAGCACTCGATGTCGTCGAGGATCGGTGGGCGCCGTGTTGGATCACGGACTTCCCGTTGTTCGAACCCGGTCGCGAAACCCTCACGCCGGCGCATCATCCGTTTACCCAGCCGGCGTGTTCGATCGAGGAGTTGGCCGCAAGCCCGCACACCGCGCTTGCCCGTGCCTACGACTTCGTCCTGAACGGCACGGAGGTCGGCGGCGGCTCCATCCGGATCCACGACCCGGTGATGCAGCGTGCGGTGTTCGAGGCGCTCGATATGGGACAGGAAGCCGAGACGAAGTTCGGTTTCCTGCTCGACGCGCTGACCCTAGGGTGCCCGCCGCACGGCGGCATAGCCATCGGTTTCGACCGGCTGGTCATGTTCCTTGCCGGTACCGACAACATTCGCGACGTGATCGCGTTTCCGAAAACCCAGTCAGCGACCTGTCTCATGACCGCCGCGCCGAGCACCGTCGACGAGCACCAGTTGCGCGAGCTGCATATCCGGGTGCGATAGACTCCTTGAGCAGCCCTGATGTCGACACGCTGGATTCATTTGGCAAGGCGGTTGGGATCGCTCTTCGAGCGCGATGCGATAGAGTGTGCCGGGTTAGGAACAAGCTGATGTTCGGGGCCGGGCCTTGTGTCAAGGCGTCGCCGCGCGCGTATCTTCGGGCTGCCGACCCGTGCCCGTAGAGGGAAGGTGAACGCATGGCCGGACACTCGAAATGGGCGAACATCAAGCACCGCAAGGCGCGGCAGGATGCCAAGCGCGCCAAGGTCTGGACCAAGGTGATTCGGGAGTTGACCGTGGCCGCGCGGCTCGGTGGCGGCGACCCCAACGACAATCCGAGGCTACGCCTTGCCGTCGATAACGCCCTGTCGGTCAACATGCCTCGCGACACCATGGACAGGGCCATCGCTCGCGGTGTGGGCGGTCTTGCCGGCGACGAGGTCGAGGAACTCACCTACGAGGGCTACGGCCCCGGCGGCGTGGCGGTACTCGTCGAGGTCATGACGGACAACCGCAACCGCACGGTGGCGTCGGTGCGCCATGCGTTCAGCAAGCACGGCGGTAAACTCGGTACGGATGGGTCGGTCGCATACCTCTTCACCAAACAGGGTGTCGTGAACCTGGTCGGCGCCGACGAGGAGGCGGTCATGGAGGTGGCGATCGAGGCCGGTGCCGAGGACATCGAGAGCGAGGAGGGCGGCTTGATTTCCGTGGTGACAACGCCCGAAGGCTTCACGGCGGTGGTCGATGCCCTGAAGGAGAGGGGTTTCGAGCCGGAACACGCCGAGATCGCGCCGGTCCCTACCGCCACCAACCCCTGCGACGAGGATACCGCCGGCAAGGTATTGCGGCTGATCGATGCCTTGGAGGATCTCGACGACGTACAGAATGTCTTCTGCAACGCCGGGTTTCCGGAAGGCGTGCTCGGTCACTGACGGCTATTGGGAGGAGCGCGTGGTCCGGGTGCTTGGCGTCGATCCGGGTTCTCGGCTCACCGGCTACGGCATTGTCGACGTCCGTGGCGACGCGTTGCGCTACGTGGCCAGCGGTCGGATCCAGACTACCCGCGGCCCGTTTGCCGGGCGGCTGGCCGACATCTACCGGGGGATCGATGAGCTTATCGTCGCGCATGCACCCGACGAGTTCGTCGTCGAGGAGGTCTTCTTCGCGCGAAACCCCCAATCAGCCCTCAAGCTCGGCCATGCCAGGGGCGTTGCCATCGCCGCCGCGGTCGGGGCCGGTCTTCCGGTCAGCGAGTATGCCGCCCGCGCCGTGAAGCAGGCCGTGGTGGGCAGCGGCGGCGCCACCAAGGCCCAGGTGCAATACATGGTTCGCGCCCTGCTGTCGCTTTCCGACGAACCGTCGCCGGATGCGGCTGATGCGCTTGCAGTCGCGATCTGTCACGTCAATACTGCCATCCGGCAAACGGACTGCTAAGCGACGCGACCGCATCGCGGATTCTCCTGGCGGGAGGCGTCGGTGACAGCGATCCAGGAGATTAGATGGACCCGGTGAGTTCTCCTCTCGGAGATTGGGCAGGATCCACGACGGCCGCGGGGCTTCGCGCGTCGTGATCGGACTACTGCGCGGCAAACTCGTCGAACGCGATGGCCCGATGGTGCTCATCGATGTGGGCGGCGTGGGCTACGAGGTCGAGGTGACCACCGGCGCGGCGGCGACGCTTGCCGCGAATCCCGACCGCGTCGTTATCTATACCCACCTCGTGGTCCGCGAGGACGCGCAGTCGCTCTACGGGTTCGCGGACATCGCCGAACGCGACCTTTTCCGCACGTTGATCAAGGTCACCGGCATCGGGCCCCGACTCGCCGTGTCGCTGTTGTCGAGGGTTGCCACGGACGTCTTCGCGAACGCCATCACCAGCGGCAATACCGCAGCGCTCGTGCGTGTTCCGGGAATCGGCCGGAAGACCGCGCAGCGGCTGGTGGTGGAGCTTAGGGACAAGGTCCGCGAGTTGTCTGCGAGCACCAGCGTCGGCAGTACGCCCACCGTGCGCGAAGCCGTCCTCGCGCTGGTGGCGCTCGGCTATCGCGAAAGCACGGCTACCGCAATCGTGGAGGAAGTGACCACGTCCGGGGATGTGGAGTGGAGCGTCGAAGATCTGGTGCGCGAAGCGCTCAAGCGCCTGGCGGCTGCATGAGCCTACAACCGGACCGAATCACCGCCGGCGCCGTCGACGATGAAGATCGCCCGTTCGACCGTGCCCTGCGGCCGATCCGTCTGGACGAGTACGTGGGCCAGCGAGAGGTCAAGGAACGGATTGGCATCTCGATCGAAGCGGCCCGTCGCCGGGGCGACTGTCTCGACCACACGCTGATCTTCGGTCCCCCGGGGCTT
>CAZJRX010000133.1:0-1590 GCA_964548145.1 uncultured Pseudomonadales bacterium | reverse complement strand
CTCGGGACCGGTTTTGGAGAAGCAGGGGGATCTCGCCGCGCAACTGACCAACCTCGAGGACGGTGACGTGCTGTTCATCGACGAGATCCATCGGCTGCCGCCGGTGGTGGAGGAGGTGCTCTATCCAGCGATGGAGGACGGCAAGCTGCCGATACTGATCGGCGAGGGGCCTGCGGCGAAGTCCATCGTACTGACGCTCAAACGCTTCACCTTGATCGGTGCAACCACCCGTGCCGGCCTGTTGACGTCGCCGCTGCGCGACCGGTTCGGGATCGACGAACGGCTGGCGTTCTACGCCCCCGGCGAGCTTGCGGAAATCGTTACCGTATCCGCCCAAAAACTGGGCATTCCCATCGAACCCGCCGGGGCGCAGGAGATCGCCAAGCGCTCGAGGGGCACGCCGCGCATCGCCAACCGCTTGCTCCGGCGTGTCCGCGACTACGCCGAGGTCAAGAGCAACGGCGAGGTCACCCGGGAGTCGGCGGATGCCGCGCTCGGCATGTTGGCGGTCGACGAGAGCGGTCTCGACGGCATGGACCGGCTGGTGTTGGACGCCATTGCCAGCAAGTTCAGCGGTGGGCCCGTCGGTGTCGAAACCCTGTCTGCGGCAATCAGCGAGGAACGCGATACCATCGAGTACGTCATCGAACCGTTCCTGATCCAGGAAGGCTACATCATGCGCACCCCGCGCGGCCGGGTGGCCACGGAAGCCGCCTACCGGCATCTCGGCCTGACCCCTCGGCGGCACCTCGCCGACGGGCAGATGCAGCTCGGCTTCGACGGATCCGACGATGTGAAAGGAGACGCCCCATGACCCAGCCCGCTTCGATCCTGGAGCTGATCGCCAATGCCAGCTTTCTTGTGCAGGCCGTTATGGCGATCCTCCTGTTGGCATCGTTGGCGTCCTGGGTGCTGATCTTCCAGCGGTTCTTCGCGTTGAACCGTGTCCAGGGGGAGATCGGCGACTTCGAGGACGAGTTCTGGAGTGGCATCGATCTCGCCGAACTCGCGAACGAGCTTGCCGAGCGCGACGATGACCTCACCGGTATCGAAACCGTGTTCGTCGCGGGCTTCGGAGAATACCGGCGCCTGTCGGCGGCGGGCACGACCGATGCGGATGCGGTCATGCAGTTCGTACAACGTGCGATGCGGGTCGCCTTGAACCACGAGGAGGAACGCCTGGCGAGGCACCTGCCGTTTCTCGCCACCGTGGGATCGACCAGCGTCTACATCGGCTTGTTCGGGACGGTCTGGGGCATCATGAACTCGTTTCGCAACGTTGCCACGATGACGCAGGCGACACTCGCCGCCGTGGCACCTGGAATCTCGGAGGCGCTGATCGCCACCGCCATGGGTCTATTCGCGGCGATCCCGGCGGTGATCGGCTACAACCGATTCGCGGCCCGGGTGGAAGTGCTCATGAAGCGCTACGAGGCGTTCGCCGATGAATTGACCTCGATCCTGCACCGCACGGTGGTGTCCGGATAGGGCACGGGACCTCGAGGCAGGGCGGAGGGAACAGCCATGGCAGCGCGTCGCAAGCCGATGTCCGAAATCAACGTCGTGCCCTATATCGACGTGATGATCGTG
>CAZJRX010000132.1:0-9660 GCA_964548145.1 uncultured Pseudomonadales bacterium | reverse complement strand
AAATCCTCGATCGCGCCCGCAAGGGCGCGCATCATCGCGGCCACTGGTGAGAAATGCGGGCTAGTCAGATTTCGTCGAATCGGTCAGGCGTTCCCCGATGAGCCCCAGGGCCCGGTGCAGATCCGGGGTCGTGTCGAGGATCGGTGACATGGGGTCGCCGACGCGTTCGAGACGGTCGATCGCGTTTCGCACGGTGTGGTTGGCGTTGTGCAGGCGTTCGTCGAGCTCGGACCACTCGATGGGCATCGAAACGGATGCCGCCACCTCGGCGCGTGCGGAGAACGGCGCAACGAGCAACTGGCCGTGGCCGTTCTGCATGAAGTCGATGTAGACCTTGTTCTCGCGTTTCCGCACCACGCGCGCGATCGTGGCGATGTCGCCGCGTCGTACCACGACGACGCGGGCGAGTAGCTCGCCGAGCGTCCGTGCCTGGCCGTGGGTCAGTTGGCGCGCGAGAGGCAGCAGGATGTGCAAACCGCTGGCCCCACTGGTCTTCAGGTAGCCGGGCAGGTCGATCTCGGCGAGAAGCTCCTCGATGACCCGGGCGATGGCCACCACGTGCGCGAACGGTGCGTCCTTGGGGTCGAGGTCCAGTACGCACCAGTCCGGGTGCTCGAGGTCGGTGATGCGGCTGTGCCAGGCATGGATGGGGATCGCCCCCATGTTCGCCAGGTACACGAGCGACTCGATGTTCTGGACGACGAAATAGTTGACCTCCCGTTCGGCGCTCTCGCTCCACAGTGTCTTGCGGGTGAGCCATTCGGGTACGAAGGCCGGCGCGTCGCGCTGGTAGAAGGACTTGCCGTGGATGCCGTCGGGGAATCGAGTCAGCACCAGTGGTCGGTCGACGAGGTAGCGCAGCATCCAGGGCGCGACGTTCTGGTAGTAGTCGATGAGGTCGCCCTTGGTGAGGCCCTGTTCGGGGAAGAACACCTTGTCGCGGTTGGTGACGGTGACCTCGCGTAGGGGCGCCGGGTCGACGTCGATCTCAAGGGGTTCGTCGAACGCGCTCGCGCACTCCCGGGGCGCCTTGTCGTCGCGGAACCGAACGAAGACGGGGTGGCGGAGATGGCCGTCCGCCGAATACTCGCGGAACTCCACCTCGCAGACCAGCACCGGCTCGACCCAGCGGTGCGTCGCATCGTCGGACAGCGCGTCGGCTTCGGCCAGCTCGCCGAGGCGCGACTTCACCTCCCGGCGATTGGCTTCGCCGAGGCCCGATCCGACCCTGCCGCAATAGGCGAGTTCCTCACCGCGGTACTCGGCAAGCACGAGCGCCCCGACGTCGTCGGGATTCGACTTCGCCGGGGTCCAACCGGCAACCACGAAATCCGCCGAGCGCCGCGCCCGAACCTTGCGCCAGGCGTCGCTGCGGCCGCTGCGGTAGGCCGAGTCGGCGCGTTTGCCCACCACCCCTTCGAGCCCCAGCCGGGTCATGGCCTCGAAGGTCTCGATACCGTTGCCTTCGACGTGCGCCGAATAGCGGATAGGTCCCGTGTCGGGGAGCATTCGCTCGAGCAGGCGCTTGCGCTCGAGCAGGGGCCGCGCCCTCAGGTCGTATCCGCAGGCGTCCACCAGGTCGAACGCGAAACAGGTGACCGGATCGTGCATCGACGCGCGTGCCAACGCCTGGGTGCCGCGTATGGCGGCGCGGCGCTGGAGCCGGGAGAAACTGGGCACGCCGCGGCCGTCGAGTACGACCACCTCGCTGTCGATGGTGAACTCGCGATATGGCAGGGCGCGGGCGCACTTCGCGATTTCCGGGAACAGTGCGGTCAGGTCGAGCCCCCGCCGTGAGCGCAGGGTCACCTCGTCGTCGCGCCGTTCGACCACCAGTCGGTAGCCGTCGTACTTGATTTCGAACACCCAGCCGTCGCGGTGGAAGGGCTCTGACGCGGTGGCGAGCATCGGTTCCAACGTCACCGACTTCGCAGCCGGCGGCGGTGGGTCCAGGGATTGGATCTCGGCGGCGAAGGTGGCCTCGACCTCGGCGACGTCGTCCAAGCCTTCGACGGTGAGCCCGGACAGCACGGAGGTGTCGGAAAGGGAACCGGTCCCGGCCCATTGGTCGCGCTCCTTGATGAGCAACCACTCCTTGCCGGTGTTCTGCTTGCCCTTGAGCTTGACGAGCGTGAACCGCCCGCGCAGCTTGTGGCCGTAGAGGTCGAAAAGCAGCTTGCCGTCGGCGAGTCCGGTCCGGAAATCCTCGAGTTCGACGTACGTGCCCTGGTCCCAGACGATGACGTTCCCGGCGCCGTAGTTGCCTGCGGGAATGCGGCCTTCGAAATCCGCGTAGTCGAGCGGGTGGTCCTCGACCAAGGCCGCGAAGCGCTTGTCCTGGGGGTCCATGGAGGGACCCTTGGGCACCGCCCAGGACCGCAGCACGTTGTCGACCTCGAGCCGGAAGTCCCAATGCAGTCGGGTCGCTGCATGCTGCTGGACGACGAACAGCCGTCTCGATCCCACGGCACCGTGGTGCCGAACCGCGCCGAAGGGCTCTGGCGTGACCGACGCGCGTCGCTTTGCACGGTACGTACCGAGGCCGTCGCCGCTGGTTGAGGGCATATCCGATCCGGGCTATATTCCCGCCCGGCCTAGTTTGATTGAAGACGTCGACACGTCTTCTGGTGAGTCAAGCTTGGAATGACGCATCGGTTCCCGGGCTTCAAGACGGGATACGGTTAGGAAACAAGGGAGATGTCCCATGGCCGCCCGACCCATGGCAACCGCCACGATCTCTTTCGGCTTGGTGTCGATTCCCTGCAAGCTGTTCCCCACGGTCAACAATACCAACGCCGTCCGCTTCAACTACCTAAGCAAGGATGGCTCGCGGCTGCGCCAGCAGTATATCCGTGCCTCGGACGGGGAAATAGTTGAGCGGGAGGACCGCGTCCAGGGCTACGAATTCGCCAAGGGCCAGTACGTCACGTTCACGGCCGACGAGTTGAAGGCGCTCAACGTCGTCGCCACCAACGCCATCGACATCGAGGAGTTCATCCCGCTCGCTGATGTCGAGCGGGTCTACATCGAGCGCGTCTACTACCTCGGTCCGGACAAGGGCGCGGCGCGGTCCTACCACCTGCTGCGGGCGGCCCTGGTCAAGACGGGACGTGCTGCGCTCGCCCGCTATGCCGCCCGGGGCAAGAGCTACCTCGTTCTGATCCGACCGATGGGCGACGCGCTGGTGATGGAACAGCTCAAGCACGCGGACGAATTGCGCAAGGTCGATGAGGTGCCCCTCGACATCTGCGAGGTGAACGACGGCGAACTGGACCTTGCCATTCAGATCATCGCCCAGCGCACCAACGAACAATTCGAACCGGAAAACTACCAGGACGAGGTCAAGAACCGCGTGCTGGACCTGATCCAGCAGAAGATCGACGGCCAGGACATCGCCGTGGCCCCCGAGGAGAAGGCGGAAGCGAAGATCATCGATCTCATGGAAGCGCTTCGACAATCGGTCGCCGACGAGGGCGGTGCCGGGAAGGCGGCGAAGCCCGCGAAACGCGCCTCGGGCAAGTTCCAGGCCGGCGACTCGCTTGGCGAAGGGGACGACGGCAAGATCGCCGCGTCGGCCGGGCGCCGCGAGGGCTGA
The DNA here is from genome assembly GCA_964548145.1 of uncultured Pseudomonadales bacterium. Classification (GTDB taxonomy): domain Bacteria; phylum Pseudomonadota; class Gammaproteobacteria; order Pseudomonadales; family Azotimanducaceae; genus VXYL01. Next base: position 6,065 of record CAZJRX010000132.1, on the reverse strand, counting down.
CGATCCGGTAGCACGTTCATGCGGCCGATCCAATCGAAGGCCCGCGACGGCACCGACGCGGGTGGGTATCGAACGCGTGAAGTCGCGGACCTGACCGGCCTCAAACCCGGCCTGATCCGCCGCTTCGTGCAGCACGGCCTTATCGAACCGGCCCGGGGCAGGGCCGGTGAGTTCCACTTCTCCTTCCAGGACATGGTTCTGCTGCGTACCGCCAAGGGTTTGCTCGATGCCGACGTGTCGTCGCGCCGAACGTTGGCCGCGTTGCAGAAACTTCGCGATCGGCTTCGGGAGGAGGGCGTTCAGCGGCCGTTGTCGGCGATGCGCATCTTCGCCGACGGCAACACGGTCGTGGTCCGGGACGAGGACGCGCTGTGGGACGTGGAGACCGGCCAGGGCCACTTCGCGTTCGAGGTCGAGCATCTGGCCGGCGACGTGCGCAAGATCGCCACGCGCAATCTCGCCATCGCCCGGGAGAGTGACGATCTCGACAGCGACGATTGGTACAACTTCGGTCTCGACCTCGAGGAGGTGGCGCCGGAGAAGGCCCCCGAAGCCTACACCCGCGCCATCAACCTAAACCCCGCCAACGCCGACGCCCATGTCAACCTCGGGCGGCTCTACCAGGTCAAGGGCGACCTCAAGCACGCCAAACGGCACTACCGGCTGGCCCTCGACGCCGTCCCGGAGCATCAGCTTGCGCTCTACAACCTGGGCACGGTGTTCGACGAACTCGACGAACTGGACACCGCCGTCGGCTACTACCGGCAAGCGGCCTCGATTCCGGACGCCCACTACAACCTGGCACGCATCTTCGAGGTGAAGGGCGACGAACTCAGCTACCTTCGCCACATGCGGCGCTACAAGTCGCTGGTTGAAGCGGACTGAAAAGCCATCCCGGTCCTGCGGCCGGATTCGTAAAGTCAGCGTTGGATCCACGGCGCCGGTTGAACGCACCCGGTAAAGCCAGATGGTAATAATTTTCATTTTTAATATCAGTAAGTTACATTGCGTCTCGGCTGTATGTGTGGACAATAGGATGCATTGGTTGGGACCAGGGAGAGCGCCATGAAGCCGCAAGACCCCAAGATAATCGAGTACCTCAATAGCGTGCTCAAGAACGAACTCACGGCGATCAACCAGTACTTCCTGCACTCCCGGATGTTCAGGGACTGGGGATTGAAGGAACTCGGGGAACACGAATACAGCGAGTCCGTGGACGAGATGAAACATGCCGATGCGCTCATCGAACGCATTCTCTTCCTGGACGGTCTGCCGAATCTGCAGGAACTCGGCAAGCTGCTGATCGGCGAGAACGTGCCCGACATGCTGCGATGCGACCTGCAGCTTGAAGCCGACGCCATGCCGCTGCTGCGCGAATGCGTGGCGTTTTCGGAGCGTGTCGGCGACTACGTCAGCCGCGAGTTGTTCGAGGACATCCTGACCTCCGAAGAGGAGCACGTCGACTGGCTCGAAACCCAGCTTGAACTGATCGACAAGACCGGTCTCGAGAACTACCTGCAGTCGCAGATGAGTTGACTACGGATGCCTGCCGGCCATCGCTGCGGTTTCGGGCGCGCGGTCGCCCGGCCATGCCCGGTTGAAGAACCGCGTCAAGCTCGTCGAGCTACTCGCGGTCAGTCGTTGAGTTTCTTGACGTAGAGAACTAGCTCGTGGTGGATCAGTTCGCAGCCGTGCGCGGCAGCGATCTCACGCTGCAACTCTTCGATTCGGTCGTTGACGAACTCGGTGACGGTGCCCGTGTCGACATCCACCATGTGATCGTGGTGGGCGTCGGTCGCCAGTTCGTAGACGGCGTGGCCATCGTCGAAGTTGTGCCTTTCGACGATGCCCGACTGCTCGAACTGGGTGAGCACGCGGTAGATCGTCGTGATGCTTATCGACTCATCGACCCGCAATAGCTGTTTATAGACGTCCTCGGCGGACAGGTGGTGCGGGTCGGCGCGTTCGAGGACTTCGAGCACCTTGAGCCGCGGCATGGTGACCTTGAGCCCGGCGCGTTTGAGATCGTTCTGTTGGGGGTCACTTGGCACGCTGGCGGCACCACGGCTGTGTAATACTGACGTTAGCGGGCAGGCTTGGGCGCGTCAACGAACTTTGCACCGGAACGGTCGTGGACATCGAACCGGACTTCCTTGCGACGCTGCGGATGAGCGTACCGGCGGGGTGGACGAACCCGTGCCCGACTCAACCGCCACAACCGCGCGTCTCGGTCGCGTTTTCCATGCGCTGGCGCTCAAGCGGTCGGCCGACCTTGCGGAGCTCGACGCCAGCGAGATCAACGTCCTCGTGGACCACGGCGTGCAGGTGCGGCGAGGTCGCGGCTACCTCGCGGACGATGTTGAGCTGCTGTCGGAAACGGTTGTTCGGGGAGCATTGTCACCAGCGACAGCAGCCTGGCTTCGTGACCTCGACGTTCGTGCCCATATCGGCAGCACGAATTCGGCGCTCCTGGCGCGGGCCGCGCGACGTCCGATAGCGGGAAGCGTTCTCGCGGCGGAAGTCCAGACCGCAGGACGCGGGCGCCGGGGACGGACCTGGCTCAGTCCCTACGGACGCAATCTCGCGGTGTCCATCGGTGTTGCCATCGAGCGACCGGTGGCCCAGGTCGGCGCCCTTAGCCTGGTGGCTGGTGTCGCCTTGCACCGGGCGCTCCGGGATCACGGTCTCGTCGATGTCACGCTCAAGTGGCCCAACGACGTCCTGCTAGGCGGCCGCAAACTCGCGGGAATACTGATCGAACTGGTTCGCGCCGTGCCGCCCGTCGAAGTCGTCATCGGCATCGGCGTCAACGTGGGCTGCGCGTCGCGCGTCGCCGACCGCATCGATCAGTCGATTGCCGACGTCGCCGAGCACATCGAACGGCCGTCTCGAAACGAACTCCTGGCCCGGATTCTCGATCACGTCGTCGCCGCCTGCCGAACGTTCAACGCGGCGGGGTTCGGATCGTTCCGGCGCCAGTGGAACGGCATTCACCACTACCGGGGCGCGCGCGTGGTGGTAACGCGAGCTGAAGACGCGGGCGGAAGTCGGGGCGGCGAGGCGGTCGTGGGCGACGTGCTCGATGTCGGCATGGACGGCGCCCTGCGGATCGAGACCCTTGCCGGTATCCGCTCGTTCACCGGCGGTGAAGTGACCGTGCGGCCGGCGACCGCCCCGGAAGGCGCGCGGCTGGGTGGTCGGTCCGGCGGCGCGGATCAGACCGATTGACGGCGGGTTGCAGTGACGACGCTCGACATCGACATGGGCAATACGCGGACCAAGTGGCGTTGCGGCGAAGACGTAGGCGCCTTGCCGTCGCCGGGGCTGCCGGCGCTGGACGTTGACCCAAGCCGCGTGCGGGTGGCCACGGTACTACGCAATCGCGATTCGTTGGCGAAGGAGGTTGCCGAGAGGTACCGCGTCGACGCGGAATTCGCCAGCACGGCCACCGAGCTTGCCGGCGTGCGGTGCGGCTATGCGAACCCATCCCAACTCGGCGTGGATCGATGGTTGGCGGTGGTCGCGGCTTGGCAACTCGGTCGCGGCCCGGTCATCGTCGTCGGCGCCGGCACCGCTGTCACGGTCGACTTCGTCGATGCGAACGGTCGTCACGAGGGCGGTCATATCGTGCCCGGACTGCGGCTGCTCGGGAACTCGCTCGACCGGCAGACAGCGGATGTTCGGACCAACGGTCCGCTCGAGCCTTGCACGGCCCCGGGCCGGGATACGCAAACGGCTGTTTCCTCCGGCACTTTTCTGATGTTGACGGCATTCGCCCAGGAGGTGGTCGAGAGGTTCTCGGCACGGCACGGCTACCGGGCCCAGGTATTCCTAACCGGTGGCGATGCCGAACTGCTCGCGAGTGGCATGTCGGCTGCGGTCCGTTGCGTGCCGCACCTCGTACTCGACGGCTTGGGGATCGCGCTGCCATGAAATCCAGCGGGGCGGGGAAGGGCGGCGCAGTGCAGGCGGTGTTGAAATGGCTCCTCGTGCTGCTCGTCGTTGCCAATCTCGCCGTGTGGGGGGCTCGGCCGTTTCGGGACGAACTGGTGGCGAGGGGCATCCTGGCGCCGCCGCCGGTGGACCGGGTGGATCTGGCGCCGCGGCCACTGCCACCGATCATTGCTCCCGTCGACCCGCCACCCGTCGACGAAACGGACGCCTTGTTGGCGGATACGACCGAGGCGGGTACGACGCATGACACGAGTACTGACGAGGAGGCTCCCCTGCCGGTCGCCGACGCCGATATCGCCCCGTTGCCGCCACCGGTCACGACCGGGAACACCGCCGGGGCATCCGTTTCGGCGCAACCGCTGTCGTCGGCGCTTCTCGACTGTGTCATCACCGGACCTTTCGAAAACGCCGCCGCGCTGGCGGCGCTCGAGACACGCCTGCGTCCCACCGACGCAGTTGTCGAACTGGTCGTCGCGCCCGGTGCTGCGCCGCCGGAGACTGTGGTCTACATCGACACGGCGTCACGCGCCGAGGCGAGGCTGGCCTTGCAGGAACTGCGTGACCGGTCGATCCACGACGCGGATATCCTGCGCAGCGGACCCTACGCGAACACCGTTTCGGTGGGCGTCTACGGCAATCGCGGACGGGCGGATGCGCGACGGGACCGGATAGCCGCGCTCGGCTTCGACGTGAAGCTGCGGGAGCGGCGGCGGGTCGACAATCGACTGCGGATCCGTCAGGTGTCGATCGAGGCGTTGGCCGGTCTGTCCCACGAGCCCTGTCGGGACGACGAGGTTCAGTAAGTGAGGCTTTCGGTTGCCGTGGCGACGCCCCTTCTCTAGTATCGCCGCCGTTTCGCGATGCGCACTCGGCCAACGCCGCCGATCCGTCAGCCGCCATAGCTCAGCCGGTAGAGCAGCTCACTTGTAATGAGAAGGTCCGGGGTTCGACTCCTCGTGGCGGCACCAATAAATTCAATTTGCCTAACGGAACGCGAGCTTCGCCGGAGCTGTCGACCGACGGTTCCGCATGGTTTGCCGGTGGTTGGATTCTCCTCTGACTTCCCTATGCTATCGACGAAACAAACCGATAGACACGACGACGAATATGGCTGAGTCAAACCAGGTGACGAACTCTGGCGGGTCTATTTCCGTGCGGGCGAGCACCCGTCCCGATGGGACCAGTTCCGGACCTTTGGTCGCACCGACGCGCGCTTCGACCATCACGTGGCGGGCGAACCTGACTGACCGCTCCGTATTCTACTTGGCGCTCAACCCTGTCACGTGCCTGGCCGAGGTGTTCCAGAAAACCCGCACAATCCATCGAGAGCAACGCAAACCGGCACTGGTGGGTTTTGCCCTCACATCCGTCCTCCGCCTCCTGGATCTTACGGGCTCTTTTGCGACGCGCCTCCGAGGGTCGATGGGACTGATGACTGGCCCGCGCTCGATAGGCCGCAACTGGGCCAGGGGGTTGTACGCCGCCTATTCAGACGCCCAGGGCATTGCCTATCCTCCTCCATGCACGGAAATGCCGTCGCCGTCGTACTGAACGATCGCGCCGTTGCAGCGCAGCCACTGCCGCCTGCACCAAGCTTTCACAAGGCGCTGGTCGATCTTGACATGGTGACGCTGCTGACGAACGCGGCACGCGACACAGGCTACGCGTTGCGCTAGCCCGCATTTTTCACCAGTGGCAGCGATGATGGGAACACCCTCGACCTACTTCACAACCGACCCGACGCGCGCCTCCACGACCCGGTGCCAAGCCCGCCACCCGAAACCTGATCGTCGGTTCCGCCCACGGCCTTGCGGTACCCGGACACGCCCGCGCCGTCTTTCGTGACTCGTACCAGACCGCCACCTATCTCGCGGCTGACCTGGCCGTTTCGTCAGGGCCGTAGGCGGGTTTGTGGTCGTTCGCGCCGTGCACCGTCCAGCCGTCGCATCGCGGCAACCCCGTACCAAGGCTCTTCGAGATCGGCTTGAGCAAGACCGTGGACATCACCCATCCGCACGCCGCCGTCGTCAAGACCGGACAAGCGGTTTTCTCGCATCCGGCGGTTGGCGCCGGTGGACGTCGCCGGAGTGCGTCCGCGACGTCTGCGGACG
>CAZJRX010000131.1:0-9708 GCA_964548145.1 uncultured Pseudomonadales bacterium | reverse complement strand
GCACCCTTTAGACGACCGCATCCCGGCCGCACGATGTTGTTGATACCCGCCATCGACCTGAAGGACGGCCAATGCGTGCAGTTGCGCCAGGGCGTCATGGCGACCGCCACCGTCTACTCATCCGATCCGGAGGCGATGGCGGCGCACTGGGTGGAAGCCGGCGCCCGCCGGCTGCACGTCGTGGACCTCGACGGTGCGTTTGCCGGAGAACCGGTCAACCGCGAAGGCGTGCGGCGAATCGTGGCCGCGGCGGGTGCGGTACCCGTGCAGATCGGCGGCGGCATTCGCAATCTCGAAACCGCCCGGGGCTATCTCGACCTCGGCGTCAGCCAGATCATCACCGGAACCGCAGCCGTCGAAGACGCGGAGTTCCTCGGCGCCCTGGTGGATACGTTCCCCGGACGGGTGGTGCTGGGTCTCGATGCCCGTGACGGGCGTTTGGCCACCCGCGGCTGGGCGACGGTCAATGAGGTCGACGCGGTGGCGTTTGCCGCCGCCCTCGCCCTCGACCTGTTCGCCATCGTCTACACCGATGTCGGCCGCGACGGGATGCTGGCTGGTGTCAATGTCGCCGCCACGAAACGGATGGCGTTGGCGGCCAAGGTGCCGGTCATTGCATCGGGTGGCGTCAGGAGCCTCGACGATCTGCGCGCCCTTGACGCCCTCGGCCTGGGCCCGGATCGGCTGCTGGGGGCGATCAGCGGCTCGGCGCTCTACGAGGGCAAGCTTGACTACGCCGAATGCCTGCGTTGGCTGGCCGCTCGCACGCCGACGGCCAGGTGACCGGCGGCGTTGGGGTCGTGGCCGTTGACTAGGTGCCCGGCGCGGCGTTTACTGTCGGGCCGTGATCGGCATGATCGACAACAGTCGTTCATGCAGAGGATCGAGCTTCAGGAGGATTGCAGATGACTCGAACGATTGCCCAATGCATCGTGGCGGTATTCGTGTTCGCGGCACCCGCCACTTCCCTGCAGGCGGACACGACATCGGTAACCGCCAAGGTCACCCGGACGCTTGCCGTCGCCGACGACCGTTGGGGGGGCTGCGCGGCACAACTGGACATCTCCCTGGTGGACGAGGGACTGGCCAACTGCAACGACTAGTGGATTACATTTAGCTGTTCCGGCGAACATGCCATCAGCAAGTCGAACGCGATGCGCATGTTCGATCAGGCGCAGATGGCGTTTGCCCTCGATAGACAGGTGCGGGTCTATGTCGACGACAGCAAATCCCACAACGGCTTCTGTTTCGTAGATCGCATCGACGTGCTGTCTTCGTGAGCTCCATGTAGCCGTAGAGGGGCTTGTCCCCGCCTGTTCGCGTTTGTTCCAAGGGGGAACGATTGAATACGCGCGGGCTCCTGGTCGTCGGCGTCGCTGCCCTGGTGGTGGTCGTTGGCATCGTCCGCCTGGCGACGCCAACCGGTGGCGCTGCGACGGAGATCGCAGGCGGCGAGCGGTCGCCTGAAAACGTTCCGGATGTCGACGAGCTTCCTCGCGGTGTCGGTCCGGACATCGACCCCGACGTGGTCTCGCGCGTCGAGGCCGCGCCGATACATGTGCAGCCCGACACGGATGCGGGCAACGTCGACGAGGATTCCCACATCGGCCCCGTGCTCGACCCCGAAGCCGACAGCACCGTAGCGCGAGATTCGGTGACCCGTCACATCGGCGAATACCTGGATCCGGACGCCGAGTCGGTATCGCGCGGTGACGGCACCGTGTCGCATATCGGCGAGCGCCTGGATCCGTTGGCGGACGACTGAACGGGTTCCTTGCCCGCATCAACCCGTTTGTTTCTTCGCCAGCTCGCCGATCGCCGAGTCGAGGATGCGCCTGTCGTGATCCTGCCAGGTTTCGTCGGCGAGCACCGGAATGTAAACGTCGGGTTTCACGCCACCGGCATCGAGTGAGTGCCCCAAGGGTGTGAGGTAGTGGGCCGTGGTCAGCTTCAGTGCGCCGGACCCGAGCCGTATCACGGTCTGCACCGAGCCCTTGCCGAAGCTCGTGGAACCGATCAGCACGGCCCGCCCCCGATCCTTCAGCGCACCGGCCACGACCTCCGAGGCGGAGGCCGACTGGCCGTTGATCAATACGGCGATCGGAATGCCTTCGGCGATGTCGCCGGCCGTCGCATGGAAGGAACGCTGGCGCCGCGCTTGACGACCCTCGATTGTCACGATGACACCGTCGTCGAGGAAAGCATCGGCAACCTCGACGGCGGTCGCCAACAGGCCACCGGGGTTGCTGCGGAGATCCAGGACGATCCCCGAGAGGCCGCCTTGGCTGTCGAGATCCCGGACGACTTCGTCGAGGTCGGCGCGGGTGGGCCGGTCGAACTGGTAGATCCGGACGTAGCCGATTCCGGGCGACAGGAAGCGGCCGACGACGCCGGCAATCGTGTCCCGGGCCAAGTCGAATTCGAGCGGCTCCGGCGCCGATTGCCTACGTACCGTCAGATGTACGTTCGTGCCGGGTTCGCCGCGCAACTGGTGTACCGCATCGTCGAGAGACAATCCCGTCAACGGCCGGCGATCGACTGCGATCAGGTGATCGCCGGCGACGATGCCGGCCCGTTCGGCGGGCCCGCCGGACATGGGGCTGACCACGGTCACCTGGTCGTCGACCATTCGCACCTCGGCGCCGATGCCGCCGAACCGGCCGCTGGTCTCCTCCTCGAGGACGATGAGTGCATCGTCGTCGAGAAAGGTGGAATGATCGTCGAGTCCGCCGACCATGCCGCGAATGGCGTTGTCGACGAGCATGTCGGCATCGACCTCGGTGAAGTAGCTTCCCTGGATCTCCCGCATGGCAGCGACGAGCATGCGCTCGTGGCGTGCCTCGCCCTCGTAGTAGACGGCGCTCCAGAAGGCGGCGACGCCCAACGAGACGCCGCCCAGCATGCTGACGACGACGCCGATGATGGTTACGGGACGAGGCGCCATGGCGACATCATAGTGAAACCGACCGTGCAACGTGCCACTGTTTCCCGGTCGGAAATCGCCTGCAAACCAATGGCCGTTGTTTTGTAGACTCCCCGGCGCGAGCCCACGGACGCCGGGAGACGAGGCCATGTTGGACTATTCGCCGCCATTGGACGATATGGCCTTCGTACTCTTCGACCTATACGCGGCCGACGACGAGTGGGCGCGTAGCGCGGTATTCGAACACGTCGACCGGGAGTTGGCCGAGGCCGTTCTTGCGGAGGCGGGGAAGGTGGCCAGAGGCGTCATGGCGCCCCTCTACCAGGCGAGCGACGCCGAAGGTGCGCACTGGTTGAACGGGACGGTGTCCGCACCGGACGGGTTCAAGGACGCTTTCCGGGCGCTTGCCCAGGGCGGTTGGTTCGGCGTCGCCGGCAATCCCGACTACGGTGGCCAGGGCTTGCCGAAAATGCTCACCGTGCCCGTCGAGGAACTGCTCTGGGGCGCCAACGTCAGCCTGTACCTCTACGGGGCGCTCACCGTCGGCGCCGCAGTGTGCATCGATACCCACGGCGACGAGGGAATGAAACAGAGCTATCTGCCGAGACTCTACGCTGGCGAGTGGACAGGTGCGATGGCGCTGACGGAATCCCACGCCGGGACGGATCTCGGCATGATCCGTACCCGCGCCGTACCCGCTTCGGCAGGCACCTACGAGATAACCGGCACGAAGATCTTCATCACCAGCGGCGAACACGACGTCGCCGACAACATCGTTCACCTGGTGCTGGCCAAGTTGCCGGATGCGCCGGCCGGCAGCCGGGGCATCTCGCTGTTCCTGGTGCCCAAGTTCCTGCCGGACGGCACCCGCAACGGCTTCGCGAGCGGTTCGATCGAGCACAAGATGGGGATACGCGGCAGCGCCACGTCGGTTATCAACTACGACGCCGCGACGGGCTTCCTGGTGGGTACCCCGAACGGTGGCCTCGCCAACATGTTCACGATGATGAACTACGCGCGGTTGTCGGTGGGCATTCAGGGACTCGGGCTCGGTGAACTGGCGTATCAGAACGCGGTGGCCTACGCCCGGGAACGACTCCAGGGCCGTGCGGCTTCGGGACCGCAGAACCCCGACGCGCCAGCGGACTCGATACTGGTACATCCGGACGTGCGTCGCATGCTGCTGACTCAGCGCGCCTACACCGAAGGCGGACGAGCCTTTGCGGCCTATGTGGGAATGATGCTCGACCGAGCCAAGTTCGGCGTGGACGAGACGGAGCGGGGGGAAGCCCAGGCGTTCGTGGACTTGCTGACACCGGTGGTCAAGGCTTTCCTCACCGACCGGGGGATGGAGGGAGCGGTATTGGCCCAGCAGGTGTTCGGCGGCCATGGCTACATCGTCGAACACGGCATGGAGCAGATCGTGCGCGATGCGCGCATTGCCCAGATCTACGAGGGAACGAACGGCGTACAGGCCCTCGACTTCACCGCCCGCAAGGTGCTGCGCGATGGCGGCACGACCCTCAAGCGACTGCTCGACACCATGGCCGGCGATGCCGTTCCCGAGGAGTTCGCGGCACGGTTGGCCGAAGCCATCGGACGAGTCGAGCGGGCCACCGGGTTTCTTCTCGGCGGCGCAGCGTCGGACCCGGACCTGCCGGGTGCCGCGTCGACGGATTTTCTCGAATTGACCGGTCGCGGGATCTATGCATGGCTGTGGGCGCGCATGGCCCGGGCCGATGCCGACGGTCGCCACAACAAGACTGACGTGGCAAGGTTCTTCTACGCCAAGCTACTGCCCAGGACCCGAACGCTCCTCGCCACCATCGAGTCGGGCGCCGGGAGCGTCATGGCATTGCCGGAGGATGCCTTCTAGCGCGCCGAGTACGCGAGGCGTTCAAGAGCGGCTAGCCGCCGAGCCGGTTCCGCAAACGCTCGTAGATGCCGCCGAAGGCACCGTTGCTCATGATGACGACGTGCGTCGGGCGCTGCTCGTCCGCGAGCGCCGCGATCCGATCGACGAGGCTCGCGATATCCGTTTCCACCGACGCCGGCGCGAGGCTATCTTGGACGACGTCGGCGACGTCCCACCGAATGTTGTCACGCCGGAACCAGATGGCCTGGTCGGCGGCGGCGCAGCAGTTGGCGAGTTCACGGCGCAGGGTGCCGAGAGACATGGTGTGGGTTCGGGGCTCAACCACGGCAAGGATCCGTTCGCTACCGACCCGGGCCCTCAAACCCTGCAGCGTGGTCCGAATCGCCGTCGGATGGTGTGCGAAATCGTCGTACACCTTGAGTCTGGGCAGATCCACGATCAACTCCATACGCCGGTGAACGCCGCGAAACGACTTTAACGCGGCGATGCCCTGCACGGGAGGCACCCCGGCGTGGCGGCTGGCGGCGAGGGCCGCGACGGCGTTGGCCACGTTGTGGCGACCGATGAGGTCCCAGCCGACGGACCCCAACGAACGACCGTTCAAGTAAACCGTGAAGCGGCTTCCGTCCGGGTCGATGTCCGCGGCATGCCACTCATCGGCCGTGGCGATTGTGGAGGTTTGGGGCGCAAGCCCGTTGTCAGCCAGGGCAATAGTCGAAACCGGGGTCCAAGAGCCGCGTTCTAGGGTTTCTCGGATGTTCGGGTCGTGGTCCGGCGCGATGATCAGTCCGGTGCCGGGGACCGATCGCACCAGGTGGTGGAACTGGTGCTGGATCTGGTCGAGGTCGTCGAATATGTCGGCGTGGTCGAACTCGAGGTTGTTGAGGATCAACGTCTTCGGTCGGTAGTGCAGGAACTTAGACCGCCGGTCGAAGTACGAGGTGTCGTACTCGTCCGCCTCCACCACGAAGAACGGCGCCGAGCCGAGCCGGGCGGACGTGGGAAAGTTCGCCGGGACGCCACCGATCAGGAAGCCGGGATCGAGCCCCGCTTCAGCCAGAATGTGCGCAACCATGCTCGCGGTCGTGGTCTTGCCGTGGGTGCCGGCGGCGGCGATGGTCCATCTCTCCCGGAGCACCGCCTCGCCCAGCCACTCGGCGCCGGAGGTATAGGGGATGTCGTTGTCCAGCACGTATTCCACCGCCTCGTGACCGCGCGGCATGCCGGCGTTGCCGATGATGGCCAGGTCCGGGGGCGGTCGAAGTTGCCCGGGGTCGAATCCCTCGAAGACCTCGATGCCCGCTGCGGCGAGCTGATCGCTCATCGGTGGATAGAGGGCGCGGTCGAAGCCGCTGACCTCGAACCCCTTCTGTTGGGCGAGTTGGGCGAGGCTACCCATAAGCGTTCCGCCGATGCCGAGGAAGTAGAGCCGCAAGGGTCGGCGCCGGCGAGGGCTGCGCGTCGTCAGCCTGCGGACCCGGCGCTGACGAGGCCACCTAGAAGCGCACCGGCCACGACGATTGAGATCGCCCACGTTGCCAACGACAGGATGATCCCTACCCACAGGCGCGTGGCGAGGGCTCGCTTCAGGATGTAGCCGACGACGGCAATGCTCCAAAGGAGCAGGATCCATTGGGTGGTGAGCTGGGCGACGCCGTTGGTGGCGCCAAGCGCGAGCGCACCCACAGCGTCGATCAATACCTCGGTGCCGAGGATCGCCCCCAAGGTCGCGGGGAACCGCGGCTCGAGACCGCGCAGGTAGAGTACGAACCAGGCCACCGATCCCGTCACCGCGAGACTGATAAGCGCTAGATTGAGGGCCAGCAACGGCCCTAGCCCCGGCGATGCGATGGCGAGCAACACCATGCTCATCGCCAGCACCGCAGCGACGAGCGAAACCAGGAACCAGGTGTGTGTAGGCACGGTTTCCGGACCATCGCGAAGCAGGCAGATGTTCCAGAACAGCCGCAGAACCGCTGTCATAAAGGGGATTGTCGCATATCTTTTCCGGTTGGAAACCGGTCGCTCGGGTTGCCCGCCTGCGTCCGGGTGTCGCATCGACGGCGTGCATGGCCGACAATGCACGCCCGAACCACACCCGAACAATGGCGTCTACAAACGCTCTGGCGGAACAAAGGAACATGCAATGCCGAGGAACGCGTTCTATGCCCAGTCCGGCGGCGTAACTGCGGTGATCAACGCCACCGCGTGCGGCGTAATCGAAGCGGCGCGGGAAAACGCCGACCGGATTGGCACCGTCTTCGCCGGCAGGAACGGCATTCTCGGCGCGTTGTTCGAAGAGCTGATCGACACTGGAACCCTTTCCGATGCCGAGGTCGCCCGCCTGCGGCATACACCCGCCGGCGCATTTGGTTCGTGCCGCTACAAGCTCGCGGCGCTCGATGCCGACGAGGGCGAATACCGGCGTCTGTTAGAGGTGTTCAGGGCTCACGACATCGGCTATTTCTTCTACAACGGGGGTGGCGATTCCCAGGACACGGCCCACAAGGTGTCGCTCATCGGGGACAGGCTCGGCTACCCCGTCGCCTGCATCGGCATACCGAAGACCGTCGATAACGATCTGCCGTTGACGGACACCTGCCCCGGCTTCGGCTCGGTGGCCAAGTACGTTGCGGTGTCGATACGCGAAGCCGCGCTCGATGTAGCGTCGATGTGCGAGACGTCGACCAAGGTCTTCATCCTCGAAGTCATGGGTCGCCACGCCGGGTGGATCGCCGCTGCCGGCGGGCTCGCGAAGGTGGGCCGCGACGGGGCGCCGCATGTCATCGTGTTTCCGGAGGTGCCTTTCGACGAGGGCCGTTTTCTCGACAAGACCCGAACCACCGTCGAACGCGTTGGCTACTGCGCGATCGTCGTCTCGGAGGGCGCCCGTTATCCGGACGGGCGCTTCCTTTCGGATTCGGGGGGCACGGATGCGTTCGGCCATGCGCAGTTGGGCGGCGTCGCACCGATGCTGGCCGAATTGGTCCGCGCGAAGCTTGGCTACAAGTTCCACTGGGCGGTCGCCGACTACCTCCAGCGCGCGGCCCGGCACGTTGCGTCGGCCACCGACGTAGAGCAGGCCTATGCGGTGGGTCGGCACGCGGTAGAACTCGCACTTGCCGGCAAGGACGCGGTCATGGCGACCATCGTTCGTACGTCCGACGCGCCCTACCGCTGGAAACTCGGCGAGGTGCCGCTCGCCCGGGTCGCCAATGTCGAACGCAAGATGCCCAAGTCCTTCATCGCCCGCGACGGGTTCGGCATCACCCCGGCGGCGCGTCGCTACCTCCAACCGCTGATCGCCGGCGAGGACTATCCGCCCTATGTCGCGGGGCTACCGGATTACGCTGCGGTTGCCGCCACGACCGTGCCGAAGAAACTCGGTGCCTTCACCGGCTGAGGCGTGAATACATCGCGCTGCCCGGCTTCGATGGCTACACGGTCTGGACCCAGCGGCCGGATGGCAGCCTGACAGATCCGGTCGAACTGCGGGCCCCGCCGACGGCCCGGACCGCATTCAGGTCGGCGACCTACCGTGCCCGGGACATCTACCGCCTCGACTACGACGGCGATGGCCACGCGGACCTGGCTTTCTGGGACGAGGACAGGCTCGTGGCCTATCCGGGCGTCGCGGGTGTCAGTTTCTCGCCGGCAGCCGTCGAACTGCCGACGCCGTTTGAATTGACCACCGACGACGTCACGGTGAGCTTTGGCTTCGGCAGGGATGTCGACCAGACGCGGTCGCTTCTGTACCGCGTCGACGACTTCAACGGTGACGGCGTTGGCGACATCGCCACCAGTACCCTCGAGGTCGGCGGCCTGTTCGACCAGGCGACCCGTTACGACTTCTACTTCGGCCGTCGGTCCGGTAACGCGACGGTGTTCGATGGCGTACCTGACACCTCCATTTCCTCGGACGGCGTCCAGGGGCCGCTGGAGCGGTCCGATCTCGATGGCGACGGCCGGGTGGACTTCGGCATGCTCTCGTTCAAGCTGGGCATCGGCAAGATCGTGTCCGTGCTTCTCACCGGTTCCGTGAGCTTCAACATGAATTTCTATCTGATGGGGAAGGGCGGCTACGCGGCGGACCCGAATGTGCAGCGGCGGGTCAAGCTACGCCTCGACTTAGGTTCCGGGCGCGTGGCGGGAAACTGGATATCGGTAGGCGATCTTACCGGCGACGGGATCCAGGACTTGCTCGTGCAGGCCGACGCCGACCGGGTCGACGTCTATCCGGGCACGGGCACGGCGGAACTATTCGCGAAACGGCCGATCAGGGTGGATGTCGACCTGTCCGACCAGGGCAGCGTCCGCCTTGCCGATCTCAACGGCGACGGCAAGGACGACATGTTCATGGCCTATCGCCTTCCCGACGACCGTTTCCGCATGGCAGTTGCGCTAAGTCGGTGACTGCCCCTTGGGTCGTGCGGGACGGTCCTGGCGTTCTTGAGCGCGCCCCGTGGCTACAAGTTGAGCAAAGTACCCGGGAGACGCGCTAGCCCGTTCCGGCCCTTCAACCCCCCACCGCAGCAAGCAGAAGCAGCGCGACGATGTTGATGATCTTGATCATCGGGTTCACCGCCGGACCTGCCGTGTCCTTGTAGGGATTGCCCACGGTATCGCCGGTGACGGCGGCCATGTGGGCCTCGGAGCCCTTGCCGCCGTGATTGCCGTCCTCGATGTACTTCTTGGCGTTGTCCCAGGCGCCGCCGCCCGACGTCATCGACAGGGCGACGAACAATCCGGTGACGATGACCCCCATCAACGACGCGCCGAGCGCCGCGAAGGCGGCCTCCTGGCCGGCGATCACGTTGATCACGAAATAGATCACGAACGGCGCGACGATCGGCAGCAGCGACGGGATGACCATCTCCTTGATCGCCGCCTTGGTCAGCAGGTCGACGCA
>CAZJRX010000130.1:0-9905 GCA_964548145.1 uncultured Pseudomonadales bacterium | reverse complement strand
GTGTCAGCGTGTTGGTGCCGAGAATACCTACGGCGAAGTCGCCAAGCGCCGTGTCGAATTCATACCGAACATCAAGATCCACCGCCTCACTGGTCCTGGCGGACAAGTTGACGTCCTGCAAGGAGACGTAGGTGAGTACACCGTCCGCATCCCGCTTGATCTGATCCGGAAACTGTTGCCAGTTTTCGAAGGCATACACCGGCGGCCAGCCAAAAGCGCTACTCAAGCTTCCAATGAGATCCTCGAACTCGGTCTCGCTCCACGTAAGGGACAGATACAGTCCCGGCAAGCCGGCGGGGGAGTATTCGAACCCGAGGGTGGTTGTCTCGGAGGTCTGTGGTTGCAGGTCCGGATTACCGCCAAGAACCGTGGTGGGGAAAATCGACGCAAACGGCCCACCGTTCTCAACGGGGTTGAGCGGATCAAGAAAACGGAAAAAGGTGTATTCGTTTACCGGCCCGAACAATTCCGGCAATGTCGCTGCGAGGAACGCCTGGCCCCATGTGGCGCGGAGCTTGAGGTTCTCCACGGGATAGTAGACCACGCCCAATTTGGTCACGAAGTCATCGAATGTTCGCTGGCTCGCAGGTGCCAGAATGCCCTCGAAGGGCCCTTCGATCTCGTATTCGTCGTAGCGGCCAGCCGCATACAAGGTCAATCGATGGACGCCCGGGCGAGAATTGGGTTCACCGACAATCGGCACGGATGTCTCGACGAACCAGGCCGTATTATCCGACTCCGGAACGATTTCCGGAGCATCCGGCGCACGGAACGTAAACGGGTTCAGAAGGAACGAATCGAAGTCGAGCGTGTCGGTCCGCACCTCGGTTCCCGCGGCCACATCAACCGACCCCCCGGCAAGCTCGAGAAGCGAGCCGGAAAGGCTAACGCTAACCACGCGCTGGCGGCCTTCTCGCGCACCCCGCGTGGCGTATTCCGAAAATTCCTGGAGTGTCGCACGCTGCACGGTCCCGTCGCCGAACGGATTGATTGCCTCCGCCGGATCGCTGCTGGCGAGCGCCGCCTGGAATGCGGCACCCCGGTAGTTGAAGGAACCAGGATACCCGCCGTAGGGATTGTCCACCCCGTAGTTGGCGGAGAGCTCGGCTGTCCAACCCTCGAGGGGCGTTGCCCAGGTGACCGATGTGTTTAGATTGACGCGATCGAGATCGGTCGTCCTCGCAAAGCCTGCAAGCTTGCCATCGGCAATCTCGCGCTCGAACCGGTAGGCCATGTAGACAGGTTCGCCGAATGGGTTGTAGTAGTTGCTTGCCGGAACGGGACCGCTGAAAGATGCGCCCACCGCCTCCTGGACGGAGTCCTGCCGCGCGTAGGTTGCGGATAAGCTGACCGACAGGTCCTGCCCGATCTCCTGCGTCAGGCTGAGGTAGGCCGACAAGTGCTCCGACGCGGGGATTGCCTCGCCGTTGGCGGTCGCCGAAAGCCCCTTCTGGAGCAGGTTGAAGTTCCCGGATTGGGTCGCGACCTCCTCGTTGGACACCCAAATGACATCATCGGGACTGAAGTTGGTGCCGTCGCCGTCGGGCAGGATCCCGTAGGTCGTGTTCGGCGGCGCATTCGATGGAAGTCCAAACCTCAGGATCACGCCGGGTTGCCCAAAGGTGTTGGGGTAGAGCCTGCCGCCCTGCTCGCGGTAGTCCCCGTCGGTGTCGAGGCCCGCATCGCGCGCGTACACGGGATCGTCGTCGCGATAGTTGACCGATGCGGTGACGTTGCCCGAGCCCCACGACACGCCCAAGGTCTGTTCGATGACCCTTCGGTGTCCGCCGGCACTGCTGTTCTCGTAGCGAACCGACGACTCGGAGCCCCGGTAGTTGTCCTTCATGATGAAGTTGACCACGCCCCCCACGGCATCCGACCCGTACACGGCGCTGGCGCCGTCGGTCATCACTTCCACGCGATCGATCGCGCTGAACGGCAGCGTGGAAACGTCGGTAAACGTGCCATTCTCGGAAGGCGAAGCGGCAAGCCGCCGACCGTTGACGAGGACCAGCGTGGAACCTTCCCCGAGGCCACGCAGATTGATCGTGACCGAGCCGATCTGGAACCGGGGCGACCGATTGTCGTAGCTGCCGCCGTTGGTGATCGTGGAAAAGTTCTGCGGCAGGTAGCGAACGATGTCCTCGACGCTCGTCAGTCCCCGGGCATCCATCTCCGGGCGGGTGATCACGGTGATCGGCGAGGCTTCCGGTCCGGTCGGCAATCGGGTACCGGTAACGACCAGAAGCTCTTCCCTCAGGGCATCGTCTTCGTCTTGCTCCGTCTCCGACGCGCCGTCGGCGGCGAAGCCTGACGACGTGACAAGCACAGCGGCGAGCGTGGCCCCGATGCGACGCAGCAGGGGTCGTCTCTCGTTTGTAGATTCTTCCATTTGTCCATCCTCCGGATCGTCTTGTTCGTCGGTCTCAGCGAGTGAGATCTGCAGAACCCGTTTGTCGGCGAGGCCGCCTGCAATCCCCGTACCTTGGAGCAGCAAGTCCACGGCTTGGGTCAAGGTGTAACGTCCAACGACCTCGTTGGCCTGCCGGCCTTTGGCAAGGTCGTAGGGGAACAGCACGATGGTATCGGTCTGCTCGGCGAGCCGGGTGAGCGCCGACGCCGCATCCAATGGCGGTATGTCGATGTCGTAGCGCGACTCATCGCTCGCGGCACCCCATGCCCACGAACAGGCGATGACCCAGCAGGCCACCAGCAGGCCGCCTCGAACCGTTGGCTTGAGTCCCCTCTCGCCGGAAATTCCCAGGTACCGTCTCACCTATCAATCGGCCTCGTCACTGATATGACTAATGGGGGGACGCAACCCGTAACGGGATTCGCGATCGCCTCGGCAACTGCGGCGCTGCACCCGCCGATCCAAGGCCGGTCGAACGCCTCGGTGGGATGTTCGTCCGGACAACTGCGATCCGCACCCGGGCCATTGCGCGCTATTCGTCCGTAGTGATCTCGATCCGATCCTGGCCAATACGGGTGATCCGCAGGCCGAAGTTGGTCTCGAGGGCGGCGATCATGCCGTCGGTTTCGCCTACCGCGATGCGTCCACCGATGCGGATGGCTCTTACCTCGGGATCCGGGATATCGACCGTGACCGTGGTGTAGCGGCTGATCTCCGCCACCACCTGTTCGAGGGGATCGCCGGCGAACGTCAACAGGCCGTCCCGCCAGCCGAGTTTCTTCTCGATGTCGAACGGCTCGACGGTTCGGATCTCGTCGATCGCGCCGGCGCGTTGTCCGGACCGCCAGATCGTCGTCTGCTGGCCGACGCCCAAGGTCCCGAGCACCTGCAGCGCGTCCCCGGCAACATCGCCGCCAACGAGCCCTGGTGGCTGCTGTCCGGTCGTCGCGATCTCGACGCTTCCTTCGGTCACCAGCACATCCACGTCGCCGTCCTTGATGTGGACCGCGAACGCCGTTCCCACCGCTTGGATACGACTGTTCCGGGCGTAGACCCGGAAGGGCCGTTGCCCGTCCGGCACCACCGTGAAGTGAACTTCGCCCGCTTGCAGGCGGATGTCGCGATAGCGCTCGCCGTAGTCCACCGACAGCCGGGTGTTGGTGTTCAAGCGGGCGACTGAACCGTCGGCCAAGGTGACTGTCCGCTGCTCGCCGATGGCCGTCGCGTAGTGTCCGTCGCCGCCGACCCCATTGACCGCGTCGACGCTGGCGCCGGTGGAAGGAGCGTTGGCAACGAAGACAGCGACCCCCGCGAACAAGACGACAGCGGCGATGCCGGCGGCCATCGAAACCGGGACGAGACGGCGTGCGCCCATTCGTCTAGCGCGTACGCGCCAGCCCTCGTGTGCAGGCTTGTCCAGTGGAATGGCCAACTCCGTCAAGATATTGGCCCTGCCCCAGAACCGCGCCAAGGCACGGAGTTCCTTGCCGTGTGCCGGGCTCAGCGCAAGCCACGTCTTGAGTTCCTCACGCTCTTCGGCAGAAAGCGCTTCATCGCCGTCGAGCCTGATCAGCCAAGCGCCCGCCGCCGCCTCGACCGTGCGTCGATCGGGGAACTCAATTAGGGTCGGTTTCATCGTCTACGGTCTTGCCGGACCAAGGAGGCAAGCGCTGAGCGCCCTCCTGCCGCCCGCACCTTCGCCGCTGCTCCTTCGCGCCGTTGCACGTACGCGCGGCAGGCAAGCACGCCCTTTAGCATGTATTTCTCCACCGAACTGACAGACAAGGACATCCGTTCGGCTATCTCCTTATGTGTCAGACCGTAGACTTTTCGCAAGATGTACACCTGCTTGCATTTCTCCGGCAAGTGGGCAACGGCCTCGCAATGCAAACCCAAGGACTCCTCGGCTTCGACCTCCTCCTCGAGGCGGGTCTCTCCCCGTAAGACTACCGACGGGCCCAAATCATCAATCAAATCGGTCATCTGGCGCGATTTCTGGGTCAGCCGTGTGAGCGCCAGGTTCCTCGCCGAGCGGAACAGGTAGGCTTCCGGCTGGTCGATCTCCCTGCTCTGCTCGGCGACATAGGCGCGCAGGTACGCCTCCTGGGCGATGTCCTCGATGTCCTGTCGCTGGGTCAGGAGACGACCGAGAAAGGTCTTGATCGAGCCGCTGTTTTCGACGAATGCACGGGTGACCCCCGACAACGCCTGGCCCTTGCCCGCACCGGTTTCGCTTGACCTCGCCATAGCATTCCTCGGTGGTCTTTCCCTCGGACCGACTTCCACCCAACCCCCAAACCAACAGATTGCTTGCCACAGGCCGAGCCCGCGGACATCAATCGGCGGTCCGTCGCCGCAGCATAGCGACCCGAGACATTACCCCACAACCACGCAGACGGCGAGGCGCGAGCCTTGTTACCGGCTTTGGCGATTCACCACGAAACTACCGGGTCAAGGCTGGCGCTCGATGCGGCCCGCCCTGGCCGGGTCATACCACCACCCGTCGGGAAACGGCGACAGGTACATCGGGTCCGCCGGTGACGGTCGACCGAATTTGTCCCAATACACGATGCGATGGTCGACCACGGCGTCCAGGGGGATGACGTAGAACCCCCACTGCATGACGCGATCAAGGGCTCTGCATGCCACGATCATCTCATCGAGGGTACGGGCGCTAACCGCCGCCTCGATGAGCGCATCCACGGCGGGATGGCTGATGCCGGCGTGGTTGAAGGATACGGGCTGGTCAACGGAACTCGAGTGGAATCCCATGCGGAGCTCCCACGGCGGCAGGCCGATGTCGCCGACGCGCAGAAACGCCTGGTAATCCCGGTTGCGCATCCGGTTGGTGAATTGCACCTGTTCAACCGCCCGGATGTTGGCGCGGATGCCGAGTTTCGACAGCGAGTCGATATAGGGCAGCAACGTGCGCTGGTCTTCCGGGGACCTGGACAGAAACTCGATGTCGAACGGGCGTCCGTCCGCGTCAACGAGGACCCCGTCCTGCATCCGCCAGCCGGACTCGGCCAGCAGGTCTCGGGCGCGGAGCAACCCCGGGCGGTTCTCGCCCCGTCCGTCAGTCTCAGGAAGCGTGAACTCGTGGGTAAACACGCGGCTCGGCACGGTGGCCCGGTACGGTTCGAGCAACGCCAGTTCGGCATCCGTCGGCAGGCCCCGCGCCGCGAACGGGGAGCCGTGAAAGTAGCTGTCGGCGCGGGTCTGCTCCATCGAGTGCAGGACCCGGTTCTGCCATTCGAAGTCGAGGGCGTAGGTAAGCGCTTCGCGGACCCGTATGTCGTCGAAGGGAGGCCGTTGGGTATTCAGCACCACCCACATCCTGGCACCTATGTCGACCCGGTAGGTCCGCCTGCCTTTGATCAAGGAGCCTCTCTGGTAGGCGGGCGTGTCGTAGGAGACCGCCCAATGGCCGATGTCCGTCTCGACCCAGACGTCCAGCAACCCCTTGCGCAACGCCTCTCGCGCCACCGTCGCGTCCCGATAGACGTCGTAGTGGATCGTGTCGAAGTTGAACCGGCCGCGGTTGACCGGCAAATCCGCACCCCAGTAGTCCGGAACCCGTTCGTAGCGCACCGAACGGCCCTGACCCACTTCGGCGATGCGGTAGGGTCCGCTACCGGGGGTGGGGACGAGGGTGGGGGCCGACGGATCCCGGTTGGCCCAATAGTGCGCCGGTAGAATCGAGATTCCCGACAACATGCGCAGGTTCAGCGTCGGGTCGGAACGGGTGTGCAGGATCAACAGGCGTTCGTCCACCGCCTCCACCCGGTCCAGCCAGTGCAGATACGCCTGGCCTGCGGCGGTTTCGAGCACCGCCTCGAACGTGAACTCGACGTCCTCGGTCGTGATCGGCGCGCCGTCGTGCCATCGGGCGAGCGGGTGCAGGCGAATCGCCATGGCCCGTTTGTCCGCGCGTACCGCCACCTTCTCGGCGAGGCTGCCGTAGTAGGCGGCGATTTCGTCTCCCGCCCGCACGACCAGGGAGTCGAAGGCGAGGCCGAGGCCGGGCGCGCCCCTAGCCCTTTCGCTGGGAAGCGGGGCAACGGTGTTGAAGTCCCGCATCATCGGCAAGACCAGCGCACCGCCCTTCGGCGCATCGGGATTGAGGTACTCGAAGTGCTCGAAATCGGCGGGGTACTTCAACTCGTGCAGGAACGCGACGCCGTGGCTATAGGCGTACTCATCCGGATGTGCCTGCAGACCGGTAAGGATCGCCCACGTCGCCAGCAGCGTGCCAGTTCGGCCGCGACCGGCCACCGGGCATGGGTCATGCCTGCTCAACGACACGGAACCCGTATCCCCGCTGCGCTACCAATCGAGGAACATAGTCTGCTGACACCCCGAAGTCGAACGGGGCGTGCGCACCCGGCTCGTCGAGCAACCCGGATTTCGCAGTCTGCAACCCACGGCTTGATCGGGCGTGGGACGCCACAAGGGCGTCCCCTACGAGGCCGTCCGGCACCCGTAGGGGCGGGGCTTGTCCCCTTGCGTCCGCCGGCCGATCAGGCGCGGGACGCCACGAGAGCGTCCCCTACGAGGCCAAGGCTTCCTTCGTCGTCTTGACGATGGCGGCCGCGACTTTGTACGGATCGGCATTCGATGCCGGTCGGCGGTCTTCCAGGCGTCCCTTCCAACCTGCCTCGATGGTGACGATGGGGATCCGGATGGACGCGCCGCGGTCGGCGATGCCGTAGTTGAACTTGTCGATCGACTGCGTTTCGTGCAGACCGGTCAAGCGTTGATCGTTGTCGGCACCGTAGACCGCGATGTGTCTCGGGATGTTCTTGCCGAAGTGCTCGCAGATCTTGGTGAACGTCTCCTCGTCGCCGGACTCGCGCATGGGGCTGTTCGAGAAGTTCGCGTGCATGCCGGAACCGTTCCAGTCGCCGAGCACCGGTTTCGGATGCCAGTTGACCGCGTAGCCGTATTGCTCGCCCGTACGCTCGGCCAGATAGCGCGCCACCCAGGTTTCGTCACCGGCGCGCGCGGCACCCTTGGCGAAAACCTGGAACTCCCACTGCCCGGCGGCAACCTCGGCATTGATGCCCTCGACGTTGATGCCGGCCTCGAGACAAGCATCGAGGTGCTCGTCGATGCATTCCCGGCCGAACGCGTTGCGGGCACCGACGGAGCAGTAGTAGGCGCCTTGCGGTCCAGGATAGCCGCCCGCCGGGAAGCCGGGGGGCAGGTTGGTGCTGGTATCCCAAAGAAAGTACTCCTGCTCGAAGCCGAACCAGAAATCGTCGTCGTCGTCCTCGATGGTCGCCCGGCCGTTGGACTCGTGGGGTGTGCCGTCGGCGTTCAATACCTCGGTCATCACCAGGAAGGCGTCCTTGCGGCACGGATCCGGGAAGATGGCCGCCGGCTTAAGCAACAGGTCCGAGGCATTGCCCTCGGCCTGGGCCGTCGAGCTGCCATCGAAGTTCCACATCGGGCACTCTTCCAGCGTTCCGCCGAAGTCCCTCTCCACCCGCGTCTTGCTGCGCAGGCTCTGGGTCGGCGTTATGCCGTCCAGCCAGATGTACTCCAACTTTGTCTTCATCCCTTCATTGTCTCCTCAGTCAAAAACACTTTCGGGCGGCGCGCCTCCGAGGGGAGCACACCCGCCCAAGCCGAACCCGCTGGTGCGTACCCGCCAAGACCTGTGCATCAGAACCCGGCGAGACGTCCTCTCACACGTTCGACTAGGCTCATTGCAACAACTGCGCCAGGAGCATAGGGCGCGACCGTAAAGCCAAACGAGCGGCTGTTCCAAACGGAACGGCACCCCTATGCCCCAAAGCGGGGCATCATAGCACCAAGAACGGGCATTGCGGTCAGTCGGCAGGCGGCGCCCGGCAGTATTCCAAGCAGGCGGCCATGAGCTCCGTCTCGGTGTCGGTTCTCGCTTTCTCTTCGGCGACCTGCTCGACCGTTGGGTCGGCGACATCAGCGCCGCAAGCGGTCGTCCCAAGCAAGCCAGACGCAACCAAGGCCAACCATTTTCCGCCCACGGCCATCACCCCACGGCGGCGATTGATCCGTATCGTCTATCATCGTGGGTCGTCAAGCAACAGCCGGCGATGGCGCCGGCAACGACAAGGAGCTTTCATGAGAATAGGCATCTACGGCGGCAACGTCAGGCGCGGCAAACCACTCGCGAGCCTAGTGGACGAGATCGTCGAGAAGGAGGAACAGGGCTTTTCGAGCTACTGGACACCGCAGGTGGGCACGTTCGACGCGCTGACGATGCTGGCACTCGCCGGCCAGCAGACCAGCCGGATCGAACTCGGCACGGCGGTGGTGCCTTCCTACCCCCGCCACCCCAGCGCCTTGGCGCAGCAGGCGGCGACGGTCAACGCGCTGTGCGGCGGTCGCCTGGTACTCGGGGTTGGACCGTCGCATGCACCCGGCATCGAAGCCTTGGGCTTGGCGTACGACCGACCGGCGCTGCACATGCGCGAGTACGTGACCGTTCTCAAGGCATTGGGCAACGACGGTCGCGTCGACTTCCAGGGCGAGACCTACCGGGTGCGAACCGGCTTCGCCTGCCCCGAGGCATCGCCCTTCAAGGTGGTCGTCTCCGCCCTGGCGCCGTTGATGCTGAAGGCCGCCGGCGAAGTCGCCGATGGCACCGTGACGTGGATGGTCGGCAAGAACACCATCGCCAACCATACCGCGCCGCGAATCACCAAGGCCGCCGCCGACGCCGGCCGCGACGCACCAGCGGTTGTCGCTGCGCTGCCCGTCTGCGTGCACGACGACAAGGCACAGGCCACGGCGCGGGCGGTTCAGATCTTCGCGGGCTACGGCCAATTGCCGAACTACCGCCGGCAACTCGATGCGGAAGGAATCGACCAAGCCGGCGAGATCGCGGTGGTCGGCAACGAGGACGAGGTAACCGCCGAGCTGCAGGCCTATTTCGACGCGGGCGCTACCGAGGTCATCGCCAGCGTGTATCCGGCCGGCGACGACAGTCGCGGATCCTTCGCCCGGACCACGGCCTTGCTGCAGGGATTGGCCAGCAGCTGATTATCGGGCCGTACGGGCGTGGCTTGTCCCCGGTCGTATTGCCTCTCTGCACCAAACGAGGACGGGACAAGCCCGTCCCCTACGCGTCGGTGCGGCGAAGGCCCTACGGGCGCGGCTCGTCTTCGCTTGCGTTGCCGAGAGACGGGCGGCCACAACACACTCGCCATGGCGCGGATCTCGCGCAGCGTTACCGGTGCGCCAGACCGCCGTGGTGGCGTTCGAGGTGCGCGGCCAGGAGATCCTCGCCGAAATCCGCGCCGGGGCGGTGCCACACGGCATGCAGGTGGTCGCCGCCCGCCGTGTTGTCGATCTCGATGAGGACGCCGGGGCCCGAGACGCGCGTGTAGAAGGTGAACTGCGGGGAGTCCACGGCGACGAAGGCGAAATGCAGATCGTCGCCGGCGGCTTCGCCTCTCGACGTATGGCCGATATGCCTTCGAGGCGCCGCCTAGCGGACTGGACG
>CAZJRX010000129.1:0-9951 GCA_964548145.1 uncultured Pseudomonadales bacterium | reverse complement strand
GCCAGGTTGGCGAAGGCCCCCCGCACCAGCGGCGAGTGATCCACCATGTTGAAGGTGTGGCGCGCTTTCTCCCCGGTCACCGCGAAGGTGTTGGTCGGCGGCAGTACGCCGTTCACGTGGTGGGTGCCTGCGAACAGGTAGTTACGCTCCGATGGATCCGGCTCGAGGTCGCAACTGCCGTCCGGCGCCACGTGGGTCAGGGCCGCATCGCCGCGCCAGTACTCCCAGGAGGTGTTCGTGATGACGATCTTCGGCACATGTTCCAGGGCGTCGTACAAACCCGACGACGCGCCGCTCAACGGGTCGGCTGTGGATCGGCCCGCAAACGGGAACCGCTGTCCGGGGCCGGGCACGCCCGCACTGGACGGCTGGGCGAAGCGATGGTTGAAATCTCCCCGTTGACCGCCGGCGATGTGGATGTGCATGCCGTCGAAGACCGGCCCACCGTGGGGATCCGTATTCAATCCCAGGTGGAGCAGGTGGCGCAGCACTCGACCGGTTTGCGACGCCCCGAACGCGAACACGTGCGCTGCCCCGTCCACCAACGGGCCCGACCCACTACGCAGGTCCGCCGCCGCGTCGCGCAATGCCAACAGTCCGCAGCCCGTGACCCGTGCGCCGCGCGCCCGGTAGACCAGGGTGTAGATTCGCCCCTTCTCGAAGCCGCCATCGATGTGAATGAACCGGTCGCTGGGCACGATCAGACCGTCCCGCTCACGGGCGAATCGCCAGCGCGAGGGATCGATCTCCACCGGGGGCGCGTTGTCGTCGTCCCGAACGAAGAGGCGCCCGTGGGGATCGCCGGGATCGAGTGGCGGATAGGTCACATCGCCGAGTTGACCGAACGATACCGACGCGCGGTCGCTCCCGGGTTGCACGCGGCACACGACGTCTCCCTCGACCGGCTTGCCGTCTACCAGGACCGGCGGCGCCGTCAAACCGAGACCGGCATCCACATCCCACTGCCAGCCGATGCACGCAACGGCGAATCCCCGGCGGAACAGGAAACCATCTCCGGCCGAGCAGGGATCTTCCAGCAACTCGGCGGGCCGGGCCCTGTTAAGTGCCGAAAACGCCAATCGGCGACCACGATTGGGAACGTCGATCAGCAGGGCGCGCGCAGGCTTGTCCCGCGGCGCAACCAGCGTGAAGTCGCCGCTGAACCGAACCAGGCCATCGCCGTCACGGGGTGCGAATTCGAGATCGACGATTGCGCTGTTCCGCCGGTCCGCCGGGTCGACGGCGTACTCGACACGACCCTCGATGATCTCGAACACCCCAGCGGCACCGAAGCTGCGACCGGCCGCATAGTCCTGCCGGCTCGCGATATCCCAAGAGGCAATCGTGGCGATGGTCGTTTCCGCCTGCTGCAACGCGGAAAACCGTAGCAGGCTCCACTCGTCAACGGAATACGCTACCCCTCGTGACCCGAGATAACCTGACGGGTCAACCCGGCTCGGCCCCCGCCAATAGGTTCAATGCCGCTATGCCCGCCGCCAAGGCCGAGCCGCCGAAGGCGACCGAAAGCAAGGCGTTCACCGGGCTCGCCCGGCGTGCCAGCAACCAGGTCGAGACGGCGAGGAAGGCACCGAGTGCCAGGTAGCGCAGCCGGGCCATCCACGCGAACGCGACGGTTTCCCCGACGCGTGCTTCGATGCCCGCGGACTCCACCATCTCGAACACCGTCAATGCCACCGGCGGCTTCCAAACCAGCAGGATCGCGCCGAGCCAGGCGTATACCGCCATGCACCAGAAGGACCGACCCATGGTCGAGACGATCAGCTTGGGACGGAGTGGTTCGCCGAGCCAGGTCAGCATCCCACCGCAGGCGAGCCCGAACATCGCGACTCCGGCTACTGTCATCACCCCCACCGCGACCGCCGCCATGTAGGCGGTAACCCGGGCAATCACGAACACCGGGTTCGGACCTGCGAACAGTCCGTTGACGGCCAGCACCGCGAAGGCGGCGAAGCCACCAAGCCAGAACAATAACGGCAGGATCGGACCCGCCACCAATCTGCCCACCCCCATCACATTCCCCTCCGCACCGATTCGGCGATCTCAATCGTCACGAACGCCTCTATGGCCGCCGCGAGACCCAAGGCACCAACCCCGAACGCCAAGACCAGGCCTAGCCGCAGCCGCCGCACGCCATCGCCAAAAGAGACCGGACCCTCGCCCCCCACCCCGGCGTCAACGTCCAGCGACCCTTCCGACCCACGCCCGCCGAGATCGAACGCCAGGCGAATGCCCCGCAGCCCGACCGCGCCGGCGATGCAGAGGGTGCCGAGTTCCAGCACGCCGTGGGGAAGAATCAGGTTCGCAACGGTCGCGTACGACATCCCGGTGGCGGTCGCGAAGCCGATCAGTTGACCGATGGCGATCCCGTTGCCGAGCAGGACGACGACCGTAACAAGCCCGGCCGTAACCACACCGAGCAGCAGGGTCACGAAGACCGTCAAGTTCCTACGGAAGATGAACCCGAAAAGATCCTGGCCCGATCGTTCGCTCTCGGGCGCTCCGACTTCCGAGCGGGGTACGGGCAGTGACTCGACGGCTGCGGCATTGATCCAGTCGGCGATCGCAAGACCCGCCACCACACCTATTAGGACGACGGCAACCGCCCCGCAAAAGCTCCCCATCCAGTCATCCTGCCGGGTACGCCTGTGTAACCTGTGCTGCATCGAATGCGCGCCGCGCCCGCGCCACCCGGCGATCCGGGAGCGCGGGACACGGCACTGCTTCACCGGCTCAGGAACCGCATTCCCTGCGAGTGCGGAAACGCACTCAGCGTCGCGTCGACGAATTCCTGGACCACGTACCCGGTGTGGCCCTCGACGCAGACTTCGCGAACGCGGAGACCGTCTTCGTAGCCCTCGCACAACACCGCCGTGGCCATGTGGATCACCCTGGACCGCGGATCGACGCCGTCGGACACGCCCGCGCTCGCCGTGGCGAACCCCGCAAGCGCGAGTACCGTGCCCAGGGCCAACAGTTGCTTCTTCATCGCATATACCTCATAGGTTGGTTAACCGAGGCACACGACGATACGGCGCGGGCGACCGCGAGTGACCCGAGTTCGGCACTCTCCTACGCACATTCGGGACATTGGCCAACCTCGCCATCACGCCAATCCGACGTGATCGAGGATTGCCACCGCAGTCAGAACCCCGCGGCGATCAGATCCTGCAGCCGGACGACGCCAATGGGCCTTTGGGCGTCCAGGATGACGAGCTCCGTGATTTGGTTGGCCTGCATCTGCCGCAGACAGTCGATGGCCCGGCTATCCGCCGACGCGGACCCGTCCACCTCTGCGGGCGCATCGCTCTCGCTGCCCCGCCGACTACGGGCGTAGCACTCGGCCACGGTCAGCCGCAGCACATTCTCGCCCCGGAGCAGTAGCCGCCGGATATCGGCATCGGTAACAACCCCAACGTAGGCCCCCTTGGCGTCGACAACAACCGCCATCCCAATGCCCTTCGACGAAATCCGGTAGATCAGGTCGGGGAAATGGGAGGCGGTATCGATGATCGGCAAGCCCTCCCCTTTAATCATGACGTCGGCAACGGACAGCAGAAGCCGCTTGCCCAATGCGCCGCTGGGGTGAAACCTCGCAAAATCCCGGTCGGTCAAGCCCTTGGCCTGCTGCACGAGGATCGCGAGTACGTCGCACATCGCCATCGCGGTGACGGCGCTCGTCGTCGGGGCAAGATCGAATTCGTCGATCTCCGGGAGCCGCGGGATCTCCAATGCGATGTCGGCGATCGCGGCAAGCCGGGATTCCGGTTCCGTCAGCGAAACCACCTGGCCATTGGCGACAACCTTGAATTGCCGAGCGAAGGCAATGGTCTCCTCGTTGCCGCCACTTTTGGATAGCGCCAACAGGGCGGAGCCCGGCCTGACGATCCCGAGGTCCCCGTGCAGCGCCTCGACGGGGTGGACGAAGGCCGCCTGCGTTCCCGTACTCGACAGGGTTGCGGCGGCCTTCTGCGCAACGAGGCCGCTCTTGCCGAGACCGGTAACGATGAGAATCGAATCCAGATCGGCAATCAGCTCAACCGCTTGCGCGAATCGGTCGTCGAGCAACTCCCGGGTAGCCCCTAGGGCCACCCGGTAGCGGTCGAGCATGTCCCCTGCCCGTCGTATCAATGGATCCATCGTGCTCGCGAGGATACCGTCAAGTCACCGACTTGGCGCGAACGAAGTTATGCCCGTCGGTGCTGAGCGGTACGACGTCGCAGGTGTTCATCGTGGGCATGTGCGATCTGTTCGACATCCCGCCAACTCAATCCTGTAGCTCGGCGAGCGCCAGTTCGTGTAGCCGCGGGTCACCGGTTGCCAACACCTCGCCGCCCATCGCCGGATTGCCGCCGTCCCAATCGGTGATCACGCCGCCCGCCCCCTCCACGACGGGAATCAGCGCCTGGACGTCATAGGGTTTCAGCCTCGCCTCGATCACGAGGTCGGCCAGTCCCATTGCGAGCATCGCGTATAGGTAGCAATCGGTGCCGTAGCGCATACTGCGCACCAGGCTGCGGATCCGTTCGAATCCCGCCTGCTGGCGCTCGGTGCGGAACATCTCCGGCGCAGTCGCGCCGGCGAGCACATGCCGTAACCCACCGCACGCCCGGGTCGCCAACGGTCGTCGTTCCCGTTCGCGTTCCCGGCTGTAGAACGCGTTCACGCCGTCGCCGGCGAACGTCTCTCCCAGAACGGGCTGGTGGATCACACCCACCACCGGCCGCTGGCCATCGAAAAGCGCGACCAACGTTCCCCAATGCAGCAGGCCCATCACGAAACCACGGGTTCCGTCGATGGGGTCGAGCACCCAAGTCAGCCCGTTACCCGGATCATGGCCGAACTCCTCGCCGAGGATGCCGTGGGCGGGATACCGGCTTCGGATTGCCTCCCGCATCGCGCGTTCCGCCGTCCGATCCGCTTCGGTAACGGGATCGTACCCTCCCTCCCGGTCCTTGTTGCCAACGGCAAGAGCACGCCGGAAGTGCGGCAGCACAGCCTCTCCGGCCAGTTCCGCCAACTGGCACGCGAAGGCCAAGTACTCAGCCCGCGCGTCCTCGCTGACAAGAACCGATGGATCTGATCGAGTCACGAACCCCCACGGCAGGCAATGAATGACTCCACGGACACTAGCGTAAACGGCGGGTGGTGCCCTGGCCAGTCCTAGCCTTCTCCACCTAGCCTCGGATGTCGCGTCTCGAGCTCCGCACTCTCCGCCAGGCTCGCTCGCCTTCGGCGATCCAGAATGCGATGTATGCGCTCCGTCACGCAGTCCTCAATGGAGGGCGTCAGATCGCAGAGACTCTCGGCAACGACCGGAAGCATCTCGGCGCGCAATCGCCTGCGCGCCGAGAAGAGTCGATTCTTCACGGTCGAAACCGGCAATTCGAGGAACTCCGCAATCTCCTTCTGCGGCGTCTCGGAGACGTAGAACATCACAGTGACGATGCGTTCATGTTCAGGCAGGGCGTTGATCGCATCGAAAGACCAGCCAGTAGCCGTTGCAGTCACGCACCCCGAAGTCCCGCATCCCGTGCGGCCATGTCCGAATCGGCCAAGTCACTTCGACCCGCTCGTTGAGTTCGTCCCATGCCATGTCCACATCCGGGGGGTACAGGTAGATCGTTCCGGTCATGACGGGCCCGCTGTTCTCGGCACCATCCTCAAGCGGTACGAACACCAAGCTCGTGGTACCGGCTTCGACGTGAGCCCAGTCGTGGGTTCCATGCTCTCGGTCCAACCGTTTCCCGGCATCCGTTCCTGCCCGGCCCTTCAACTCGAAGCCAAGCGTCCTGGTGTAGTACTCGAGCGAGGCGTCGATTTCGCGGACCTGCAGCACCACGTCCATTCGAGTGAGCGTCATGCGCTCTCTCCAAAACGAAGTCGATAACCGTTGCAATCGCGAATCGTGAATTCGAGCGTGCCGCGGGCGTTCGTACTCAGTTCCCGCTCCACTTCCACATTGCCGCGGAGTTCCTCACATAGACGTCCAACGTCTCGGGCATGGCAGTAGATGGCACCTGTCCACACCGGCGCACGCCGAGCACCGCCCTCCCGAACACTGAACATGACCTGCGCACGGTCGCGCTTGAGACTCGCCCAGGTCATCGCGCCGATCTCGGGGAAGCGACCATGCTGCTTGAACCCAAGTCTCTCGACGTAGTAGATCGCGGTGCCCTCGACATCCTCGGTCTCGAGCATCGGGATGGCGTCGAGGAGCTGCACTACATGCTCCTACGCGTCCTGCCCGAAGATCAGGAGATATCCATTGCAGTCGCGGATCCCGAACTCGCGCATGCCGTGTTCCATCGTCGCGGGTTCCCACGCCACACTCGCACCGTCGACGCGGCCCTTCAGGTTCTGCCAGAGCGCGTCCAGATCGGGAGGGTGGAAATACAGCGAGCCGGTCAACGAGGGCTCGGTCGTGCGATCGGCCTGGACGAACATCAGGGAAGCCCCGCCGGCGCGTAGCGAGCACCAGACCTTCGGTCCCTCCGCCGGCCAAGTTCCCTCCAGCGAGAACCCGAGGGACTGGGTGTAGAAGTCGACGGTCTCCTCCAGGCTACGGGCCTGGAGCATGGGAGTCACATCGTGTAAGTGCATCGAAAAAAGCTCCACTTGGGTTCGTTGATGTCGTTGATAGAGTCCCACCCGCACAGGAGAAAGTCTGCGGCACGCCCGGTTTGTCCACCAGCGACCGCCGGACCGAGTACAGGAGCGCGTTGACAGGTTTTGGAGGTGCAGATTGACAACCAGCTTCTCCGAGGGTCTCGTTATGACCGAAGGTCGAATGAAGGACGACCCGGAGAACAACGACATTGGCGCCCCGGCCAGGATTCGAACCTGGGACCTGCCGCTTAGGAGGCGGCCGCGCTATCCAACTGTGCCACCGGGGCTCACGAGCGAAGGGCGGCAACCATACCGCCCCTCATCGGCACCGTCACCCCCGCCGGTAGGTGCCCACCAGGCGGTTCATGCCAATCACGTTGGGTTCGATTCTCTCAAGCAGGTCCCACATGCCCAGACCCGCTTCTAGGTCTAGGCTGGTATCGAGGGCCAAGACCCAGAAGAAGTAGTTGTGTACGCCGTGTCCTTCCGGCGGCATGGGTCCGCCGTAGCCCGGTTTGCCGAAGTCGCTCACCCCTTGGGTGTGTTCGTCGGTGCCTTCGGCCAGTCCCGTGGTCGAGCCCGGAATGTTGTAGAGAACCCAATGCACGTAGCCGTAGCGCCCCGGCGTGACCAGGGGCGCGTCCGGGTCGTGGCAGATGACGGCGAAGGACTTCGTTCCCTGGGGGGCATCGGTCCAGGACAGTTCCGGCGACACGTCCACGCCCTCCCCCGTGTGTTTGCTCGGAATCGCGCCGCCGGTTGCGAAAGCCGAACTGGTGAGTTGCATCGAGGACAGTGCGAATCCCATCTGGCGAATCCTTAGGTGCGAGTGTCGAAACGGCAAGGGTTACACGCACGCCGGGGGATGTCCACGCCATCGGCGATTCTGTCATCGGCGATTCCGGCTGGTGCGCTCACCTTCGCGGATGATCGAGGGAAACAGAACGCCATGGCGACAGCGACGTGAACAAGCGCCGCACAACGGGTTTAGAATCACGGTGTCAAGGAGGGGAACTATGACTCACGAACTCGTTATCCGGGGCGGTCAACTGGTCGACGGCCTGGGCGGTGAACCCGTACCGGGCGACTTGGCGGTCGACTCGGGGACCATCACCGCTGTCGGCAAGGTGGATGCCGCGGGCAAGCGCGAGCTCAAGGCCGACGGTCTGACCGTCACTCCCGGCTTCATCGACATGCACACGCATCTCGATGCGCAGATCTGCTGGGATCCGCACGTCTCGCCCGTGTCCTGCCACGGCGTCACCACCGCCCTGATCGGCAACTGCGGCGTGACCTTCGCGCCCTGCCGACCCGAGGATCGAGAACTGCTCGCCGGCATGATGGAGACCGTGGAGGACATTCCCCGTCAGTCCATCCTCACCGGGCTACCC
The DNA here is from genome assembly GCA_964548145.1 of uncultured Pseudomonadales bacterium. Classification (GTDB taxonomy): domain Bacteria; phylum Pseudomonadota; class Gammaproteobacteria; order Pseudomonadales; family Azotimanducaceae; genus VXYL01. The sequence goes on along the minus strand of CAZJRX010000129.1, from coordinate 1,933 downwards.
TGGGACTGGGTTCACTACGGCGACTACCTGGACTCGGTGGAACGTCTCGGCCCAGGGATCAACATCGCGGGGATGATCGGCCACGGCGCGTTGCGCTATTTCGTGATGGGCGAGCGCGGGGTCGAGGAGGACGCCACCGACGACGAGAAACAGCAGATGGCGCGCCTGGTCGGCGAGGCCATCGACCGGGGTGCCGTGGGTTTCTCATCGAACCGTTATCGCGGCCACCGGATCCCCGACGGACGCGCCGTGCCCGGAACCCTGGCCGAACTCGACGAACTGGTGCTGATCGGCAACGAGGTCGCCCGGCGCGATGCGCTCTACCAGCATGTCGGCATGCGCTTCGATCACGTCGACCACGTCGTCGGCGCCACCGGGGCGCGGATGCTCTTCAACTCGACGTTACAGGGATTCGACGACGATGCGGGCCAGAAACGCTTGGCGGCGATCCGCAAGGTTGCCCAGGGCCGAGATTTGTCCGGTGTCGCCCAGGTGCGCGGCAGCGGTGCCCTGATCGGCCTCCAAGGGCTCATTCCCGGTGCCGGCGAGACCTGGGACAAGCTGCGTCGGATGGACCTCGAAGCCAAGCTCGAGGCCATTCGCGATCCCGGGTTCCGGGCGCGACTGATCAGCGAAGCACAGGAACCGAAGGGCTGGGCGCGACCGGGTTGGATGTACTACCTCGGCAACGGCGTCTCGCCCGACCATTCCCAAGGCAGCCACAACAACCTCGCCGCCATGGCGGAGGCCGCCGGCGAGCACTGGTCCGAGACGTTCCTGCGCCTGTCCGACGAAACCAACGGCGCGGCGCTCTTCAACCACATCGGCGAAAACCAGAACATGAAAGCACTGCGCGACCTCTTCGACGGCGGTGTATTCCCGGGCGTCGGCGATGCCGGCGCCCATGTCGGCATGGTCATGGATGCGGGCTGGGCGACGTTCGTCCTGTCCCATTGGATTCGCGAAGACGGTCTTTACACGATGGGCCAGGGCATCCAGCGCATGACCAGCGGGCCAGCCAGAATACTTGGCCTCAAGGATCGCGGCGCCCTTACTGCCGGTATGCGGGCGGACATCAACGTGTTCGACGCCGACACCGTCGCGGAAGCGCATCCCTACCGGGTGGCCGACTTCCCGGCGGGTGCCGAGCGACTGACCCAGGGAAGCATTGGCTACAAGGCGACCTTGGTAAACGGCGAGTTCCACGTCATCGACGGCGACTTGACCGATGCCTGCGCCGGGCAAGTACTACGGCACCACGCCTAGCTCCTCAGCAACGGGTCGGGACGCATCGGTTTGAATTCGGGACGGGACAAGCCCGTCCCCTACGAGGTTGAGCGAGGGATGGACGGTTATTTTCGGACGGGACGGACGCGGGCATTCGCGCTCGGCAACCGGGGGCCGATTCGGTTCACGGATGACGGCGGCCTGCACCCGGAGATTGACGCGGCCTATCGGCGATGTGGCTTCTACGTATTTGAGGGCGCGCTCAGCGATCTGGAAGTACGCGAACTGGACGCCGATCTCGCCGAGTTGCTGACCCATGCGCCAGCCGGTCGCGATTCGGCGCTCGATGGCGAAGCTCGTCCCGCCTTCGGCCAGGACCGGGCCAGGCCGGCCTTCGCGTTCGGGAAGCCGTTATCGGATCCGTACGGCGGCACCGACCAGAACTACGGCAGGCATCCGGCGAGAATGCACGAGCCCGAGCCGCCGCAGGACGCCCCGGACGAGATCCTGTATTTCGTGTACGGCATCTTCCAGGGCATGGACGCCTGCCTTCGGCTTTACGGCCATCCGGATCTGCTCCGCGTAGCCGAGGCGATCAACGGATCCGATTTCACACCCTTCGCGGACTCGATCTGGATCAAGGAACCGGGCCTCGGCACCTCCGTCGCCTGGCATCAGGACGGCACGACCCATTGGAACCACCCGC
>CAZJRX010000128.1:0-9998 GCA_964548145.1 uncultured Pseudomonadales bacterium | reverse complement strand
GCGCACGGAACCAAAATCCTCGGCGATCATCGCGGCCACTGGTGAGAAATGCGGGTTAGCGCACGTTGGCGTGTCCACGGCGCATGGCGGCGCGCAGGTCGGCGACCGCCCTGGCGGGATGCTGTGCCTCGGTGATCGCTCGAACAACGGCGATGCTGCGGACTCCCGTGGCCATAACGCCGGTCGCACGTTCTATGTCGATGCCCCCGATGGCGGTTAGCGGGTAGCGACCTTTGAGGAGGTCCACCCAGCGCTGCAGCCTAGGGATGCCCTGGGGTGCGAACTTCATTGGCTTGGTCGTCGTGGCGAAAACTGGTCCAATGGCGACGTAGCTCGGTGACAGGGCGTGGGCGCGAGCGATCTCGTAGTAGCTGTGGGTGCTGACGCCCAGGCGAATGCCGGCTGCGGCAATGGCGGGCAGGTCGGCGTCGGTCAGATCCTCCTGGCCAAGGTGGACGCCGTAGGCGCCGGCGTCGATCGCCTGACGCCAGTGGTCGTTGATGAACAACCGAGTGTTGGAATCCCGGGTCGCAGCGACGCTCCGTTCGACGGCTTGGCGGCGGCTGGATCCGGATTGGTTCTTGATGCGCAGTTGAACGGTGTCGAGGCCGAGCTCCACGCACCGTTCGACCCAGTCGGCGGTACCCACGACGGCGTAAAGCCCGATCGGATCGGAAAGCGGGGGAAAGCCGGCCACGGCGCTCCGGTCGGTGTCGACAACCCGGGGCAGGTCCTCGATATCGGCTGGCCAGCCTTGATGCGGAAGCGGCGGGCGCCCCGCGCCGAGGTTGCCGATGCCTCCGGCGATGGCACGTAAGCCCTGGTGGACATACATGTGGGCCAGAACGGGCGCCGAGTCCTCGTCTTCCCGCACCGCTGCGGCCGCGAGGGCGCTCGCAAGGCTACAGCCGCCGCCGTGGGCACCGGACCCCGGCAAGCTCTCGCCCTGGATGGAGAATCGCCGATCCTCGGATTCCCAGTAGTCGTGTCCCGGCGTGTCGCCGTGGCCGCCGGTGAGGTAGACCCGTTTGGCACCACGGTCCCGCAACAGCTTGGCCGCCATAGCCGGGTCTCTCGGGTCGATGTTCCACGTATCCGCGAGTTCGGTCCCGTTGGGCGTTACGACATCGATGCACGCTAGAAGTTGGCAGATAGTATCGTCAGATGGTACTCCAAGTGCGGTGCCTACGGTCGCGTAGCGTACTGGATCCCAAACGACGAACGGTCGGTTGTCTTTTGGCAACGACTTCAGGAAGTTCACCACCGCCGTGGCGTTGTCCGTGCTGCCGAGTGCGCCGATCTTGATGGCGGCAGGAGGCAGATCGTCCCAGAGCGCATGTAGCTGGGCGCCGACCGTGGCCGAAGGCACGACGTGGTTGTGCGTAAGAGCCGTCGTGTTCTGGGCCGTGACGCAGGTGAGGACGCTCGCGGCGTGCAGGCCGAAATCGTTGAATGTGCGTATATCCGCTTGGATGCCCGCACCGCCGCCGCTGTCCGACCCCGCGATGGTCCACGCAATCGGTGTCTTGGCCATTCGAGCGTCAGGCGCGACGATCGTGCCAGAACGGCGTCCCGACCACCGGCGTCGAGGGTTCGGCGGTTTCCGACTCCGCCATGGCACCGGCACGGTAGGCGATGCGTCCGCCTTTTACGGCGTGCGCGAATGCGCTCGCCATATCGACCGGGTCGTCGGCCCGGGCGACTGCCGTATTCAGCAGCACACCGTCGAAGCCGAGTTCCATCGCGCGTGCGGCGTGGGAAGGAAGACCGATGCCGGCATCCACCACCAGCGAGACGTCGGGCAAGCGCGCCCGAAGCGTCTCGAGTGCGTAGGGGTTGAGCAGCCCCTTGCCGGTGCCGATGGGCGACCCCCAGGGCATGACGACTTCGCAGCCAAGGTCGCGCAGGCGTGAGCAGACCACCAGGTCGTCGGTGCTGTACGGGAATACCTTGAAGCCGCGTTCGATCAGCCGCCGGGTGGCGTCGATCAATCCGTAGGGGTCGGGCTGCAGGTTGTAGTCGTCGCCGGTGACTTCGAGCTTTATCCAGTCGGTGGCGAAGATCTCCCGGGCCATTTCGGCAAGCGTCACCGCCTCGGTCGCCGTGTGACAGCCGGCGGTATTGGGAAGGATCCGCCGCCCGAGGCCGGCGATGCGATCCCAGATCGATCCGCCGCCGACTTCGCTCGGCGCTTGGCGGCGCATGCCGACGGTCAGCACGTCGGTTCCGCTGGCCACCACGGCGTCCGCCATCACTTTCGGCGACGGATACCGGGCCGTGCCGAGGAACAGCCGGCTGTTGAGCGTCTCGCCGTAGATTAGCCAAGGGTCAGTGGCCACGGTCACCCTCCCTGGATCGGTGCCACGACGTCGAGCCGATCACCGGCTTCGAGGGTTCGTTGCGGCCATGATTTGCGCGGCACGAATGTCTCGTTTACCGCCACGGCTACCCTGCGGCCCTTGTAGCCGAGTCCGATGAGTACCCGGTCAAGGCGCGGCGTGTCGCCGTCTATGCCGTTGAGCTCGGTCAGCTCGCCATTGACGCTGATGCGCATGTGGGCAACTCCGGTTGTTCGATCGCCAAGATCGCCGTCTCGACGAGGGCCGGCGCGGCGAGAAACCCGTGTCGATAGAGACCATTGACCCGTAGGATCCCTTCGCGCCAATACACCCGGGGTACGTTGTCGTCGAAGGCGGCGCGCAATCCGACGTCGAGTGCGAGGATTTCCGCCTCCGCGAAGCCGGTGTGCAAACTGAAGGCGGCGGAAAGCAGCTCCAACGCACTACGGACGCTGACGCCGGAACGATTGTCGCTCTCGATCTGGGTCGCACCCACGACGTACTCGTGGTTACCGCGGGGTGCCACATAGAGCTGGTAGCGAGGATGCATTAGCCGAATGGGGCGCGTGAGGGTGACTTCCTGCGCCCGCAGGCGGATGACCTCGCCGCGGACACCCCGTAGACCGGGCTCGTCGGCGTCGACACCCCGGCAGTCGACCCAGGCGCCGAAACTCGACCGCCGGCGTTCCCAGAGCGGGTCACCCTCGAGATCGACGCGTTGCCCGTAGCGAATCTCGCCGCAGCGGCATTCCAACGCGTGGAGCAAGGCGCGGTTGTCGATCCATCCTTCGCTGGGCAGAAAAAGACCGCGGGTGAACGCTGGTCCCAGTTCGGGCTCGAGTTCGTTGAGCGAATCCCGATCAAGCCGCGTCGGCGGCTCGTCGCTTCGGCTACGTAGGATCCGCTCGAAGGTCTCGAGCAGCGCATGGTCGGACCGGTGCGCCACGGCAATCGCGCCGCCGAACCCGTGGGCCACGTCCAAGGCGGCGAGCCAACGCGGCCAGACCTCGAGGCTCGCCAATCCCAGTTCGAACACCGCGCGGTCGCTGTCGGGAAGCTCGCTCATCGGCGCGAGCATCGCGGCGGCGACGTGTGCTGCACTCTCGGGCGCACCCGGCGCACTGCGCTCGAAAATCGTCACCCGATGACCCATCTCGGTCAAACGCCAGCCGAGTAACCGTCCCATCAGGCCGGCCCCGGCGATGGCGATGTCCATGTCAGTAAATCCTTACCAACCCTATACGCGTTGATATATCTCGCTGCCGTGCTCTCTGAACTCCTCCGCCTTGTGAGCCATTTCGGCTTCGACATCGATCATGCGGATTCGGTCGGAGTTCACCCCGGCGGCTTCGCGAACCTCCTGCGAGATCTTCATCGAGCAGAACTTGGGCCCGCACATCGAGCAGAAGTGAGCGACCTTGGCGGAGTCCTTGGGGAGCGTCTCATCGTGGAACTCGCGGGCCTTGTCGGGATCGAGGCCGAGGTTGAATTGATCCTCCCAGCGGAACTCGAAGCGCGCCTTGGAGACGGCGTTGTCGCGGATTTGCGCGCCCGGATGGCCCTTGGCGAGGTCGGCGGCATGGGCGGCGACCTTGTAGGCCATGATGCCTTCCCGAACGTCCTCCTTGTTCGGAAGCCCCAGGTGCTCCTTCGGCGTCACGTAGCAGAGCATGGCGCAGCCGTACCAGCCGATCTGCGCGGCGCCAATCGCGGACGTGATGTGGTCGTACCCCGGCGCGATGTCGGTGGTAAGCGGCCCCAAGGTGTAGAACGGCGCTTCCTTGCAGACCTCGAGCTGCTTGTCCATGTTCTCCTTGATGAGTTGCATCGGCACGTGGCCCGGACCCTCGATCATGGTCTGGACATCGTGCTTCCAGGCGATCTCGGTAAGTTCGCCAAGGGTCTCCAACTCCCCGAACTGGGCCGCGTCGTTGGCGTCGGCGATCGAGCCGGGACGCAGGCCGTCGCCCAGGGAGAAGGAGACGTCGTAGGCCTTCATGATCTCGCAGATTTCCTCGAAGTGCGTGTAGAGGAAACTCTCCTCGTGGTGCGCGAGACACCACTTGGCCATGATCGAGCCGCCGCGGCTGACGATGCCGGTGACGCGTTCGGCGGTGAGCGGCACGTAGCGCAGCAAAACGCCGGCGTGGATCGTGAAGTAGTCGACGCCCTGCTCCGCTTGCTCGATCAGCGTGTCCCGGAAGATCTCCCAGGTGAGGTCCTCCGCGACCCCCTTGGTCTTCTCCAATGCCTGGTAGATGGGCACCGTGCCGATGGGCACCGGCGAGTTGCGCAGGATCCACTCGCGGGTCTCGTGGATGTGCTTGCCCGTGGATAAGTCCATCACGGTGTCCGCGCCCCAGCGCGTGCCCCAGACCATCTTCTCGACCTCTTCGGAGATGCTGGAGGTCACGGCGGAGTTGCCGATATTGGCGTTCACCTTCACCAGGAAGTTGCGGCCGATGATCATCGGCTCGGACTCCGGGTGATTGATGTTGCACGGAATGATGGCGCGCCCGGCCGCCACTTCGTCGCGCACGAACTCCGGCGTGATCTCCTTCGGCAACCGGGCGCCGAAGTGCTGACCCACATGCTGGCTGAAATCGGCGTCCGGGTTGGCGCGCGCGAGGTTCTCGCGGATGGCGATGTATTCCATCTCCGGCGTCACGATGCCTTGGCGGGCGTAGTGCATCTGACTCACGTTCCTGCCGGCCTTGGCGCGCCTCGGCAGGGGAATGTCGCGGAAGCGCAGGCGGTCGAGGCCCTCGTCGCCGTTGCGCTCCCGGGTATACCGGGACGAGAACGCGTCGAGCTTCTCGGTATCACCGCGGGCTTCGATCCAGGCCTCCCGCAGTCTCGGCACGCCGCGCCGAATGTCGATCTCGACGTCGGTATCCGTGTACGGTCCGGAGGTGTCGTAGACGCGTACCGGCGCGTTCGGCGCCAAGCGCGACTGCCCGCCGTTGCCGAGCACCGGCGTTGGCGACAGGGTGATTTCGCGCATCTTGACGTCGACCCCGGGCTGGGTCCCGGCAACGCCGACCTTGCGCGAACTGGTCAGCGGTCGGCGCATCTCCGGGTCGAGCTGCGCCGTGGCGGAAAGATCGTCGGTAACGTAAGCCATCGAAGCCCCCTTGCTGCGGCGGCCAATGGGCAGCCACCGCTGGTTAACGCTTGCGTCGGGGGCATTGTTCCCTACGCCGGTATTAGCCGGATCAGGTTCAGCGGGTCCGCCTAGTCCTCGTCGAAGACTGGCGTCTCAGCCCGAAGGCTCCCCGACAACGGCTTGCAGTGTACGCGAAGGCACGAAAGCCTGTCGACATCGGCGGACGCTGGTCGGACTCGCTGCTGTTGCGCCTGCTATCGTCATTGTCATACTCACCCTTAATGAAAACGGTCATCTTCATTCGGGATGAGATACTCGAGCCTGCGGAACGGACTGCGCGGGCGCTTGGGATGTCGCGGAGTGAACTCTTCGCCACGGCAGTCTCGGAGTTCCTGCCGCGCCACTCCCGCGAGAACGTCACACAACGGCTGAACGAGATCTACGCCGGCGATCACGGCGCTTCGGCACTCGACGAGGGTGTACGGGCACTTCAGGCTGCGTCGCTCCCGCGCGAGGACACATGGTGAAGGCATCGAAGGGGGAAGGAGCGTGGCCCGAACCCCGATACTCTCGGAGTCGGGTCAACGCGGCAGGCGATGTGCTGATCTCGCCGTCAAGCTCACCGGAGGAACTGCGGAGTGCCCGTGCGGTCGTCAACAACTGGCGGGCCGCGCACAGCTTGCCGTTGGACCGCGTTCGACTGGAACTTCAACGGAGAGTCGCTGAATTCGGCGAGAACGCGCTCGTGGCACAACGCTTGAAGCGTCTCTCGTCCATCGACGCCAAGCTCCGACGGTTCCCCAGCATGAACCTGGCCCGGATGCAGGATGTCGGCGGATGTCGAGCCGTACTGCCGCTCGCCGAGGATGTCCTGACGATCGCGGGCCGGTATGTGAGCGAGTCCTCGCAGCATACCGTGGTCCACACCGACGACTACATCGCTGAACCGAGAGACAGCGGCTATCGCGGAATCCACCTCGTGAGCCGGTTTCAGTCGGAATGCCGGAACGAAGAGGTCTTCGGGGGAATGCGGATCGAAATACAGCTTCGCTCACGCTTGCAGCATGTGTGGGCCACTGCTGTTGAAACGGCGGCGATTTTCTCGGGCGAAGCGCTCAAGTCCAGCGTTGGGGACAGCCGCTGGCTCCGACTGTTCGCGCTTATGGCCTCCGAGATGGCGTTCACGGAAGAGCAGCCCCTTGTGCCAGCAACGCCACCGACAAGGAGGGCGGTCCGGGAGGAGCTCGCGGAGGTCTCGCAGGCGGCGGATGCGGTGGCGCGACTCGAAAGGTACCGCGAGACGCTACGGGTGCTTGAAGGCCACGTCCGGAATGGCCGGGCGGAGTACTTCCACATCATTGTCGACCCGATGTCCGCCGACGTTGCCCGGGTACGCTGGAACGAGTACGCGGAAGACGAGCGCGAAGAGGCGATACGCGCGTTCGAAGAGGTGGAAGCGGCCATCGAGCACTTCCCCGGTGCCGACACGGTTCTCGTCAGAGTCGCCTCGATCGAGACGCTGCGCGACGCGTATCCGAGCTACTTCGCTGACACAAGGGTCTTCGTAGATCGACTCAAGGGTGCCATTGGCTAACAAGAAAACGGGTGCCGTCGCCTGCGGACACCCGGTGACGGCTGCCGCTGCCGCCGAAGTCCTCCGGGACGGTGGCAACGCCTTCGACGCCGTCGTCGCCGCGCAATGCGCCGCTTGTGTATGCGAGCCCATCCTCGCCTCCCTCGCCGGCGGCGGCTTCCTGCTCGCGCACCCGGCAAGCGGCGATCCGGTGGTCTATGACTTCTTCGTCCAGACGCCCTTGGCGAAGCAGGTGCCGGACACCCTCGACTTCTACGACATCGAAGTGGACTTCGGCGGGGTGAGGCAGGAATTCCACATTGGCGTCGGCGCTGCCGCCACGCCGGGCTACGTGCGCGGGCTGTTCGACATTCACGCGGATCTGTGCCGCCTGCCCATGGCCCGCCTAATGCAGCCCGCCATCGATGCGGCCCGCACGGGTGTTAGCGTGACGCCTCTGCAAGCGTACATGTTGGATACGGTGGCCCCGATCTGCTGCGCCAACGAGGATGTCCGAGGCGTGTACGCGGCGGGCGGCAAGCGTCCGCTGGGCGAAGGGGACATCCTGCGCCAAGGCGAACTGGCCGCTTCCTTCGAGACCTTGCGCGACGAAGGTGCAGACGTCTTCTACGCGGGCGAGATGGCCGCCAGTCTGGTCGAACTGTGCCGCGCGGGAGGCCAGATTCGTCCCGGAGACCTCGCGAGCTACCGGACGATTCGACGCAAACCCCTTGCCCTGCGCTACAGGGGCGCACGAATCGCAACGAATCCCCTGCCGTCCACGGGCGGCGTGCTTATTGCGCTGACCCTCGGTTTGCTCGAGGACACCGAGCCCGAGAATGAGACCCAGCGCATCGCGAACCTCGCCGACGCCATGCGGTTGACGAACCAGGCTCGCCTCGAGTCCGGCACGGTGGCGGAGTTCGACGCCGAACTCGTCGCCCGCTACCGGGACGCGATGCACGGACGCGCCCACGCCCGGCGCGGCACCACCCACATCAGCGTCGCGGACGGCGGGGGCAACCTGGCGGCCATGACGGTCTCCAACGGGGAAGGCTGCGGGCGCTTCATTCCCGGAACGGGAATCCCGTTGAACAACATGCTGGGCGAGGAGGACATCAATCCGGGCGGTTTCCACAACTGGACGCCGGACTCGCGCCTCGCATCGATGATGGCACCGACATTCGTGGAGACCGCGGACCAGCGACTCGTGGTGGGCACCGGCGGGTCGAAGCGAATCCGCAGCGCCATCGTCCAGACTATCGACCATCTCGTGCGGGCGGGCTTGTCACCCGAGGCCGCGGTGATGGCACCCCGGCTGCACGTGGAAGGCGACCTGCTTAACCTGGAGAGCGGCTTTTCGCCTGAGACCGAGTCCTTGCTCGAAGACGCGTTCGACGACGTGGAACACTGGGGACGAAGGAACCTGTTCTTCGGTGGCGTCCACATCGCAGGCGAGCAGCACGGTCGTTTCCTCGCCGTTGGCGATCCGCGTCGCGGCGGTACCGGAATCGTTGTCTAGATTCCTTGGGTGCCCTTGATGTTCGCACGCAGGTTGCATTTGGTACAGCGCATCGAACTGCTCCTGGACGGCTCCCGTACTCGGGAGACGCGCTAGCCATCTTTCCGCGTTGGGACGTGGTGGAACGGGCAGGCGTCGTCGATTTCGGCAGCCGACGCGGTGCCGTAGCGGACGGGCTTGTCCCGTCCCGATGAACACCACGTCGACGTCCCGGCCCATACACTCTAGAGGCTGTAGAGAACTCGGTCGAAGCAGAGGGAACGGCTACGGACCATTAGCGTGACTCTATGCGGCCCGCGCTGCCTGACCGGTCCTCAAGCAGCAATGCCGGCAGCCGCTCCTTGCCCGGCTTCCATCTGGTATGTTTTCTGCGCGATGGAGTACATCCGCGAATACACCGAAGCTTGGTCCGACGACTTTGGGGACATCGCCCGGTTTTTAGGAACGACCCTTCCCTGCGGCTGCAGCGTTCACCACGTCGGCAGTACATCGGTTCCCGGCATGCCGGCGAAGGACATTGTCGACATCGACATAGAGTGCCCGCACGGATCGATGAAACGAGTCATCGACTGGCTGGCGGAGGCGGGCTACGACCACCAGGGAGACCGCGGCATCCCGACCCGAGAAGCCTTCACACCACGCGAGGGTTCTCGTGCGGCGCTACTTCGTCCGCATCATCTCTATGCCTGCGAAACCGGTTCTCCGGCACTGCGCGTCCACCTCGCAACCCGTGACTACCTGTTGTCGCATCCCGAGAGAGCTAGCTGGCTGGCGGCAGCCAAGCGGCGGGCCGACAGCGCTGCCCCGACCCGTGCCGATTACATCGAGGCCAAGGTCGCCGCCTACGAGAAAATTGCTCGCGAGGCCGAGTCGTGGTCGTCCGAAGGGGGTGACCGGTGATTTGCCAGCGCTGGGTTGGGGTATCGATTGGGTTGTCAGACTCCCCGAGATCGGACGCTACGCCTGTGAAGCCACTCTAAGTAGGCAGACGCGGCCCTCCGGCAATCGCGTCGGCGCAACGTATGCACTGGTCTAGGTCGCACCGGGTCCGCTCGGGTAGTGCTTGGATTGCCGAGGTTGCGAGCGCGATGGCAGATTCGGCCGGAAAAACGCGCCAGACGCTGCGACCCACGCGTGCGCGCCGCTCGACTTCGCCGAGCACCTCGTCGAACGCTCCAAAGCCGCGCGAGCAACCACCCACCGTTACGGCGACCGCGTCCCCGTGGGGACCATTGGCCCAACGTCGGAATAGTCGTCGGCCAGCCATTTCCTCGGCGGCATGTATTGCCGTCATCGATTCAAGCCCTACGCCCATCAAAAGGATGTTCCCGCCACGACGTGCCAACTCCGTGATGGGCGCGTAGACGTCCGATCCGGTCTGACCAGCCACGAGCATTTCGGCATCCGGGCCGGCAGCCGAGAACGAGTTGAGCGGGTGCATGCCTCTCGCGGCGCCAT
>CAZJRX010000127.1:7921-10058 GCA_964548145.1 uncultured Pseudomonadales bacterium | reverse complement strand
AGGCCCGCTACGCTTGCTGGGCGTTTCATCGACGAACGGACATGTCCGATCCAGTCGGTGCCGACAATTCAGCCTGTGCGCAACACTTCCACTTTCCCTACCTGGTGATTCATCCCGGTCGTGTCGAGGTTTTCGCCGACGCCGCGCACCTGCAACGCCGTTTACCGGAAACACCGCCGGACTCGCGCAATGTGCGAGCGCTTCAGGCCGGCCCCACCGGTGCCACGGTCGCCTTTGAAGCAGATTTGCCCAGGCACCGTGTGCAGGGGATTTGCCTCGTCAGGGTTGAAGACGACGATTGGCGGATATAGAGCGGTTCGTTCGTCGTCTGCGGGTAAGGAGCCTCGGCGGGTGTCCCCACTGTCCCGGAGCCTCGGTGGGTGTCCCCACTGACTCCCCCACTGACTCCCAGGAGCCTCGGTGGGTGTCCCCACCGACTCCCAACGACTCCGAGCGCGTTGTGATAGGTTGCGGCAATGCAGCGTAGATCCTCGCCATCCGACGCACGAACGCCTCGCAAAGCCCCGCGTCGTCCGGCGTCTGCCCAACGGAAAGTCGGACTCGCGACCAGCCTCATCGGCGGCGTGGTGGTGACGCTGCTCCTAACCGTCTTCGCGGCGACAATCTGGCATTTCCGCCCCGGCACGATCGACGCCGACGTGGCCACCCGACTCGCCGGCGAACGGTGGTATGCGGTCACGTTTCGGCACACGCCCATCGGACACTACCGGTCCGAAGCCGGACGGACCGACGAGGGTGATTTCGAGTTCCGCCGAACCCTGCACTTCAAGCTTGTAGACGACGTGGACTCGCGAATCGAAGACCGGCTGGTCTTTGCCCGTCGTTCCCCCCACCAACTGCTTCGGGCGGAACATGCATCGTCGAAGGGCGAGCATGTCGAGACGCAGGTCGTCATCGCCGACAGCAGGGCCCAAGTCGTCGAATCAGGATCGTCCCGGTATCTCGACGTCGACTCGGACTTGGAACTGGGCGACTACCTCGCCGTGGAACGTTGGTTGGCCACCGAGGCACCGCAACCCGGCGAAGTACACGCCGCCCGTTCCGTCGACTTCGACAGTTTGTCGATCGCCACCGACCGCTGGCGAATCCTCGCCAGCCGCGCCGGCGAATTCGAGGTCGCCAAGGAGGCTCGCGACGCAGCCGCCGCGCCAAGCACGACACGGATCCGCATGGGAAACGACCTTGCGCCATTGCGTATGGACTCCGGCGACCTCATCAGCCTGCATCGGGTGGAGGATGAAGCAACCGCCCGCATCTGGGAGCAGACCCCGCCCCTCTTCGCGTCCGCTGAACACCGTGTCGGCGTGGACCGGCCGATAACGAACCCCAGGGCCCTGAAACGTCTGGTGGTTGCGCTCGACAGCGAAGACGGCCGCGCCATCGACTGGCCAGGAGCGACGCGCGCAGGCACGCTCTCGGCCGAAGCCGACCCGAGGAGACCCGCGACCAACGCCGAACTCGATGCGGCCGTCCTCGCCACGGTCAACTATCCCGCAGATGCTCCCGAAGTCCACGATCTGGCGAGTCGCGTCGTGGGCGACCTCGAGGACGCCCGCAAGAAGGCCAACGCGCTAACCCTGTTCGTACACCGCCACCTGCGCTACCGCGACACCGCTGGCGGGCGCACCGTATTCGACACCCTCCGCGACAGGCGCGGTGACTGCACCGAGTTTGCGGACCTTTATGCGACCTTGGCACGGGCGACGGGCTTGCCGGCACGCACCGTCATCGGCCTCGCCTACTTGAGCGAGTCCCAAGCCTTCGCGCTGCACGCCTGGAACGAGGTCGCCATCGAAGGATCCTGGCGCGGCGTGGATCCAACGTGGGGCGAAACCCGAATCGGGGCGACCCATTTCCCACTGCCGAGGGACGGTGCCCTCACCGCCATCGCACAACTTCCCAACCTTCGATTCCGAGTGGTCGAAACCGAGTACTGAAAGGGCAGCTCGGCGCATGCCCGTCGGCTTGCTTTGACTCGTCGCTATCAACCCGCTCGGCGACGACTGGGCTCGACCGGACACGGGCATCGGCCGAGGTTGTCGAGGGGGTTATCCACCCTTTGACCACCGCGACTTGATTGACTGGGGATCGTCGCCGTGGACAAAGCGTGGATAAC
>CAZJRX010000127.1:6623-7845 GCA_964548145.1 uncultured Pseudomonadales bacterium | reverse complement strand
ATCGAGAGGGGGGTCGGCTTTTCGTGTTGCTGGGGTCGGTTTCCGATGATGTGGAGTTGACATTCGATCCGGCCGCCCCCACCCCGACCAAAGGTGACGGCGGTCGTGGTTTTCCACGCTTCGTCCACGAGCTGGTCCCCCGACAGCCGGAGGGCTGGGCGAAGGGTGGGAAACGCAACTCTGCCCCGGTTTGAAACGGGCGATGTTCCCGATCCGGGTGGGGTGTGGCGGCAAATTTCCGCCGGTCGTCCCTTAACCTCCGGCGTCTGGAGCACAGTCCGGCCCGATGGACGCTATCATGCTTGGTTCCGAACAAGGAGTAATGCGTCCATGAAGTCACGGGAAGTCGTGCTTGCCAACCGTCCCGTCGGAATGCCGAAGGTCGAGGATTTCGAAGTCCGCGAGGTGGAGGTGCCGAGTCCAGGGGCTGGCGAAGTGCTGGTGCGGAATGTCTGCATGTCGGTCGATCCCTACATGCGCGGCCGCATGATCGACCGCAAGTCCTACACCCCGCCGTTCGCGATCGGCGACACGCTCACGGGCGGCGCCATCGGGCGCGTGGAACGTTCCAACCAAACCGACCTCAAGGAAGGCGAATACGTCGAGTCACATCTCGGCTGGCGGGAAGCGTTCGTCGCGAAGGGTGCCGGTCTACGCCCGCTTGGTGAACTGAAGGCGCCCGCATCGGCCTATCTCGGCATCCTGGGCATGCCCGGCATGACCGCCTACGCGGGTCTCCTCGAGGTCGCCGAACTTGCCGATGGAGAATCGGTATTCGTCTCCGGCGCCGCTGGCGCGGTGGGCAGCGCCGTCGGCCAGATCGCGAAGGTCAAGGGATGCACGGTTGTCGGCAGTGCCGGCAGCGCCGAGAAAGTCCGCCACCTCACGGCGGATCTCGGTTTCGATCATGCCTTCGACTACCACGACGGTCACCTGGAACGACAAATCTTCGAAGGCGCCCCGCAGGGCATCGATGTCTACTTCGACAACGTCGGCGGCGACCACCTGCAGGCAGCGCTGAACTGCATGCGACCCAACGGCCGACTCGCGCTGTGCGGGGCCATCGCCCAGTACAACGCCACGGCACCGGTTCCGGGTCCCAACAATCTGGCCATCGCCATCGGCATGGGATTGACGCTGCGTGGCTTCATCGTTTCGAACTTCAACCATCTCCGCCAAGACTTCATGCGCGATATGACGGCGTGGATAGCCAGTGGCGAAG
>CAZJRX010000127.1:0-6613 GCA_964548145.1 uncultured Pseudomonadales bacterium | reverse complement strand
CGACAAGGCACCCGAGGCGTTCATTGGACTGTTCACCGGCGCGAATACCGGCAAGATGGTGGTGAACCTATGAGACGGCGACGTGTCCGGCGTATGCGCCTGTCGAGTCAATGAGCCGGACGACGGATGCCGCCTGCCGACGATACATCTCTTGATATACACCATGCCCGGCGTTACGCTGACTGCGGATCGTCAGTCGGTTGTGAGGAAGAGGATGGACCAAGCGACAGATTACGTCGGCAAAGCGAAGGTTTTCTGGAACGGACGCAGCCAGGCCGTTCGGCTGCCCGCGCCGTGTCGATTTCGTGTGGCTGAGGTGGAGGTCGTCAAGCGCGGCGACACGGTGACCTTGCGGCCATTGGGGAAGGATTGGACCAGCTACTTCGAGTCGCGTGAGCCCGTCAGCCTGCCGCCTCGCGTACAGCCGCCGCTCCAAGAACGCAAGGGCTGGGACTGATGTACATGTTGGACACGGACATCTGCGTGTACGCCCTCAAAGCGCAAAACAAGGCGTTGGAAGCGAACTTCGTGGAGCACTCCCGCGAGATCTGCATATCCGCGATCTGTCACGCCGAGCTTTGGTATGGCGTAGAGCACTCCGCCCACGCGGACAGCAACCGAGCGGGACTTGAGCACTTCCTCGAAGGGCTGGACGTTGAAGCGTTCGGCCCGGAGGCCGGCCGACACTACGGCGACATCCGCGAGCAACTCACCCGGCGCGGCACCCCCATCGGCTCCAACGACTTGCTGATCGCCGCCCATGCGAGGAGCATGGCGGCGACCTTGGTCACCAATAACGTCAGGGAGTTCTCCCGCGTGCCCGATCTCGAAGTAGTCAATTGGGCCTGAAGACCATGCGCGTGGCCATGGCGGGCGAGGCTTCCACAGTTCTGCAGGGCTGGCGGACTCCTACGAATCCAGGATCGTGACCGTCCCCCGGTTGCCGTCGACCGCGATTCTCTGACCTGACTTCACCCGTTGGGTGACGTCGCCGATGCCGAGGACGGCGGGAATGCCGTATTCCCGGGCCACGATGGAACCGTGGGCGAGAATGCTGCCGATGTCGGTGGCGAGGCCGACCGCCTGGGGGAACAACTGCGTCCAGGCCGGCGTGGTCAACGGGCAGACCAGGATCGTCCCCGGCTTCATCTTGTCGAAGTCGTTCGGTGTCATGACGACGCTGGCGACACCGGTTACCGTCCCAGGCGACACTGCGAAGCCGCGCAACACGGCCTCGTCGTCGCTGTTGCTGATCACCGTGGACCAGGGGTCCTTTCCCGTCGTGGGCGGAATCGCCGCCGGCTGGTCCATGCGGAAGCGCAACGCCCGAAGCTGGCGCTGTTCCTCGGCTTTGACACCCAGTTCGGGCCGGGCGAGTCCGTTCGCCTTGGCGTCGATCGCCAACGCCAGGTCTTCGCTGGCGACGTGGAACACGTCGTCAGCATGGCGGAAGGTGCCCGATTCCACGAGGCGTCGCCCCAGTTCGAGGGCGAGGGGCCGGAAAGTGGACCACGCCAGGCCCATGTGGAACAGTGCTTCCTCCCGGGCCGGATAGTTGACGCGCGCGGTCCAATAGGCGAACAGGAAGTCGATGCGCCGTCTACCCTTGAACGATCGCAATGCCGCGCCGAAGTTCCTTCGCCGAACCCGGGCCACCTCCTTCTGACGGGTGGCGAGGTCGTGCCCGGGGTCTCGCACGAGCGCTTTCAGACTCACCGCGAACGGTTCGGGATCCTCGGCCAAGGCCGGGGTGACGAAGTCGAGGTCGAAGACCTGTCTCCCGTAGTCGTGCAGGTAGGCGTCGATGGCAGCGCAGGCGGGGCCTGCATCCGCTTGTTCCCGCAACGCCGCCAGCAAGCGCCGGGCGGGCGTGACGATCACCAGTTCCCGCAATGCCGGGTTCGAGCGGATCCCCTCGGCGATGGCGCGCATGGCGAACTCGGCGTCCAACGTCCTGGAGGGAAAGCCGGACAGGAAGCTACCGCTGATGAACTCGCCATCCGGGGCGTTCTCCACCAGGAAGCGCTGGAAGCCGCCGTCGGTGACCTTGGCGGTACCGATCACACTGCGCAAGGCCAGCCAGTAGCGCGCCTCCGCCAGCGTCAACGACTTCATCCCGGCCAGTAGCTCATCGTCCGGGATACCCGCCGGATCCCGGCCCTCCCAAGCGCCGATAACCGCCAGGTAGTCCGGCAACTGCTCGCGTTGCCACCGGATGATCGCCGGGTACTTGCGGAATGTCCGGAAGGTTTTCGCGAACAGGTAGACCAGACGTGGTGGCTGACCGCCCTTGAGATCGGTGATCATGAACGCGGGCATGGCGAACGTGGCCTTGAAGTTTGCCCACCAGGAACGCCGCTTCTGGGTCGAGCGAACCTTCGCCATGTGCTTTTCCCACTGGTCCGCGCCGCCGTGGTAGATCGGCTGATAGGCGTAGCCGTTGACCGTGATGATCACGAAGTTCTTCATCCAATTGCGGGTTTGGTTGCCCTTCCACTCCCAGCCCTCGGGCCAGTCTTGCACGTCGTAGATCGCTCGCAGGTAGAGGTCCTCGAAGAGCGGCGACAGGGGGTCGGGCATGTTCTCCGCCACCTGGCGCTTCAGGAGCTGGGCACCGGGTATCTCCGGCCACGTCACGTCTCTTGGAGGCGGCGAGGGTAGATTCGTGATCGGGCGTGATTGCAGAAGGACAAATCCCGTGGCGTCGCAATAGGCCCACTCGATGTCCTGGGGTACGCCCGAAAACGTACGCTCCACGTCGGTGGCCAGGGCAGCGAGTTCCGAAACCCGGTCCGCCGGGAGCGAGGCGGCACGTTGGCGTTGCTCGGGAACCGCCTCGATGCGGGTTCCCTGCCCTGCCTCGACAACAACCATCCGGTCCTTGGCACCGAGCACGGTCTCCTTGGCCGACAAGGTCTCCCGGTCGACCACGAAGGTATCCGGTGTGACCTGGCCGCCGACCACCGCCTCACCCAAGCCGAAGCTCGCGTTGACGAGAATCTCGCCGCGTTCGCCCGTGGCCGGATTGGCCGTGAACAAGATGCCGGAGACCTCCGCCGGCGCCATGACCTGCACCACCACCGCCATGGCGACGCCACCGTGGTCGATGCCCATCTCGTGACGGTAGGCCATGGCCCTCGGCGTCCACAGGGATGCCCAGCAATCCTTGACGGCCGCGGCCACGGCTTGCGCTCCCCGAACGTTGAGGTAGGTCTCCTGCTGCCCGGCGAAGGACGCCTCGGCGAGGTCCTCGGCGTTCGCCGACGAGCGCACCGCGACGGCCGGGTCGCCGGCAGACGCGAGTTCCTCGTAGGCTCGACCGATGACGGCGACCAACTCATCGGGCAGGTCCGCCGCCTCGAACAGCCGCCGGACGTTCGCTGAAGCACTGTCGAACGACACCGTCCCGTCCACCACAGCAGGCCGAGCGAATTCGAGAATGCGGCTCTGAAGCCGTTGCGCTGCGACGAATCCCCGATACGCAGCGCCTGCGACCACGAACCCCGGCGGGACCGGGTAGCCAGCCTCGACAAGACGCACGAGGGAACGCCCCTTGCCGCCGACGGTCTCGAGGTCCGCGTCACCTGCATCCAAGGAAACGATATGCCCGGTCATGTCAGCGTCCTGCGGAGACGTCGCCGCCCTGCAGATCGACGAACTCGCGATACGGGCTTTCGGGTTTGGCCATCAGTTGATCGTGGCTGCCGATGTCGCGAATCCGGCCGCCGTCGAGGAACACGATGCGGTCCGCGGTCCTGATCGTGGAGAGTCGGTGGGCGATCACGACGACCAGCCGGTTCTCGGCGGCCGAGCGCAGCGACGCCACCAATCGGTTCTCCGTCCGGGGATCGAGAGCCGCCGTGGGTTCGTCCAGGATCAGTACGCCAGAGTCCCGAACCAGGCCTCGAGCAATGGACAGGCGTTGTTGCTGACCGACCGAAAGGGTGTCCCCGGAACGGCCGAGCACGGTATCGATGCCATCGGGCAACTCGTCGATGAAGTCCATGCAACCGGCCATGGCGAGCGCGGTGAGCATTCTTTCCTCCGACGCCTCCGGATTGGCCAGCAGCAGGTTCGCCCGGATGGACTCCGGTAGCAGCAGGTGTTCCTGGAAGACGTAGGTGACTTCGCGCCGCAGGCCGTCGAGGTCGATTTCGTTCGCATCGACGCCGTCGACAAGCACCCGGCCCTTCGTCGGCCGAAGCAATGCCGGGATCAGGTAGGCGAGCGTCGTCTTGCCGGCCCCTGTCGGCCCGACCAGGGCCACGAGTTCGCCGCGGCGCAGATCGAGGTTGACGCCAGCAAGCGCGCGATGGCCGTTCGGATACGCGAACTCCACGTCCTCCATGCGAACACCGTCGCATATGCCGGGGAGCGCCCGCCCGCCTTGCCGGGTCTCCTCGGACTCGTAGTCGGCGAAGAAGAACACCCGCCGCGCGGCCGCGATGGTTTCCTGCAGCTTGATCCAGATCGCCCCGAAAAACGCTGCGGGATTGGCGATGCCCCAGTAGATCCCGATCAGCACGGCGAAATCGCCCACGGACATGACGCCGTCGATGATTCCGTTGGTGACCAGGATGGTGACGTATAGCGCCGCAATGCCGCCCACGGCACCGGCAACCGAGGCGGCCGCGATGATGACGGCGAAGGCGTAGCGCTCGCGCAGGAACGACTGGCGGCTGCGGCCGGCGAAGCGCTCCTTCTCCTGCTCCCCGGCGCCCAAACTCTGTACCGCCGCAATGCTGCCCATGGACTCCTCCATGGCGTTGGTCGTTGCCGAGCCGGCCGCGCGCTTGTTCTGGTTGGTGCGGCGCAGCGCCCCGGAAAACGGAAAGGTCGTGATGAAGGCGATGGGCACCGCGGCCCACGCCACCCAGACCAGTTGTGGAGAAACCTCGCCGTAGGAGTACTGCAGGATGTAGAGGTTCAGGGCGGCGCCCACCGCCATGAGGAACGGCCCGGAGGTCACCCGGAACGCGAGATCCGGCGCCATCGGCGCGTCGTAGAGTACCCGGTAGACGCCATCCCCGGTGCGTTGGTCGTCGAGTACCGTCATCGGCAGATGGGTCAGGCGGTCGAAGAGCCGCGAGCGCAAGCGATTGGAAAGCGTCTGCGTGAGCCGGACGCTGACCATGAACTCGAGCAAGCCCCACACGCCTCCCGCCCCGCTGCCACCGGCGCTGATCTGGTTTTCCGCCTGGGTGGCGGCATCGCGCCCCTGCAGGAGTCCGGCGCCGGTGCCACCCGAACGCCCCCCGAACAGGAACAGCAGGACGAAGTAGATGGCCAGCAAGGCCAGTGCGATTCCCATGGGGTCGCGGCCTTGTACGACCCCGAGTATCGGATCCATGAACGGCGGGAAGTTCACCGCCGTGGTCCCGAACGGGCGCTGCAGCATCGCGTTGTCGATGAGGATCTTCCCCATCCACGGCAGCAAGAGACCCGGCAGAATGGCCACGAAGGCCATCCCGATCTTGGTAGTGAAGAGCCCCGGCGCCTCGCCGATGAGGCGGACGCTACGCCCGATTACCCCGACGGCCTCGATCGTCGTAACGTCGGGCTGGGTATCGATTCGATCGTCGAACTGATTCCTGCCGGCAACCTCCTTGAGCAAGGCGAGCGCTTTGCCTCGCGTCGTCTCGGCCGGCGTCGGGGTCTCTCCGGGCGGAGCCGTGGTCTCGGTCATCCGGCGCCGCTCCCGACGGTTTCCGCGTCGACGAATGCGCGGTACCGGCCGTCGGCGTCGGCGATCAGTTGATCGTGGGTACCGTATTCGACGATGCGACCGTCTTCGATCAGCGCGATGCGATCCGCGTTTCGGATCGTGGACAGTCGATGCGTAATCAGGAAGATGACCCGGTCCCGACCCCACTCGGCCAGGTTCGCGAGAACCCGCTGCTCGGTGCGGGCATCCAGCGACGCCGTGGGTTCGTCGAGGATGAGAACCGGCGTATCGCGCACCACGGCGCGGGCGATCGAAAGCCGCTGGCGCTGTCCCGAGGAGAGCTTGCCGCCGCGTTCGCCGAGTTCGGTCTCAAAACCGTTCTCCATCTCGAGGATGAAGTCGTCGGCGCAGGCGACCCTGGCCGCCGCTTCGATCGCGACGCGATCAGCCTGCGGCGTGCCGAAGGCGATGTTGTTCGCGACGGTCGCAGCGAACAGCACGTTCTTCTGCAGGGCGATACCGACATGGGCCCTTAGGTCCGATACGGCCATGTCCTTGATGTCCACGCCGTTGATCGACACCGAGCCCTCGTCGGGGTCGTAAAGGCGAAGCAGAAGGGTCATCAGCGTCGATTTTCCAGCGCCGGTACCGCCGACGATGGCCGTGACCGTGCCGGCCGAGGCGGTGAGGTCGATGCCGGCGAGTACATCCTTGCCGGATTCGTATCCGAAGCGCACCGAACGCCATGCGACGTTTTCGATTCGTGGAGGAAACGGCACGGGGTTGGCCGGGTCGGTGACGTCCGGCTCGAGATCGAGCAGGAAGAACGCGCGTTCCAACGCCAAGAAGAGATCCTGCATGCGCATCCAGATGCCGAGCAGGCCCCGGGCGCCCCAGGATAGGCGGCCTACGCGGTCTCGCGCGATCTCCACCGCGCCGTAGTTCCAG
>CAZJRX010000126.1:0-10063 GCA_964548145.1 uncultured Pseudomonadales bacterium | reverse complement strand
CTACGCGAATTCTCCCGGCGGCGAGGCGACGCTGACCGCCAGGCAACAAAGGATCTATTTGTTCCATGGGAGGTCCAAGGCGAGAGGAACGGACATGGGCAGCTTCAGGCTGGACGGCAAGACGGCCATCATTACGGGTGGTGCCGGCGGGCTCGGTCGACCGATGGTCGAGACGTACGCGGCCGCGGGGGCGAACGTCGTGGTGGCAAGCAGAAACCGGGACAACATCGAGCGGGTTGCCCGGGGGATCACCGAGAAAGGCCATAGCGCGATCGCAGTCGCCGTCGACATCACCGATGCGGATTCCGTCGACGCGTTGGTCGCCGCTACGGTCGACGCCTTTGGTTCCCTCGACGTCATGGTCAACAACGCGGGTCGTTGGGGGCGTGGTCACGAGCCGGAAGACACCCCCCTTGAGGAGTGGCGCGACGTCGTGGAGCAGAACCTGACGGGGATGTTCATCCCGTGCCTGGCGGCTGGTCGCCAGATGATCAAGCAGAAGTCCGGCAAGATCATCAACATCTCGTCCACCGCTGGCTCGAAGGGAAACCCGGGCCAGCTCCACTACTCGGCTGCGAAAGCCGGGGTCATCAGCTTGAGCAACAACCTGGCCATGAAGTGGGCGAGGCACAACATCAACGTCAACTGCATCCTGCCGGGTTTGATCGCGACCGACGAACTAAAGGCCCATGGCATCATCCCGCCCGCCGTCGACAAGGAAGGCAACGTGGTGCCGCGGCTCCACCTCACGCCAAGTACCGAAAACGTTGCGGATCTCGCGCTGTTCCTGGCCTCGTCGGCATCCGACGGCCTCACCGGCGAACAGTATCCGATACGGGCTTGGCTCCGCTCCGAGCGGTTCTGGATGTAGTTACGGGGTGTACCAGATCGGCGACGAGTAGGCGCGCTCGCGGGTGACCCGGGGCACGGTTTCGGGCAATTCCGGGATGTCGTAGAACGCGGCGTCGTAGGCGGTCCACCGGGGCGTCGGAATCTCCAAGACCCGAACGTAGTAGAACGCCGCCTCGTCGGCGTCGAAGTCGGGATCGGTCCAGGTGACCGCCAACTCGGCGGCACCGACGCTGTTTGAGTACTCCGCCGCGGCGAGATCGACCGTCGACCGAACGTCCTCCAGCACACCGTTCTCGATTGACCGATTGCCGGACCACGCCACGTCATAGATACGTTCGAAGAGCCCGCCGTCGCGGTCCCGCCAACCCTTGACGACCTGGACGCGGTCCAGATTGGCGCCGTCGGGATCCTTGACGGCACGGATCAGGAAACGGGGCGCATCGCCGTCATCCGGCCGGGTCAGGTCGCCGCCCATCGGCACGCCCTGGCGATAGCCGATGGCGGCGAGGTCGGGCCGGTGGGCGTCGGCGGCCGAAGCGCAGGCGTTATCGGCAAATTCCCAGCCGCCGAAGAAACGCAGCGCGATGCGCGGTCCGGTGGTCGCGTAGACCTCGCGGCGTTTGAATGCGGCAAACAGGGCCTGGCGGGTATTGGCCTCGGCCCAGACGGCGGCGTAGCCGGAGGCCGCATAGATCCACTGGCTGAATGCACGGTAGGGGTTCGGCTCGTTGCTGGAGAACTTGCCCCAGAAATTGTCGTCGTCCGCGGTGGCGAGGCCGTTGTGGGAATCGCTGCTGCCAATCAGGCCGAACTTGAACGGGTTGGCTCCGACGGCGGCCTCGATGCCCAGTCCCCGTCCGAGCGCCGGGCGGACGTACGATCGGGCGACCCAGGCGTCGGAGGTGTCGTTCTTGTCGAAGTTGGCGCCGGCCCAGGTTTCGAAATCCGCGAACGGGTCGTCGGGCGAGGCCAGCGGATGGGTCTCGCTGTCGCCCTTGATCTGCGTCATCTCAACCACGGGTTCCCGTTCGGCCCGCAAGGTGGCGTAGTCGGCGGTGATGGCCGCGCCGTCGTAGGTTGTGTCGCTGAACATTTGGCCGAGGCTTAGGTTGCTGTTGTGGGGGATCGCGATGACGCCGCTGCCCGTGCGGGCTTCGTAGTCGGCGAGGTGAGCCCAGAGATCCTCCGGGTTGGCGCTGTCGTACTTGGAGAATGGCCGCGCTTGCCGGGTTTGCGCCGGGTCGCCGGCAAACAGCACGTTGCGGTGCAGCATCGGCGGATTGCTGCTGTACTCGAACCCGGCGAAGGTGGTGAAGGTGCCGGGGTCGTTGTGGCGCTCGGCGGCGTCGATGACCGCGTGCCAGACCTCCTGCCGGAAGGCGTCGTCAATGCCGTAGTCGCCGCCCCATGCCTGCTTGCCGACCAGCATCGCCGCGGTCCGGTCGTCGAAATCGTCGGGATCCTTGGCGCGCAACACGTCTGCGACCGGCATGATCTCCGAGAAGAACTTGCGCCATGCGTGGCCGTCTTCGGTGAGCAAGCGCTCGTCGCCGTCCATCAGGCGAGGCAGGATGCCGAGGTTCTCGGCATGGTCGGAGATCATCAGGAAGTCCAGCGGGCGGCGTAGCCGGGCGGGTTTGCCGCCTGCGGAGACGACCTGCTCGCCCTTCGCAAATCGGTAGGCGGTATCGGGGGTGGTGCGGTTTCCGAGGCCGAACGCATCGCCGGACAGGTACGTGTGCACATGCGTATCGCCCCAGTAGACCGTGTCGGGATGGGCGTCGCGGATGGTGGGCGAATAGGTGTCGTCGGCGGTCGCCGTGGCGGCGGTAGCGGCCATGGCTGCGGCGAACGCTAGGCGGCGAGCGGTCTTGAGGTTGGACTCCAGGTGGTCCGGCCAAAGGCGATTCTCTGTCAACATGGCGACTTCCTCGGTTCGTCCGCGCGGCGTTGTACCCATATTACGGCGCGTACCAGATCGGTGACGAGTAGGCTCGCTCGCGCGTCGCCCGGGGTAGTGCTTCAGGCAATTCCTCGATGCCGTAGAAGGCCGCGTCGTACGTCGTCCATCGCGGCGTTGGTATCTCCAGTACGCGGACGTAGTACACCGCCGCCTCATCGGCATCGAATTCGGGGTCGGACCAAACGACAGCCAGTTCGGCAGCGCCCACGGTGTTCAAGTATGTGGCCGTGGCGACGTCGACGGTGGACTCCACGTCTTCCAGGACGCCGTCGCGCCGAGTCCGGTTGCCGGACCACGCGACGTCGTAGACGCGCTCGTGCAGAACGCCGTTCCCCGCGCGCCAACCCTTGACGACCTGCAAACGGTCCAGGTTGGCGCCATCGGGATCCTTGGCGGCATGGATCAGGAAACGGGGTGCCGAGCCCGCTTCCGGACGCGTCAGGTCGCCCCCCATGGGCACACCCTTGCGATACCCGATGGCAGCGAAGTCCGGCCGAGAGGCGTCGGTCTCGGTGTAGTCCCAGCCGCCGAAGAACCGCAGCACGATGCGCGGGCCCGTGGTCGCGTAGACTTCGCGCCGCTTGAATGCCGCGAACAGGGCCTCGCGGGTATTGGACTCGGCCCAGACAGCGGCGTAGCCTGACGCCGCGTAGTTGCCTTGTACGACCGCGCGGAATGGATTCGGTTCGTGGGCAGCGAACTTGCCCCAGTAGTTGTCGTCATCCGCTGTGGCGAGGCCGTTGTGCGAGTCGCTGCTGCCGATCAGTCCGAACTTGAACGGATTAACCCCGACCTCGGCCTCGATTGCCAGGCCTTGTTTAAGTGCTGGCCGGACGTACGAACCGGCGACCCAGGCATCGGATGGGCCGTCCTTGCCGATGCTCCTCGGGGCCAAGGTCTCGAAATCGGCGAACGGGTCGTCGGGCGAGGCCAGCGGATGGGTCTCGCTGTCGCCCTTGATCTGCGTCGCCTCCACGATGGGTTCCCGGTCTGCCCGAAGGGTGGCGTAGGCAGTGGTGATGGCGGAGCCGTCATAGGTTTGCCCGCGGAACGTCCGGCCGCCGCTCAAGTTGCTGTTGTGGGGAATCGCAATGACGCCGCTGCCGGTGCGGGCCTCGTACTCGGCGAGGTAGGCCCACAGATCCTCGGGGTTGTCGCTGTCGTAGCGGGAGAATGGCACCGTTTGCCGAGTCTGCTCGGCGTCCCCGGCGAACAGCACGTTGCGATGCACGCTGGAGGCGGTGTACTCGTACCCGGCAAAGGCGGTGAACGTGCCGGGGTCGTTGTGGCGTTCGGCAGCGTCGATGACGGCGTGCCAGACCTCGCGCCGGAAGGCGTCGTCGATGCCGAAATCGCCGTTCCATGCGGCCTTGCCCGACATCATCGTGCTTGAGAGGACATCGAAGGCGGCGCCGTCCTCGGCGTTCACCACGTCGGTGGCCGAAGGACCTTCCTCGAAGAACTTGGCCCACGTCTGGCCATCTTCCGTGGCGAGCATGCGCTCGTCGCCACCCACGAGCCGTGGCAGGGTGCCGATCTGTTCGGCGTGGTCGGCAATCATCAGGAAGTCCAACGGGCGGCGCAACCGAGCGGGCTTGCCCCCCGTCGAGACGACTTCCTCGCCCTTCGCGAACCGGTAGGCCTCTTCAGGCGTGGCTCGCGTGCCGAGTCCGAAGGCATCGCCGGACAGGTACGTGTGTACATGGGTGTCGCCCCAATAAACGGTGTCGGGATAGGCATCGCGGAGGGGTGGCGCGTAGATGTCTTCGGCACCGGTGGCGGCGGCTGTGGCAAAGGCGCCGGCGATCATCAGGGCGTGCACGCCCCTGCGATGCGGCGCGGGAGATGGCGGGCGGTTCTCTCTCGGCATTGCGGGGTCTGCGGAAGGCGGTGCGGACACTGTAGCGCTTGCGCCACCCCGGCGGGGGAGCCCTGGTGCGGAGTTAACCCAATTCGAGTCTTCGTTGTGGTGGCACACTATGCCTCTGTGGAACTGTTCGGGGCTGCCATGCAGAAGGTGTTGAGAGACCCCCTGGTGCACTTCCTGGTGTTGGGGCTCGCCTTGTTCGCGCTCTTCGCCTGGGTGACCCGGGACGATGCATCGGTCGACGACAGGGTCATCGAGGTGGATCGCGCGGCGCTTCTTACCCACATCCAGTACCACGCACGGGCCTTCTCGCCGGAGGCCGCGTCCGCCCATCTCGATGGGATGTCGGAAAGCGATCTCGCGAGGCTTGTCGATTCGTTCGTGCGCGAGGAGGCGCTCTATCGGGAAGCGCTTAGCCTTGGCATGGACCGGACCGACCACGTCATCAAGCACCGCCTGGTGCAATCCATCGAGTTCATCACCGACGACCTCGCGCTTCGCACCACCGAGGTGTCGGATGATGAACTCGAGACCTACTTCGAGGCCAACCGGGCGCGCTACCGGATCGAACCGACGGTCACCTTCACCCATGTTTTCTTCAACAGCGAGCGGCACGGCGTCGAGGAAGCGCGGAACCTGGCGGCTGAGAAACTCGCCGAACTCAACCGGGACCGGGTTCCGTTCACCGATGCACCGGGACATGGCGACCGCTTCCTCTACCTCGTCAACTACGTGGAGCGCACCGAGGACCTTGTTGCCAGCCACTTCGGCGACGAGATGGCCAGCGCGGTGTTTGCGCTGGTCGCGGACGACGCCCACTGGGTCGGGCCATTGGCCTCCCGCTACGGTCAGCACCTCGTGCTCTTGACCGGCAAGACCCTGGAACGCGAGCCGGAACTTCCCGAAGTCGAGGCCCGGGTCCGTGCCGACGCCGAGCGCGAAGCGGCGGAGCAGCGCCGGGACGCGGCCATCGGGACCCTCATCGACACCTATGAAGTCCGCCGCCAAGTGGACCGCAACCCACCCGAGCCAAGCGAATGAGCTGGATTCGGCCACTTGCTCTCATCGCGCTTGTCGGCGCGTGGGGGGTGGACGCCCACGACGCCCGCCCGAACACGGTGCGCATCGTCGAGACTGCCGAGCATGTCTACAGCGTGGCGTGGAAGGTGCCGGCCAGTCTGCCGGTGGCTGCGCTGCCGTACCCGACGCTGCCTTCGGACTGTGCCCCGGGGCAGGCACCGACATGGCGCTCGACGGGCGGCGCGTACCTAGGCCAGCGAACCTATACGTGCGCGAACGGCCTCGCCGGCCGCGCCGTCGGAATCGCCTATCCCGGCATCAATCCATCTCTGCGGACGATCTACACCGTCGCACTCCTTAGCGGCGCCGAGCACTTGCGCATACTCGGTCCCGACGAGGGCGAGTGGGTGATTCCGGCAACGCCCGAGCCATTCTCCGTCGCCCTCGAATACACCTGGCACGGCGTCGTGCACATCTGGATCGGTGTCGACCATCTGCTGTTCGTGGCTTGCCTGATGTTCATTGCCCGCACGCCACGCAGGCTGCTGCTGACCATCACCGGGTTCACGGCGGCGCACTCGATCACCTTGGCGTTGTCGGCGCTCGATCTCGTGCGCGTACCCACGCCGCCCGTGGAGGCGACCATCGCCTTGAGCGTGGTCTTCCTGGCTTGGGAGATTGCCCGCGGCAACCCCGATTCGCTGACCCAGCGCTTGCCCGTGGTGGTATCGGTGGCGTTCGGGCTCCTGCACGGGTTCGGCTTTGCGACCGTGCTGCGCGAAGTCGGCCTGCCGTCCACCGAACTGCCCATCGCGCTGCTGTTCTTCAACGTCGGGGTCGAGATCGGCCAGATCCTGTTCGTGGCGGTGCTGTTCGCCGGCTACGCGCTGTTGCGTGTCCTCGCACGGCGACCGACCGATGCGGACCGGGATCCACTGCGAAGTTTGGCCGTGCCAGCGAGCTACGTCATCGGCACCGTGGCGAGTTTCTGGATGGTCGAGCGCGTGGTCGGGTTTTGGGGATTCGGCTAGCTGTTTTCGTCCAACGGCAGGACTCCCCGCAGGTAGTCGTCGAACCGTCACGGATTCGAAACCGAAACAGCGATAATCGGTCCGGCCAAGCAAGCGGGGCGGACCGAAGTGGAAATCGTGGAACTCGAGCCGGCGGCGCGGCTGAAGACCCTGGTCGCCGACGATCCAGACGCCATCGACCGCTACTTGGCGACGCTGTCCGGCGCGGACGTGGTGCGTGCCATGTTTCGCCTCGAGTCGGCGGAACGCCACGCCATCCTGCTGGCGGTGGCGCCGGAAACGGCGGCGGAGTTCATCGAGGACGTGCCCGACGAGGTCGCGGCCGACCTGATCGAAGCCCTGCCGGTGGCAGAGGCGGCGTCCATCGTCACGGCGTTGCCGAGCCACGAACAGGCGGACTTGCTGGCCGAGGTCGAAGACGCGGACATGCATCGGATCCTCCGTGCGATGGCCCCGGAGTCGGCCCGGGAAGCCCGCGAACTATTGAGCTACCCACCCGAGTCGGCGGGCGGCCTGATGGTGCGCCAATACCTGGCGTTTCCGGCGTCCGCCACCGCCCGGGACGTTCTGATGGAACTGACGTCCGGTGTTCGAGACCTGTCCCGGTACCTGCTGCAGTACGCCTACGTCGTCGAGTCGGATGGGTTTCTTGTCGGCGTGGTGCGCACCCGCAACCTGGTGGCGGCCTCGCCCGGGGCGAGAGTCGGTTCGTTGATGAACCGCGGTCAACGCCGACGCCGACCTGGCGACAGTCGATGCCTGCCTCGAGGAATCGGAGGTGCTGTCCCTGCCGGTCACCGACGATGCCGGCCGCATGCTCGGCGTTGTCGAGCGGGAGCATGTGGACGATGCCTTGGTCGAGCGCGCCACCGACGATCATTTGAAATCACAGGGCATTGTCGGCGGCGAGGAGTTGCGCAGCATGCCGGTGGTCGAGCGTTCGGGCCGTCGCCTGTCGTGGCTGTCGATCAACATCGTTCTCAACATGATTTCGGTAAGTGTCATCGCGTTCTTCGAGGAGACGCTAGCGGCAGTGATCGCGCTGGCCGTGTTCCTGCCCATCGTGTCGGACATGAGTGGATGCTCCGGCAACCAGGCCGTGGCGGTCAGCATGCGCGAGTTGACGCTGGGCGTCGTGAGCCCGCGCGATGCGTTGCGGGTCTGGTGGCAGGAGGCGAGGGTTGGTGTCTTGAACGGCCTTGCACTCGGCGTGCTGCTGGGTGTGGCGGCGTGGCTGTGGAAGGGCAATCCCGCCTTGGGCGCGGTTGTTGCCGCCGCGCTGGCGATCAACACCGTGGTCGCCGTCTCCATCGGTGGCACCGTGCCGTTGTTGCTGAAACGCCTAGGCGCGGATCCCGCCGTGGCGTCCGGACCGGTGTTGACGACGGTGACCGATATGTGCGGTTTCTTCCTGGTGCTCGGTATCGCGACGCTGGCGTTGGGGTGGTTGTAGCGAGTGGCGAAATCGCCCCCTATGCCACACGGTACACCGGCGAGAAGTCCCGCACCTCGCTGATTGTCAGGACTCGGTGTACGGTCGAACCATTCCAGCAATACCGGTATAGGGTGTCACGCGTTGGAACCGACACGGCCCTGGGTCGGAATACGCCGATGCACTCGCCTCCATTGCGCCTGGCACTCGGGTATAGCAATCCCCAAGCACCCGCGTGTCGACGTTCGCGGCCGTAGGACTGGCAGATGGGCCACGTCTCAACCGACGGTTGGAGAAGGTGTTCGAAGGCAGGGCCGTGCAGATCTTCCAGCGGTTTGGTCAACACGCCGGTATAGCTCTGCATGTCGAATTCGATGGGTGCCTCGCCGGTCGCTCGAAGGTGC
The DNA here is from genome assembly GCA_964548145.1 of uncultured Pseudomonadales bacterium. GTDB lineage: Bacteria > Pseudomonadota > Gammaproteobacteria > Pseudomonadales > Azotimanducaceae > VXYL01. The sequence goes on along the minus strand of CAZJRX010000126.1, from coordinate 1,494 downwards.
CGTTCCGAGTGGAAGACCGTTTCCGCGATGGCGGTTTCCTTGTCGAGACCCGCGTATAGCACGCCGTAGGAACCATCGCTGAACCGACTGGGGCGACCCAACGCGGCAAAGGGTGCCGCGCGCACCGCTGCCCCGGTTTGCCGAGTGGATGGCCGGGACGAACGTGCGTCGTTCGGGCCCGTTGAAGCGGCGAGCGTGTCGAGGGCTATTGCCGCGACCTCGCGGGCTGCCTCGCGGTCCTCGGGGCTCGAGAACATCTCCGAAAGCGGCTGCTGATCGCTATTGACCCTTACGAGCCGCGTCCAGGGGCGATGAATCACTCCGAAGCTGAGTGTCGGCGCCGGTTGCTCAGGCATTCCAGGATTCGAGGAGTCGCCGAACCCGGTAGAGGTGCTCAACGCGCCCGCACAGCATGACCTCGAGTGCGGATCGACCGTCGAGGGCTTCGTTCGGACGCTTTACCCAAGTATTGGCCCGATCGGGAACGGGGAGTAGGACGTGTGTCGCCTCCCTGATGCCGACCAGAACGCTGATCCGCTCCAGGGTGTCGTGGGGGAGGTGAGCCACGTGACCGGATCGCCAGCGGTAGAACGTCCGTTCGCTGGGTTTGCCGAGGAGCGTGATCTGTTGCTGACGATTCAACCCCCACTCGGTGGCGAGGCGGAAGAACATCTTGGCGGCGACCGCGCTGCCACGGGATCGGTCGCTGACGTTCGCTTGCACAGGTGGGGAGTTGGCCGACACTGATCTGCCAAATGAAGGTAATAGCCGCTAGTGTCCGCCATTTGGCAGTCCCGTGCAATCCATGCTTCACCACTCGAACCCATGGACAATCCCGCAATCATCTAATCTGCAACGAGTTTGGTCACGGCATTAAGCGGCTGATGAGAAATGCGGGCTAAGTGGCGAGAACGACTCCGCCGGCGCGGGCCCGGTATGGACGGGCTTGCCGACATTGACGCCGCCGGCCGGCTCAAGTAAACAGGTTGGCTGATGACCTATTGCCTGGCGATACGTGTCGACGAGGGCCTCGTGTTCGCGTCCGATTCGCGTACCAATGCCGGGGCGGACCACATCAACACCTACAGCAAGATGCATCGCTATGGGGGCGACGGGGAGCGGACGCTGACATTGCTGTCATCCGGCAACCTGGCCACAAGCCAGGGCGTGGTGGCGCGAATCCGGCGGGATATCCGCTCGTCCGCGCGAATCAACCTGCTGAACGTGGAGGATCTGCAGGCGGCTGCGGAATACGTGGGTGGGATCAGCGCGGAGGAGCAGCAGAAGCACCGGGGTGTTCGCCCAGGCGCCGGCAGCGAGGAGTTCGTGCCCGAGGCGTCGTTCATCCTCGGTGGCCAGATCCGCGGCGATCGGCCGGGCATCGAACACATCTACCCGGAGGGCAATTTCGTTCGTGCTTCGGTCTCCACGCCGTTCCTTCAGATCGGCGAGGTCAAGTACGGCAAGCCCATTCTCGACCGCATCATCAGCCAC
>CAZJRX010000125.1:6379-10108 GCA_964548145.1 uncultured Pseudomonadales bacterium | reverse complement strand
TCGACGAGCGCGCCGAAGAGGTCGGCCTCGTCAACAAGAGCCAAGGCCGCGGCGTCGCCTGCTTCGACGCCGAGCGGGACGGCGACATCGACATCGTCATCGTCAACAACAGTTCCGACCACCTGGTCTACTACCGCAACGACACCGACACCGACAACCGCCACCTCGGCATCCGGCTCGATGCCGACGGCACCAACCCCCACGGCGTCGGTGCCAAGGTCACGGTCTCCACCCCCCGGGAAGAGCAACTGCGCGAACTGCGCGCCGGCAGCAACTACGTCTCGCAGAATCCCCTCGAGGCGCACTACGGACTCGGCAACGCTCGTTTTGCGGACGTCGTCGTCGACTGGCCCGACGGGACCACCAATCGACTGCGGGCGGTCGCCGCCGATCAACTGCTCACCGTCAGCCAGGGCCGGGACGTCGTGCTGCGCCTGAACGTCGTGCAAGGCGACGGCGATGGCATCTATGCCGAGGGGGACGAGATTGCGATCGAAGCCGCTGCTCCGCTCCGCAACTATCACTTCAGTCACTGGACCAGCAGCGAAGGCGGCACCTTCGCCGACCGCTTCGCCTCGGCAACCGTATTCACCATGCCCGGCAATTCGACGACGCTGATTGCCAACTACCTGCCCGGTGTGGCGTTGAGCGAGGACGTGTCGGTGGCGCGACGTTGGAACGAGGTGCTTCTGCAGTCGATCCGCAACGACTGGGCGAGGCCCACCGTCCACGCCCGCAACCTGTTCCACACATCGGGGGCCATGTACGACATCTGGGCGGCCTATTCGGACCAGTCCACGCCGTGGCTTCTCGGCCGGACGCGGGCGGGATCGACCTGCGAGTTTGAGTCGATCGAAACGCCGAACGACCTGGATGCGGCTCGCGAAGAGGCCATTAGCTACGCGGTCTACCGGATCATCTTCCAGCGCTTCCGCCGTTCCCCGGGAGTCGGTCGCATCCGGCGCGACATCAACACGCTGATGAGTGCGCTCGGCTACGACCCGGCCATCGACTCCACCGACTACGCCTCGGGTTCGGCGGCGGCACTCGGCAACCACATCGCAGGTTGCTACCTCGATTTCGGCCTCGTCGACGGCGCCAACGAGGAGAACGACTACGCAAACACGGCCTACGAACCCGTCAACCCGGCGCTGGAACCCCATCTGCCCGGCAATCCCAACATCGTCGATCTCAATCGCTGGCAACCCCTGTCGTTGGAGACCTTCATCGACCAGGCCGGCAATCCCGCCCAATCCGAACCGGAGTTCCTGGGTCCCGAATGGGGCATCGTCGTTCCCTTCGCCCTCACCGAGAACGATCTGACAACCTACGAGCGCGACGGATTCAGCTATTGGGTCTACCACGACCCGGGTATGCCGCCCACCATCGACGGAACGCTGTCGGCGAGCTACAAGTGGGGCTTCTCGCTGGTCTCGATCTGGTCGTCGCACCTAAGCCCCGACGACGGCGTGACGATGGACATCTCCCCGGCAAGCCTCGGCAACATCGACGACTACCCGAGCAACTTCGAGGACTACCCCGACTTCTACGACACCCTCCAAGGCGGCGATCCGGGTACGGGATACGACACGAATCCGATCACCGGCGCGCCCTACGCCCCACAGGTGGTTCCGCGTGGTGACTATAGCCGGGTACTGGCCGAGTTCTGGGCCGACGGGCCGGATTCCGAGACGCCGCCCGGCCACTGGTTCACGATTCTGAACGAGGTCAACGATCACGAACTGCTTGAGCGCCGCTACCGCGGCACGGGCCCGGAACTCGCCGACCTGGAGTGGGACATCAAGGCCTACTTCACCCTCGGCGGCGCCATGCACGACGCCGCCATCACCGCCTGGGGCATCAAGGGCTTCTACGACTACATCCGGCCGATCTCCTCGATCCGCGCCATGGCCGACCGCGGCCAGAGTTCCGACGCCGAACTCGCCGCCTACCACGCCGACGGCATTCCGCTCGAGGACGGCTACGTCGAACTCGTCGACGCCGACGACGAGTTGGCCGGGGAGGACGACGAGCATGTCGACAAGATCAAGCTCTTGGCCTGGCGCGGTCCGGATTTCATCGACGACCCGGAGACCGACCAGGCCGGCGTCGGCTGGATCCTCGCCGAGAACTGGTGGCCCTACCAGCGGCCGACCTTCGTGACGCCGCCCTTCGCCGGCTACATCTCGGGCCACTCGACATACTCCCGGGCGGCCGCCGAGGTGCTGACGGCGCTTACCGGCAGCGAGTACTTTCCCGGCGGCATGAGCGGTTTCGAGATCCGCGCCAACGAGTTCCTGGTGTTCGAGGAAGGCCCGTCCGTAGACATGGCCCTGCAGTGGGCCACGTATCAGGACGCCTCGGATCAGACCAGCCTGTCCCGGATCTGGGGGGGCATCCATCCGCCGGCCGACGACATCCCGGGACGGCTGATCGGCATCGAAGTGGGAACGGATGCGTTCGCCTTGGCGGAAACGTATTTCGACGGCACGGCAGCGCCATGATCTATGCTAGCGTCGGTTCATACCGAGTAGGTCGCGAACCGAAATGCGCAAGACGATCGTCCTTCCGGATGAATTGGCGGAGCTCGCCAGCGTAGAGGCGAAGCGCCGAGGAATCAGCTTTTCGGCCGTGGTGCGGGAGTCGTTGGAGAACGAACTTCGCAAACGGCCGAACCCACCTTGGCAAGGCATCGTGAACGATCCTGGGCTTGCCGCGCGCACACTCGACGACGCGCTCGCCGATAGCTGGGCCGAAGACATTACCGGCAATCGTTGACGCTGGCCCGTGACTAGCCAAGAACCGGTGGCACGCCTCGTCGCGCGGATCTCCTACCCGGGCGTGCTGGCCATCGCCATCGCCCTGTTCGCAGCCATGGTCGGCGCTGGCGTGCACGTCACGGTTGCTTCGTATGTCGCGGGACTCGCCGGCGCCTCGCTCGTCACGTTGCACGAGTTCAAGTTCCCGTACCGACGCCAATGGCACCCGGCCATGACCGACGCGCGTGCCGATCTGGCATTCATGCTCGTCGTTCAGGTCGCGCTCCCCTACCTGCTGTCGGTCACCTTGGTGATCTTCCTGGCCGAGCAACTCCGTACAACGGGTATCGCGCCACTGGGCATCTGGCCGCACGAGCTACCGGTGGCCGTGCAAGCCGCGCTGATGCTCCTCGCCGCCGACTTTCCACGCTACTGGCTGCATCGGGCGTTCCACAAGTTCCCGTTCATGTGGCGCTACCACGCCGTGCATCATTCGCCGCACCGCCTCTACTGGCTGAATGTCGGACGGTTCCACCCCATCGAGAAGGCCATCCAGTTCGCCGTCGACACCCTGCCCTTCGCACTGCTTGGCGTATCCACCGAGGTGCTTGCGGCCTACTTCGTCTTCTACGCGGTCAACGGCTTCTTCCAGCACTCGAACTGCGATGTGCGCTTGGGACCGCTCAACTACCTCGTCAGCGGACCCGAACTGCACCGCTGGCACCACTCGGAGTTCACGCACGAGTCGGACACCAATTTCGGCAACAACCTGATCATCTGGGACCTGGTCTTCGGCACGCGATTCCTGCCCCCCGACCGCGAAGTCGGTCGACTCGGTCTCATCAACCGCGACTACCCCACCGGGTTCCTCGCCCAGATGACCACGCCGTTCGTGCCCGGTCTGGACAAACGCTGATGTCGCCACGCGTCGGCCATCTGCTCGCGAAGTCGAGCCTGGGTTTGATGCACG
>CAZJRX010000125.1:3533-6369 GCA_964548145.1 uncultured Pseudomonadales bacterium | reverse complement strand
GCACGGGCATCGCTTCGCCCGGCTTCTTACGGCGGCCAAGACACCCGTTGAATCGCAGAACGGGGTTCTCTCGGCAATCCTCGCGGCAAACGCGGAAACCACCTTCGGCAGACGCCACGGGTTCAACGCGATCAAGAGCGCCAGCGACTACCGCCGCGCGGTCCCCGTACACACCTACGAGGATCTCCGGGACGACATCGAAACGCAGGAGTCGACCGGCGAAGGGCGACTGACGCAGGAACAACCCGTCTACTACAACCGAACCAGCGGCACCGTCGCCTCCCCCAAGAACATCCCCGTGACGGGGAGCGGCTTGAAACGGATCCAGGGCCACCAGCAACTCGCCGCGTACTCGTTCTCGCGGTGGCCGGGGCTCTTCGGCGGCAAGATGTTCGCCGTCACCGGCGCGGCGGTGGAAGGCCACATGCCCGGGGGAACACCCTACGGATCCGCTTCGGGCCTGCTCTACCAGAACCAGCCCAAGCTGCTCCGTGCGCGCTACGTACTACCCGCCGAACTGTTCTCCATGGCGGACTCCGAGGAACGCTATCTGGCGATGGCCGTATTCGGCTTGGCCCAATCCGGGGTCACGTGCGCCGCCATGCCGAACTCCTCGACACTGCTCCGTCTCCTCGACAGCGTGAACCAACACGCCGACGAGTTGCTCCGCCTGGTCGCCGACGGCCGGCTATCCAGCGGCGCACCGTCCGAGATCGGCGCAGCGCTTAAGCCCCACCCGCATCGGGCCACCGAGCTTCGCCGCATCCTGGACGCGAACGGCAAGCTCACCTATGCGGACATATGGCCCGGACTTGCCGGCATAGTGACCTGGACCGGCGGCAGCTGCGGCATCGCGATCCGCAACCTGCGCACCGCACTGCCCCCGGGCTGCGGGATCATCGAACTGGGCTACGTGGCAAGCGAGGTGCATGGCACGGTCAACGTCGATCCGCAGCGCAACCAATGTCTACCGAGCATCGACCACACCTTCTTCGAGTTCGCGCCCCGTGCGGCCTGGGAAACCGGTAGTGAACCGGAACTGATCGATTTCTCGGCCCTCCAGACGGGCGAGGAGTACTACGTCATCGTCACGACCGCCGACGGGCTCTATCGGTACGACATGAACGACATCGTCCGGGTAACCGGTCGCATCCACGCCACACCGACCTTGGAGTTCGTGCAGAAGGGCAAGGGAGTAACCAGCATCACCGGCGAGAAGCTCCACGAATCCCAGGTGCTCGGCGCCGTTGGCGAAGCGCTTGAGGCAACCCACACGGTGGCCGGCTTCTTCATCGTGTTGGCCGACGCGGAGTCCGCCAGCTACACGCTCTTTGTCGAGCTGGGGGAGGATGGCGTTCGCGACCCCGGCCTCGCTGCGCGCGTGGATGCCGGGCTCCGGTCCAGCAACATCGAATACGATGGCAAACGCGCCTCCGGTCGGCTCCACGCCCTGCGTGTCGGCTGGCTACGGCCCGGTGCGGGGGATGCGTTCCGGGAGCATCGCGTCGCCGGCGGGCAGCGGGACGCGCAGTTCAAGTACCTGCACCTCCATCTCCAAGCCATCGAGGAGTGCGGCTTCGACTTCGACCCGTTCCGGCAAGCGGATTGAGATGCAGATCGACGCCGTATCCGTGTTCACCTACCCCGTGCCCTTCAAGGTGGTCTTTCGGCATGCGTCCGCCAGCCGGGACCGCGCGGAGAACCTGATTGTCGCGGCCCGGGCCAACGGCTGCGTCGGCTACGGCGAAGGCTGCCCGCGCGACTACGTGAGCGGCGAAACTGTGTCGAGCGGCGTACGCTTCATCCGTGCCCACCGCGACGCGTTGATCCGGGATGTCAGCGACGTGCCCAGTCTGCGCGCCTGGACCGCGGGACACGCCGACGCCATCGACCAGAATCCGGCCGCGTTCTGCGCCTTGGAGACCGCCGTGCTCGACTTGCTCGGCCGCGCCTCGGGCAAGTGCCTCGAAAAACTCCTTGGGATGGAGGCACGGCGCACGACCTTCAAATATTCCGCCGTGCTCGGCAACGCCCCGCATCCCGCCTACCTCTGGCAACTACGCCGCTACCGCAAGCGCCGCTTCACGGACTTCAAGGTCAAGCTGTCGGGCGACGAGCGCCGTGACGCGCGAAAGGTGGGTGCGTTGGCCGCGACCGCCGAGCGAATCCGCGTCGACGCGAACAACCTCTGGACCAGCGCCGACGACTGCATACGTCATTTGGCAACACTGCCCGGGAAGGTGTTCGCCGTCGAAGAGCCGCTGGCACCCGGCGACCTGGAAGGGTTCCGCACGGTCGGCGAAGCGACGGGAACACGCATCGTGCTCGACGAAAGCCTGCTCCGGGCCGAGCAACTCGCCTCGCTCACCGATCCCGAGCGGTGGATCGCCAACATCCGGGTGTCGAAGATGGGTGGCATTCTCCGATCCATGGCCCTCGCCGAGCAGGCATCCAACCTCGGCATCGGCGTGATCGTCGGCTGCCAAGTCGGGGAAACCAGCCTTCTGACGAGGGCTGCAATGCCGGTGATGCAGGCGGCGGGGTCGAATCTCGTCGCCGCCGAAGGCGCCTTTGGCACCTATCTCCTTCGTCAGGATCTCACCGCACCGTGCCTCATGTTCGGCGACGGCGGTGGTCTCGATCCGAGCGAGATCCCCGGTGCCCCCGGGTTTGGACTGACCGTTGCCGAGGACCGCCTCGAGCCCCTGGACGATCAATGAGCCACGCCGAAGTTTCGCAAGGCAAACGTTCCAACGCCGCTGCAGGGCGCGTGCCCACCCCCGCAAGACTCCGCAGCCTAGCGCTCAAACATCAAGGCCTCGCCAACAAGCGCAAG
>CAZJRX010000125.1:0-3523 GCA_964548145.1 uncultured Pseudomonadales bacterium | reverse complement strand
TCAAATCGGCCATGTGCAGATCGACACCATCTCCGTGGTCGCCCGCGCCCACCACCACATTCTCTACAACCGGGTGAACCGCTATGACGAGTCGTTGCTGAACCGCCTGGTCAAGGCGCGCCGCGCGTTCGAGTACTGGAGCCACGCGGCATCCTATCTGCCGATGCGCGACTACCGCTTCGTACTGCCCATGATGCGCGGCGTGGCCCGCGGACAGTGGGGCTGGTGGCATCACGGCGCCAACGAGCGGCTACGTGCCTGGGCCCTCGACCGGATCCGCGCCGAAGGACCGCTGTTCGCCCGCGACTTCGAGAACACCGGCAACCAGCGCAGCGGCTGGTGGGACTGGAAACCCGCCAAGCGGGCGCTTGAGCACTTGTTCATGGCGGGCGAACTGACGTGCATCGAGCGCCAAGGGCTACAGAAGCGCTACGAACTCATGGAACGCTTTCTACCGTCGGACATCGATACCCGGGAGCCAGACATCGAGGAACACGCCGACTTCCTCATCGACGCCACCCTGCGCGCCCACGGATTCGCCACGGCACGGACGATGAACTACCTGCGCCGGGACGCCAAGGTGAAGGCCACTGTACGCGATCACCTAGTCGAAAAGGTCCGATCAGGCGACTTGGCGCAATATCGCGACGCCGCCGGCGAGATCATCTACGCGCGCCCAGGTGCCTTCGACCAGCCGCCGAAGCGGTTCGCGCATGCGGTTCATGTCCTCTCGCCCTTCGACAACGTGGTCATTCAACGCAAACGTGCCTTACAGGTGTTCGGCTTCGACTACACCATCGAGTGCTACGTCCCGGCAGCGAAACGGATCTACGGCTACTTCGCCCTACCCCTGCTTTACCGCGACCGCCTCGTTGGCCGCATGGACTGCAAGGCGCATCGTTCGGAGGGACTGTTCGAGATCAAGGCGTTGTTTCTCGAAGGCGAAGTCTCCGACGGGTTCCTCGGTGCGTTCGCGTCCGCGGTTGTGGACTACGCGGCGTTCACCGGGTGCCAAAAAATCGCGGTCCGCGCCGCGTCGCCTGGTTCCTGGCTACAACCGGTGCGCGCACTGTTCAACTGACACAACGCCTTCGCCCCATCGACGTCGAGCCGAAGCTCTATACCGGAAGGCACCCCACTCGGTTTCGGGCCTTTGCCGGATATGGGCCATTCCAACGTGGCCCGTCAACCACTCCAGCATCGCCTCTCACCCATCGGCGGTTGTCCGCCACCCAGCCGCGCCCAGAAATCGGCCTCGGTCTCACTCAGTTGCGCCGCATGGAGCAGTTCCTGCGGCGACCACGTCGCCGCAGCCAGGCGCCGATCGAAGTTCTTGGACACAGGGATCCCGCGCAGTCGCAACGTCTCGGTTGCCATGAAAGCGAGAGCTTCGCGGCGTCCCGTTTCTTGGCCTTCCTCCAAGCCGCGCGCGAATCCCGTCCTGTGGCCAACATGCGAGCAGCACATGTAGCCTGCGATCTGTGCGTCGTGCGCCAGCCAGCCATCCCGGCAGATAAACGCCACGCCGCGCTCACGGCTCCAGTACTCGAAACGGCCGTCGTAGTTGTCGAACTGCTCCACCGTCATCGGGATGGGGACGCAGCCCGGGTAGTCCGGGTCTTCCGGGCCGTCGTAGTTGATGACGAACTCCCGCAAGCGAACCTCGTCGAACCGACCATCCGCAGTCTCGTAGCTGGGTCGGCCCGCTGCGGTAGTCAATGGAGCTTCTGCCATATCTGCCTCCCTTGGCTTCGCCCCACGGGGTAGGTGATGTGAGAAAAAGCTTAGCGGAGTCAGCAGCTTAAGGGAAACGCACACCACTGTACGCCGGCACATGGCCAAGCCGCTGATCTCGCTGGCGTTGTTGATCGCGCCCGAACGCGCGTCGAGTTCGTGCCTAGTCCTTGACGGTGCCGCGGACGGCGCCCTTGAGCCGGTCTGCCTCGAAGAGCAGATCGTCGCCGAACCGCTTCCTGCCTTGGGCCGCTGGACCGACCACGTCGATCTGCCCCCTGCCAGTAACCGCCTCGCGCGAACCATCGCGGGCCGGGTCGGCGTAGCGTGCAAAGAACGTGTCGAGCTTGGCCTGCAGAGCCTTGTGCATCTCCCTGTGCTCGTCGCGATCGATGAGGTTGTATTCCTCATCCGGGTCGTTGCCGAGATCGTAGAGTTCGTGGTCGCCGTAGGGATAGCGATGCACGTACTTCCAGTGGGCCGTGCGGACCATGCGCGTCGGCCCGTATTCGTCGAACACGACCACGTAGTCATCCCCGTCCAATGCACCGCCTTCGAGCGCGCCACGGAAGCTGCGTCCCGGCAACGAGTCCGCTTCCGGATTCTCGACCCCGACGTACTCGAGCAGCGTCGGCATCAGGTCGTAGTGGCTATGGAGTGTGGCGACCTCCTGGCCCTCGGGGACGTGCCCCGGTCGAGACATCAACATCGGGACCTTGACCGACGTATCGAACATGTTCGGCGGGAACGTGCCGTTGCCCTTGCCGTAGATGCCGTGGTGCCCCATGTTCATGCCGTTGTCGCTGCTGAACACCACGAGCGTGTTCTCGCGTTCGCCGTTGCTCTCGAGCCAGTCGAGCAGGCGTCCCACGTTCTCATCCATTCGCGTCACGGCCGCGAAGTAGCCGCTTAGGGCCTCTTTCCTTCCCTCCGCCGTGGAGCCGACCGAACCGGACGGCCCGTCCTTCGCCAATTGATGCGGATGCATGGGAAGGTCGGGCGTGGACTCGAACGGGCAGTTCGCGTAGTAGCCGTCCCACAACTCGGCCGGGTGATGCTCGCGCTGCCAAGGCGCATGCGGCGCCGTGAAGTTCACGTTCAGGCAGAACGGCCGTCCGGTGTCTTTGTGCCGCTCCAGGAACCGCAAGGCATTGTCCGCAAACAGGTCGCTCGCGTATTGGTTCGTCTCGTAGGCCGCGCCATCGCGAATCATCGACGGTGCAAAGTAGGCGCCGGCACCGTAGGCGTGCACATCCCAGAACTCGAAGCTCTTCTGCGGCTTCTCGGAAAAGCCCATATGCCATTTGCCGCTCAGAGCGCACGTGTAGCCGGCCGCCGCCAGAAGATCGGTGTAGGCCGTGATGCCCGCAAGGTATTCGATCGCCTCGTCTCCCGGTTTCGCGCCCGCACCGAAGGCCAGGTTCGTGTTCCCGGCGCGCAGGAAGTCATGGATGCCGTGCTGCGACGGGATCCGACCGGTCAGGATCGAGGCCCGCGCCGGCGAGCAGACTGGCGAGGTGCAGAAAAAGCTGGTGAAACGCAATCCGCTAGCCGCCAACCGATCGAGATTCGGCGTCCGGATCTCCTCGTTGCCCGCGCATCCCATGGCCCAATAGCCTTGATCGTCCGTCAGGATGAAAAGGATGTTCGGTCTCTCGGTCATGCCCACAGTCCTCGGTTGGCACCTCATCGGATGAGCCTCGAATGCGGAACCAGGGGGCGTTACACATCGAGACCTATCCGGTCCTTCAGGAGCTTACGCGTAACCCGCTCGAAGGTCTCGGGCCAC
>CAZJRX010000124.1:0-10154 GCA_964548145.1 uncultured Pseudomonadales bacterium | reverse complement strand
TACGGATCCCGTCGAATCACGCCGACGCTCAAGCCCTCGATGACGAGTTCCTGGCTTCGGAGATCCACCTCGATCGGATCGTAGGCGTCGTTCTCGGCCTCGAGGACGATCCGGCTCCGAGACTTCCGGCGCAGTCGCTTCACGGTCACGTCGTCGTCGATGCGGGCGACGACAATCGCGCCGTTGGCCGCCTCCGAGGTTTTGTGGACGGCCAGCAGGTCGCCGTCCAGGATGCCAGCATCCACCATGCTGTCACCCTCGACCCGCAACAGGAAGTCGGCGGGGGGGCGGAACATGCTCGGCGGCACGTCGCAGGTCTCTTCGATGTGCTCCTGTGCCAGGATAGGGCTGCCGGCAGCGACCCGGCCGACGACAGGTAGGCCCTCGTCGTTGGGAAGCCGAATCCCCCGCGACGTGCCCGGCACGATCTCCACGGCACCCTTGCGTTGCAGTGCCTTGAGGTGCTCCTCCGCGGCGTTGGCGGACCGGAATCCAAGTTCCCGCGCGATATCGGCGCGGGTAGGCGGGTAGCCCGTGTCGGCGATGTGGGATCGCACGAGATCGAGAACCTCGGCTTGGCGAGCGGTCAAACCTTTCATGGGCGGCTGTCCATCCATCCAGTAAGGCTGCGATTATATACAGTCCTTACAGGAAGTGAAGGAGTATCTACGCCTAGTTTGCCAACTTCACGCAAACGGTCATGGCACACGTGTCGCGTCGGGACTCGCCGGCGGCGCCCGTTGCGGCGTTCGCCGGTCGTTGGTCAGCACGAAACAGCATAGGATCACGAAGAAGGAGATGATCGCGCCGAGAATGCGGTATGAAACGGCGAAGCCGAACACGTCGTACATCATGCCAACGGGTATCGAGAGCACGCTGGCGGCGACCTGGCTCATGAACTGAAACCCGACGATGTAGATCGTCGCCGACAGGTGGGAATCGAAGGTGGCCGAGATGTATTTGAAGAGCGACACGAGCATGATGGGCAGTTCCACGGCGTGCAGGAGTTTCATGATCGAGATCTCCACGGGCCCATCGGAGAATCCCGACCCGATGATGCGGATCGCCATGACCACGCCGCTCAGCAGCAGGCCGTTCTTGGCCCCGATCCGGTTGACTAGGAACGGTGCCAGGAACATGCCGCCGGCTTCGAGGAATACTTGGAAGGAGTTCAGGTAGCCGAACCACTCGTTGCCTTCCTCGAGGGTGGGGAAGAGGGAAGAGAAGTACACCGGAAACTGCTGGTCGTAGACCGAGTAGATGCAGCTCACCCCCATGACGAAGGTGGCCAAAGCCCAGAACCTCGGGTTCCACAACAGGGCGAAGGCGTCGCCTAGGCGAAGCCGCTCGCCGTCGTGTCCATGGCCGGTTTCGCGCAGAGGATGAAGACAACGAGCAGCACCGCGCAGCCGGAACCGAGAACGAAATTGATCGCGGGATCGATGTTGAACAGTCGCCCTGCCCAGAACGTCGCCAGCGCCCAGCCAAGGGATCCCCACATCCGGGCCTTGCCGAACTCGAAACCCGAAAAACGGCTGACGCGCTCGATGTAGGTCTCGAGAGCACCGACGCCCGCGCCGAAGGCGAGCCCGAAGAAGATGCCGCCCGCGATCGCCGTGAGGAGCAGATGTTCGGCGAGGTTCGGGCCGTAGACGAAGATCAGGAAGGGCCCGACGAGGACGTCTGCCACTGCCACGAACAGCAGCAGGTGCTTGCGCAGGCCGAGCTTGTCTTGGAGGAACCCGTAGACGGGCATGATGAATAGCGCGGTTACGGCGCCGATGCTGAACACCAGCCCAATCGACTCGCCCGATAGGCCGATCGTTTGGCTCAGCCAGATGGGGAATAGCGAGAAGCAGAACGACCAGCACAGAAAGAAGCTGAAGAAAGCGCCACTCAACAGCCAATAGCTAGCCCGGGGCTGACCAACGTAGGACATCGTAGTGCCGTCGGTGCCGGGGTTGGGCAGCGTTAGGCGGCGTCGGACGGGAGCGCGGCGTGGGAGCCCCGTTCGATGACATCGCATCGAACCCGTTCTGTCGCCTCGTCCGGGCGGCGTCCCCCGGCGAGGTCGATGGCGATCTCGGCGGCACGCTGGCCCATGCGGAAATACGGCAGCGAGGCGGTGGTGAGGGCAGGCGTGGTGTTCTCCGAAATCACCTTGAAGTCGTCGAAGCCCACGATGGATACGTCGCGGGGAACCGACACGCCCCGGCTGAGGAGCAGCATTACTACGCGCAGCGCCATCTTGTCGTTGCCGCACATGATGGCCGTTGGTGGATTGGGGGACTCAAGCAGGTTCTCTAGCACGGCTCGGAGCCACTCGTTGTCCTCCGCGGGCTTCAACCGTTGGGGATGGGCGATCCAGTTCGGCTCGATCCGGGCGCCCGCATCGGACATTGCCCGTTCGAAACCGTGCTGCCGCAATTGGGTGGCGACCAGTTCCGTCGGCAAGGTGATGTTCGCGATGCGTCGGTGACCCCGACCGAGCAGGAAGCGGGTGAGATCGTAGGAGCCTTGCTCGTCGTCCGGCACGATGCACGGAAACCGGCCCGACGATTCGTAGCAGTTCACTAGAACGAGAGGACACTGCTCGAACCGCTGCCGGATCTCGACGGGCTTGTGGTAGAACGTTGCCTGGATGATCGCCTCGGTCCGCTGCTGGCGAAAGCGTTCGACCAATCGATCGAAGGTGCGGTCGCTCTCCCTGGCCTCGCCGATCAGCAGCAGCTTGCCCCGCGCTTCGCACACCGACTGGATGCCCTGCACGATCTCGTGCGAGAACGGGGTGGTCGTCAGGTTCTCGGCGACGAGGCTGATGATGTCGGTCGTCCGCCCGCGCAACGTTCGCGCGGCAGCCGAGGGAAAGAACTCCAGTTCCTCCGCGGCTCGTTCGATCTTGCCGCTCGTCTGGGGGCTGATCCCTGGGTGGCCAGACAGGAAGCGGGACACCGTCTTGACGGAGATGCCGGCCCGTTCGGCCACGTCGCGAATTGTCGCCAAGTAATGCCCCTTCGCCCAAGACCGGGATGCAAAAACTTTTCGCAAGAATAGTCATTCGTCGTACCATGCGCAAATGTCCATCGAAAGACATTTAGACCCTGTGGCTCACTCAACGACACGCGGAGAACCGTGATGGACCACCCGGATGCACCCATTCCCGGGACCGACGACGGCATGTCGGACGGCTTGATCGTATCGACTTCGCCCCGCGGCGCACCGACGCTCTTCCAGGAGCAGCACCGGCCGGGATTCCACTTCACGGCACCCGAAAACTGGATCAACGACCCGAATGGACTGCTCTACTACAGCGGGCGCTACCACCTCTTCTACCAATACAACCCGTACGACAAGGTCTGGGGCAGCATGCACTGGGGACATGCGGTCAGCGAGGATCTGCTGCACTGGCGGCATCGGCCCGTCGCGCTCCATGCGGATCCCGACAACCTCGGCTTCGTGTTCTCCGGCAGCGCCGTGGTGGACTGGCACAACACCACCGGTTTGAAGAACGGGGAGCACCCGCCGCTCGTGGCCGTGTTCTCGCATCACTCGAAGCACGACGTCCAGGTACAGAGCCTCGCCTACAGTGTGGACGGCGGCGATACCTGGTGCATGTACCACGACAACCCGGTGATTCCCAATCCCGGCGTTGCGGACTTCCGCGATCCCAAGGTGTTCTGGGACGATCGTTTCGGGCATTGGGTCATGGCGCTTGCTGGCGGCGACGCGATCAAGTTCTACACCTCCCCGAACCTGATCGACTGGCGGCACATGTCCGATTTCGGACGCGGGCTCGGCCCGAGGGCCGGTGTCTGGGAGTGCCCCGACCTGTTCGAGCTTGGCGTTGGCGCAACGGGCGAGTCGCGCTGGGTGCTGCTGGTGAGCGTCAATCCGGGTGCGCCGAACGGCGGGTCCGCCACCGGCTACTTCGTGGGTGTTTTCGATGGCGTGGCGTTCCGGCCGGAGCACGACCGGTTGCTCTGGTTGGACTACGGTCCAGACAACTACGCGACGCATACTTGGAGCGACCTGCCTGCGAGCGACGGGCGGCGACTCGCCATCGGCTGGATGAACAACTGGGACTATGCAAACAGCCTGCCGACCGCGCCATGGCGAGGGGCCATGACGGTGCCGAGGGAACTCGGACTGGTAGGAACTGCGGCCGGAGCCCGCCTCGGGGCACGGCCAATCCGTGAACTGCGGAACCTGCGCAGACGAACCATCTGCGAGGCGACGGGCGTTGCGGTGCGCGGCACCTTCGAGCCGGCGTTTGGGGATGCCCTGCCTGAGAAGCTGGATGCCGAGATCGAGTTGCAAGGTATCGAGGCTCGCCCGTCCTGGACGATTCGCTTCTTCAATCGCGACGGCGAGGCGCTGGTGTTGGAGATTGCGGACGGCGGGCGGTGTCTTAGAGCCGACCGCGGGCGGGCGGCGCAGGGGATGGAAGGCCGCCATGGATTCGTGCGCGAGATCACCGCCCCGCTCGGTACGGCGTGTCGTGGCGGTGTCGTCGCCTTGCGCATCCTGAAAGACACCTCTTCGGTCGAGGTGTTCGCCATGGATGGCCCGAGCCTGCTGACCCTGACCTACTTCGTCGGGCGACCACTCGACCGCTTGGTGATCGAGTCGGGTGGCCCAGGCGCGGCGGATCTCCGGTTGTACGAATTGGCGGGCATCTGGGGACGGTCGTGAAGCTCCGGACATGCACGGCACGCGTTTGTTTCCCGGTGTTCGCGGCGGTGTTGTGGACGGCAACGCCGGCCGTTGCGGCGGATCCGGTGCTTGGCCTCGATTTCGACGCCCCGGCACTCCGGGATTTGGCGGGCGATGCAGTCATTCACACCCAGTTCGAGCGCCCTGGGCAGGTTCCGGGCGTTCTGGGCAAGGCGTGGCGGACGGACGGCTTCTCGAGTTGGTTGGCGGCACCCGTGTACCTGGCGGGTTCACCGGGTTTCGCGGTGGCCGCCTGGGTGGCGCTCGAAAGCTATCCCTCCGATCTGGAGGTGCCGGTCGAGAGCCTGTCGCCATCGTCCATCGTCCATCAGCGCAGGCGTGGACGGGGATTCGAGGTGTTCATCGACACTTACGGTCGCTGGGGGTTATGGGTCGGCACGACGAGCCGCAACATCACCCTCCACGCGCCTGAGCGCTTTCCCCTTTACGCTTGGACGCACGTCGCTGCCAGCGTGGACGGGCTACGGGGTACGGCGTCTCTGTTCCTGAACGGCGAGGCGGTGGCCACGGCGACGCTGCCGAGCGGCAGCGAGATCAGCTTCGCGGCCACCGACCTCGAATTTGCCCGCAGCCACACCGAGGCGGGTTACCTCAACTTCACGTTCAATCGCCTCAACGGGGCCTACGACGAAGTCGCCGTCTACAGGCGTGCGCTTGCGCCAGGGGAGGTGCGGCAACTCCATGCGCGCCTGGGCTCGGACATCCCCGAGGCGGACGGGTCGCTGGTCGTTCCAGAGTCGAGGTTCGCCGGTGACTTCCACCGCCCGAAGTTCCATGCGATGCCGCCCGCCAACTGGACCAACGAGCCGCACGGCCTGGTTCGGATGGGCGAGACCTGGCACCTGTTCTACCAGCGCACGCCGAACGGGCCGTTCAAGACGCAGATGCACTGGGGCCACATGGCAAGCGACGATCTCGTCACCTGGCGCCATCTGCGCGATGCCTTGCGCCCCGAATTGCAGGACGACCGGTTCGGTTTCGACCAGAAGGGCATCTGGTCCGGCGACGTGATCGTCGACGACGGCATGGGTTTCGCCTTCTATACCAGTGTCAACCACTCGCATCGCATTGCCGCCAGCAATCCCGGGGTCGCGATGGCGATCAGCGAGGATCCGAACCTCGAAACTTGGCGCAAGACCGGCCCGATCATCAACACCGAGCACGTCCAGGACTTCCGCGATCCGTATCTGTGGCGGGAGGGCAACACCTGGCACATGCTGATCGGCGCCTCGGTCGATACCGGCGGGGGTCTTGCGTACTACGTTCTCGAGCGCGGCGCGAACGGTGGTCGGTGGGTATACCGCAAGCGGTTCTCGAGCCTGGCGTACCGCATCCTCGATGTCGGCTCGGCCATCTGGGAGATGCCTGTGTTCGAGCCGCTCGGCCACGGCGTGCACGTGCTTGTGGTTAATCCCGTGGGCGGGCGGGTGTCGAAATACGGCGAGCTCGCCACACGTGCCGTCTATTGGACCGGCCGTTGGCAGGACGGGCTGTTTCGACCGTTTCACCGCGAGCCGAAGATGCTCGACCTTATTCCCGGACATCTGGCGCCGACGGTCGCCCGTGCAGCAGACGGCCAGTTGCGGGCCATCGGAATCGTCGACGAGCGGCGCACGCCCCAGGCGCAGGAAGACGCCGGCTGGGCACATACGTTCAGTTTTCCCCGCGTCTGGCGCCTGATGCCGGACGCCACGACATTGGGTCAGGCGCCGGCGCCGGAGTTGGAGGCGCTGCGCGGCGAGACCGTGGCCCAGTACGACGCGTTGCCGCTCGGCGAGGAGGCCGATCAGTTGCATTCGGGGGCGCATGCCATGGAAATCGACCTGGCCTTTGATGACGTGTCTCCTGACTCCGCCATCGTCCTGGAAGTCATGGTCTCGCCGGATCGTGAGGAGGCAACTCGCCTGATCTTCGACACCGACCGTGGGGAAGTGGTACTCGACAAGTCTCGGTCGACGCTTTCGGCGGTCGGCGAGGGGCCGGATTTGCTCCGCGGATCCTACGACGCGGACGCATTCGGGGTGTTCCGCAACATCCGGGCCTTCATCGACGGCTCCGTGGTCGACGTATTCGTCAACGATGCGGCCGCATTCTCGTTTCGGAGCTATCCGCATCGGCGGGACAGCACCGGCGTTTGGATCTCCGCGCCGCGAGGCAGAGTACGCCTGTCCGGCGTAACGATACGGCGTCTCACGGCACCAGCGGGCTAAGGAATACAAGGAATACGGTATTGCTTGACACGATGTGACTGTAGTCGTTATAAGAATGTCTTACGTTGGACATCGCGGTAGGGATCCGCTTACATGCCGGGGGGCGGAGCGGCGAAAAATGCAACGAGTTGCGGGGAACAGGCCTATGCGGCCCCTCAGAAACGCCGACGACCTTGCTTGACCAACGTAGGCCATTCGGTGGTCGAAGCTAGCCACAGGGAGCCTGCACAATGATGCGTGGAACCGGAGTCATCACATGCGCTATCGCGACGGTAGCGTTGATCGCGAGTTCGGCGTGGACGCTCGAAGCCTGGGCGCAGAACGACGACAACGCGGGTGTGTCCGACGAGGCCCATGACGATCGCATTGAAGAGGTGATCGTGACGGGTGTGGTGGAGGAGACGTCGAAGGCCCGTTCCACGTTCTCCATCAACACGTTGGATCAAGAGGACATCGAGCGGTTGGCACCTATCAGCACGGCCGATCTGCTGCAGAACGTACCCGGCATCTACGCCGAGGGCAGCACGGCGGGTGAGGCGAGCAACAACATCACGGTCCGCGGCCTGCCCGTGACCGGGGGGTTCCGCTACGCCCCGCAACTGATCGATGGGTTGCCATGGTACGAAGAGCCGGAAGTGCAATTCATGAACAACGACGTCGCAGCCCGGGGCGATCTCATGACCGAGCGCATCGAGGTCGTCAAGGGCGGTACCGGCGGCATCCTCTATTCGAACGGACTCGGCGCGACCGTCAACCACATTACCCGCACCGGGGGCCAGCAGTTCGAGGCGGGCTACAAGGTGGAGATTGCCGACTACGGTTTCCTGCGCAACGATGGATTCGTTTCGGGGCCGATCAACGACAACCTGACCTATGCGCTGGGCGGCTACTACCGGATATCCGACGGTTTGCGCGACGTCGGCTACCGCGCCGACAAGGGCGGCCAGCTTCGAGGCAACCTGGTCTACACCAGCGACGACGATAGCCTCGAAGCGCAGTTCCATCTCCTGACGATCAACGACCGGACGGGCTTCTACCAGAACGTGCCGTTCCAGATTCCGTCGTTCACCGAACGCGGCACGCCGGAGAACCCCACGGTGATCGAGACGGACCAGGTGTGGCCCATCGGAATCGAGTTCGAGGACGGTTCCGTGGCGTCGCCCTTTACGCGCAAGTTCACGCAACTCGGCGAGTACGGTCGGCGAGAGATCGATCTAGCCGACGGCATCCATCCCGACTTCGACATGTTGACCATCAAACTCCGCAAGGACTTGCCCGTCGGCTGGTCGGTCGAGGGCGGCCTGCGCCACACCCAGGGCGGCAACGACTTCAATGCGATGTTCACGGGTAACGATTCGACCAGCGCGATGCGGTTTCTCCACGCCCGCTACCAGAACGACGTGGTCAGTCCCGCCCACGGGCAGGCACTGCGCGGGGAGTGCGGAGCGGCCAAGCTTGTCGGCTTCTTCGATGTGCCGGCCGACTGCGGCACGGCGCTTAGCGGGATCGGCCGCAACAGGTTGATCGACGAATACGCGATTGCCCGGTCGGTCGGTGCGTACTACCTCGACAGCGGCGAGCGCGTGGCCGACGACACCATCCTCAATTTCCTGCTGCCGTTCATCGCCAACGTCGGGGCGGAAAGCACCTCCTTCGACCTGCGCGCCACCAGCAGTTTCGGGCTGTGGGGCACGCACGACCTAACCGTCGGCGTGTACGCCAGCGACTACGCGAACGACCAAAACTTCCAGGCGAGCCTCCTCGTGTCGACGATGGAAAGCACCTCCCGCCTGGCTGACCTGCGAGCGCAGGATGCGGCCGGCAACCCGGTCGGTCCGCCGCTCACGTTGGAGGGCGGCATCCTGCCCGGTTTCTTCGGATACACGTCGGACATGAGTGCGAACGGTCGTGCCATCTATCTCCACGATCATTGGGATGCCTTGGACGGCAGACTTGGGTTTGATCTGGGTGTCCGTTGGCAGGATGTCGAAGCAACGGTGCTGCGGCGCGACCGCAATATCATCGCGGGCTCGGATCAGACCCCGGCCTCGGTGACCCCGGGTTCCCCCACCGATACCACCGCGGACAACGAGGTCTTCCTGCCGGGGCCTCCGCGCGAACTCGCCGACTCGTTCGAAGGCTGGGGTTGGTCCGTGGGTGCCAACTACTCGTTCTCGAACGCCCTCGCCGTGTACGCCCTGATTTCGAGTTCGTTCCGCCTGCCGAGCCTCGAGGACTTGAACGAGTTCCGTGTCGACTCGAGCCGCGACGAGGAGCAGGTGGAGGACATCATGCAGTACGAGGGCGGCGTTCGGTACTACGGTGAAACCTGGGACACGCAGATCGCCTTGTTCCACAACGACTTCAGCCCGCGCGAGGACAGCGTGGTCTACCGGGACTTCACCCACTCCTCCTGCGTGGTCAACGACGGTGTGCCGGACATCAACAGTTGCCCGGAGGTCCGCCACTTCTTCCGTCGCGGCGTCAAGAACCTCGGTGCCGAGATCGAGGTGGCGTGGTACCCGCGGTTCGCCGAGGGTCTGGAACTCAGGGCCAACGTTGTCGTTCAGTCGCCGGAGATCCAGGACGCGAACTTCACGACCGTCAGGGAACTACGCGCCAACGACGTCGTGACGGGCTACCAGTTCGAAGAGATCGGCGAGGACGGGCGTACACCCCGCCGCCTGGCGGACAGGATGTTCAACATCCAGGGCGTCTACGACCTGAAGCCGCTGCTCGGCATCCCGCTCAAGCCGTATTTCAAGTACACCTACTTCGACGAGCGCTTCTCGGAGTCCAGGGATCTGGACGTCACCCTGTACCCCGAGTACTTCCATATCGACGGCGGGTTCATCTGGGACCACAGCGAGAAACTGGTGTTCCAGGTGCACGTGTCGAACATCACCAACGAACTGTCCTTCACCGAGGGCGACCCGCTGTTCGTGGACCTCAGAGGCCCCAACGGTGCCACCAACCGCAGCGTGGCGCGGCCGCTCTTCGGTCGCAAGCTTCGCGCCATGGCGACCTACTGGTTCTAGGAGCACGAACATGAGAAAGCCGATCCCCTTCGCGGTTCCGGTCGTCTTGGTACTCGGCGCGTGCGACGGCGACAGCCCGGGGCCCTTGCCCGAGAACACTTCGCCGACGATCGACGACCCCGGCCCGATCTCGGTCGAAGAGAACACCCGGAACGTGGTCACGCTCACCGTG
>CAZJRX010000123.1:0-10234 GCA_964548145.1 uncultured Pseudomonadales bacterium | reverse complement strand
CCTTGCACGCCTGGGCGCCGGAATAGTCGAACTCGCAGGCCTGGCCGATGACGATCGGACCCGCGCCCAGGATCAGCACGGACTCGATATCGGTGCGCTTGCCTGTAGTCGGCATCAGGCGTCGTCCTGCATCATTCCGACGAAACGGTCGAACAGGTAGCCGCAATCATGCGGCCCGGGGCTCGCTTCCGGGTGTCCCTGGAAACCGAAAGCCGGCATGTCAGTGCAGCGGATTCCCTGCACGGTGCCATCGAACAACGACTGATGCGTGACCTCGACGTTGTTCGGAAGGGATTCGCCGTCCACCGCGAAGCCGTGATTCTGGCTGGTGATGACCACCGCGCCGGTGGCGATATCCTTGACCGGATGGTTCGCGCCATGGTGTCCGAACGGCATCTTTGCCGTTTGCCCGCCGCAGGCCAGCGCGAGCAATTGGTGGCCAAGGCAGATGCCGAACACCGGCAATCCTTCGCCGAGTACCGCGCGGATCGCTTCGATGGCGTAGTCACAGGGCTCCGGATCCCCGGGCCCGTTGGACAGGAAGATCCCGTCCGGCGACAGGGCAAGGGCTTCCTCGGCTGGTGTCTGCGCGGGGACAACCGTCACCTTGCAGCCTCGGGCCACCAGCATTCTCAGGATATTGCGCTTGACCCCGAAGTCGTAGGCAACGACGTGCCGGGCTTGCTTGCCGTTCGCGGCACCGTAACCGCTCCCCAACGTCCAGCCACCGCCGTCCCAGGCACCCGCCTCGGACCGGGTAACGACCTTCGCCAGATCCATGCCCGCCAGACCGGGAAACGCCCGGGCCTGGGCCAACGCCGCCTCCGGGTCGACGTCCCCGGTCGCGATGCATCCCGCCATGGCGCCTTTCTCTCGGATCAGCCGCGTCAACCGGCGCGTGTCCAGATCCGCGATGGCCACGATTCCCGAGTCGCGCAGATATTGGGGCAGCGGCACCTCGGCCCGCCAATTCGAATGGACGGTTGGACAGTCGCGGATCACCAAGCCCGCCGCCCAAACCTGCGCCGACTCCGTGTCCTCGGCGTTAACACCGGTATTGCCGATATGGGGATAGGTCAGCGTGACGATCTGCCGCGCATACGAGGGATCCGTCAGGATCTCCTGGTAGCCGGTCATCGCGGTGTTGAACACCACCTCACCGACGGCGGTACCCGACGCGCCGATGGCGGTGCCGCGGAAGAGGCTGCCGTCTTCCAGCATCAAAAGCGCGCTCATGCCATTCCTATCCGACCGGTTCCAAGGCGAACGAGGTGCCCCAAATCGTAAAAAAGCCGCAGCACTGCCGCGGCTTCAGCCCGGACGATATGGCGACGCGGCCAGATGGCAGCGCGGTAGACAACCGAAAAGAAAACTGGTGAGCCCAAGTCCGGGAACTTGAGGGGTGATTCTAGCAGACTGTCTGCCCGCGGCGTGAGCCGATCGTCGGATTGGGGCTCGGAATGGGCCGCACCGGAACGGTGTGCCGGACAACGCCGATCGACCGAGTACCCAGTCCTTTGGGTGCTCGACCGGCGCTCAGACCTGAAGCGCGGCCTGTTGCTGCAGGACGGCCACCGACAACTCGATGTCGCTGATGGCCTGGGTCATGGCCTGGCCGATCAGGTCGAGCTTGCGAACCTGCTCGATCCGCGACGCGGCTTGCTCGTGCTCGCGACGCGACAGCAGTTCCTTCAGGATGCCGCAGGCGTCAGACAGACAGATGATCACGACGTCCCGGGGTTCGGGAATGTCGTCGCTGAACAGGACGCCCATGATCCTCAACTTCACTTCGCGCTCGGCACGTCCATCGACGACGGGATAGCGACGTGATCTGAACACCCAGAGGAACCGGTCGTCGCGGCGCTCCAGGATGCCGCGTTCGATCAACCGACCTAGCGCCAGTTCGCGTATTTCCTCCGCATACCCGGCAGTGCGCTCCACCCAGAACCGCGCATCGCGCCGATCATCCGAGTTGGAGATGTCGGCAAGCGTTGTATCGAGCAGCGCATCGCCGGTAGGTGTGTCGTCTATGAGGATGAGATGGGTGAGGTCGGTATCTATCCGGTTCAGCAGCGCGAGATCCATGAGCACGCCGCCCGCGAGCGCGTAGTCCAGCGACCAGCCGGGAACGCGGGCGAACTTCCCCTCGTGGTCGTGGAGGAGCAGCAGCATGATCTCCTCCGCGAATCGCAACGTCTTGTCGTTGTCGCGTTCAGCCGTGTCCACGATGCCTACCCGTCCCGCCTCGCTCTCCGTCGAGTGTAGCGGACATCAATCGTTGCTGCGCGAACGAATCATCAATCCATCCCCCGGAGTGTGCGCCATTCGCCTGCATGCCAATACAGAACCGTCGACCCCTTCTCGGCGAAGCTGTCATTGATACCGTCGTGGTTCAGCGGCGGCAGCGCGGGTCCCCCAAACCAGGCGTGGTATCTACGAATGGTCTCCTCGTCCGCCACCGATATGTTCCGCGAAAGATGATCTGCCTTTGTAGACTATGTCGATTACCACTGAAGGCGCAGAACGAGCCTGGCGTGAGGTAGTGCGTTTCGCGCCGGCTGCCGTCGGCGATCAGCGGTGCCGTGAGCAACAATATGGCTTGCGTGTTGGGCGACGGTTCGCTCATCGCGTTCCCGCCGCCTCGGCCAGCGCGAACGGCCAAACGACTCCGCTTCCCTGATGACGCACGCGTCGGCATTGGAAAATCGACTACTACTAGTCTATTGAACGCGGAAAGAGGCTCTCACTCGAGTCGCATTGCGATGCCGTATTATGGCCATCACTCGTCGGGCTGGGGTGCCCCCGCTAGGAGGTCTCCCGTCGACCGCTCGTCTCGGCGTTATGGTTGCGCTACCAGCCCATCAGCTCGAAACACCGCCCAGTACTTCCCGTTCAGGCGCATCGGTTACCGGGACGTATTCGTCGGCCCAAGTGTTGTGGCGCATCGGTGTCCGCAGTGCGATAGCCGTGGTGTTGTCCGCTGCGGCACCTGCGGCGAGAACCGACTCGACACGGGCGAGGAAATCTCGGGGGTTCATGTCGCAAAACGCCTCGCGCCACGCCGCCGACATCCGCCCTTGCCCCCGTTCCGTCCAGCCCCCTGGCGTCCCGATTTGCTCGAAGACATCCATCCCGTCGCTCCCCACGAACATCAGTCTGCCCGGCGACACGGCGAGGGGACCAGGGTGCAGGTCGATCTCGGCCACGCAGAATCGCGCCTCGATCGACCCGGCCCGAAAAGGCCCTGCGCTGGCCATCAAGCCCGAGTCCACGCGATTGCCCTCACCGTGCCGACCGTTCAGACGGCTCGGGGCGTATTCGCCGAGCACGTCACCCATCCAAATGCCGCTGTCGCCGACGCTCAGCCAGCGCACGCCGTCCGGGTCCACCCAGACCGCCGCCAGCGTCGTCGCCATGCCGTCCGCGCCATCTCCCCGGGCCAACGCCGCCGCCATACCATCGAGCGCACCGCGCAGTCCGTCAGTAAACCGGACCGCCCAGCGCATGTTGTCCTCCGGTTCGTCCGCCGGCGTGCCGAATCCCCTCTCGAATCCGAGGATGGCGGACATCGACGCGACGTCTCCCGCCGGCTCCCCACCCATGCCGTCGGCAACGACGAGCAGTCGGCCACGGCCATAGCGCCTATGAAGAGCCGCATCCTCCTGCCGTCTTCTGGGACCTAAGATTTGAAACGCGGCGACATCCGCCATGGGTTTCGTGGACACGGTACATACTCCTGATTGGAGGGCGAAGAATGACTTCGCTTCCATTCTTGGAACCATACCGTATCGACCCGGCGTGGGCGCTCCGCTCCGGCCGTTCACGGCACGAGTCTGGTCGCCGGTTGCCAATCCACACGGCATCTTCCGGGGCGGATCGCACCGCCGCCGCTACGCGGTTCCCTCCTTCGTCTCGGCAATCACCAGATCGACCACCGACCGAAGGGCTTCCTCGTCCGTGTCCCCCTCCAGGCGACGCAGGCGATAGTGGTCGACCTGGCGGTCGGCGCCGCTGCCTTCGCTGATGATCGAGAGCACATGACGTAGCTCGCTGACGCACCCGAGCGCTTCGGCATCGTCGCTGAGGTCTTCAACGAGCCGCTCCGCCTCGTCTGCGATGTCCACGCGTCCGCCGCCAAGCATGTCGCCGAAGAACGCCAGCACGCCGTAGCGTTGGGCAAGCCAGCGGTTTTCGCCGATGAGTTCGGTCGGCGGTTCGCCCGGGAGTTCCCCGGCCGCGTCCTGCCTCGACAGCCAGCGGACGAGGCAAGCGTAGAGCGCGACGAGGCTCACGGCGTCGTCGACTCGCGTGCAGGTGTCGCAGATCCGCATCTCCACGGTGGGATACGCATTGGACGGGCGGATGTCCCACCAGATCTCGCTGGGACTCTCGATGAACGCCATGCGCTGGTACTCACGGATCAGGTCCTGGTATTCGGCTTCGGACCACAGCGCCTGCGGAAGCCCGGTGCGGTGCAGCGCGCCGAACAGGTTCATGCGCTGGGACTTGAAGCCCGTTTGGCGACCTACAAAGAACGGCGACGAGGTGGACAACGCGTGGAGCAGTGGGAGATAGCGCCGAATGGCGGTCATCACTCGGATCCGCGAATCTGCATCGCCGAACCCGGCGTGCACGTGCATTCCGCCGGCGACGAAGCGACGCAAGCTGTCCTGGAAGGAAACGGCGAACCGTTCGTAGCGTTCCTTGGGGGTTGTTAGCTGCGTGTCCCATGCCGCAAAGGGATGAGTCGACGCCGCCATCACCAAGGCCCCATGTTTGGCCGCCGCATCGATCACCAGGGCCCGGGTTTCGAGCAGGGCCTCCCGAACCTCGGCGACCGAATTGCACACCCGGGAGTTGGTTTCAACCTGCGCGCGCAGAAATTCGGGCACCACCTTGTGGGGCGCTGCCCGGCGCTGGCAGTCGACGATGATCTCGGGATCTGGATCTCGGAGGAGGTCGCGGCTTACCGGGTCGACCAGGAAGAGTTCCTCCTCCACGCCGAGCGTCATGGCGGCATCGTCAGCACCCATCGGTGGCCTCCTTCGCTGAACCGAATGTAAACGGGCTGTCCGCGATCATGGAATCGGGATGCAACGGTGAGTCTAATGGAACGCACCACCCGTGCGCCCGCCGGCGCATCATCACCGAGGGAGTCACTTATGAGCAATCCAAATCCAAGACGGGTATTCCCCACCGTAGCGAACGCCGTGCTTTGCTGGGCGACGGCCCTAGGCGGCGCCGCAGCGAGTGCGCAGCATCTCGACAAGACGGAAGAGGGCCGCGTTGCCGTCGGCCAGTGCTACGCGGCATGCATGGACAAGGCGTTCAAGTCGGCGTCGGCGACCCAGGAGAAATCCACGCGGCTGACCGAACTGATGATCTCCGACGACTTCTTCCAGTTGACGGACGACTCCCAGGACGAGTTCATCCGGCTCTACCGGCTCGACGTCTGCCTTCTCGCCCAGAACCACGTCCGCGGCGTCGATGCCTGCTACGCGGGCTGCGTCGACGTCGAGCGGGCCTACGGTGTCAGCGGGACCAACGCTCGCAGCCGTTTCTACCAATTGCTACGCGAGGACCGCCGAGCGCTGCAGGACGTCGACCTGTGGCAGGACTACCGGACCTTCCCGGTCTTCGGATCGGGCGAATTCGAAGACGCCTGCGAGCGTCTCTACGACAACGCGGCCGTCGTCGCGCAGTCGCAGGTATCGCCCGCCCATGCGCCGTCGTCGCTGGTCAACCGCCTAGTCCGCATGGAGCAACGGCTGGAACGCAAACCGCGCACCAATCCATCAACCCAAGCGGATGCCAGCAAAGATTGAGCGGACAACAAAGCCGGTCGTGTCGACTGCGATCAACACGCCGCCGGTCCAGCGCAGGGCGCAACGACCTGTCATCGCTGAGCGAGGGACCTCCGGCGCGGCGTATCCCGGC
This sequence comes from uncultured Pseudomonadales bacterium, assembly GCA_964548145.1. Classification (GTDB taxonomy): domain Bacteria; phylum Pseudomonadota; class Gammaproteobacteria; order Pseudomonadales; family Azotimanducaceae; genus VXYL01. The sequence continues at coordinate 4,297 of CAZJRX010000123.1, read as the reverse complement.
GCATTGGAATGCGCGCATGCTCACACCGAGATCCCGACGCCAAACGCGGGTTTACAGATGGACCGCCACCCGTGCCCGCACGGTACGCGGCTCCAGGGGATGGAAATGCGTATCGAGCACGCCCTGAACCGGTTCTCCCGGGAGTCGCGAGTGATAGTAGTAGGCGATATCGTCGTCACTCGAATCGAACAGGTTGAACACGTCGAGCCCGATGTCGGTACGACCGATCTGCCACCCGATTCCGACGTGTGAGAGCCAGAATGGCTCGGATCGGACGCTGCCGTCATCGCTCAAGGGCGCCTCGCCGAGGAACCGCACATTCAGGCTGGCGTGGAATCCCTGCCCAAACAACGCGTTAACGCCCACATTGCCGGTGATACCCACTGCACCGGCCACTTCGTCGCCCGTATCCAGTTCCGCTCGGCTCCAAGTGTAAGCCGCATTGACGGCCAGCCAATCGCGCGCTTGCCAAAAGCCAGCAATCTCCAGCCCCCGCCGCTTCGAGCCGTCGCTGGGTTCGGTGCTACCCGCGTCTCCGACATAAACCAACTCGGAGTCCAGTCTCAGGTGGAAACCAACCAGCGTTGCGTTGAACGATGCGTGCGGTTCGAACCGAAGCCCGAACTCAGCGCCCTCGCTCCTCGAGAGTAGGTCGCTGCCGCCTTTAGCCGCCGTACCGTTCCCGTCGGGGCCCACCCGAGCATCGTTCGAGTGAAAACCCCGGCCCCAGTTCGCATACGCTTCGAGTCCGTCCAAGATGCGGTACGCGAGGCTGACCTTGGGACACGCAAGGCTGTCTTCGCCGACGGCACGATACGCCTCGGCCAGACCGGTGACCTCCCAGTCGTAGTGGTCGGCCCGAAGCCCTAGTGTGGCCCGGATCCGATCCGTGGCATGCACGCCCAGTTCGCCGTAGGCACCGATAGAGGTTTCATCAACCCGGTCGTGCCTGCGAACCTGGTTTCGCACCCTCGCTTGGGTCCCGAAGAGCCCCACCTCGTGGATGTCGTCCCGTCGCGCCTCGACACCCCAACGCAACAGGGCGGGTAGTCCCGCGAGCGATGTGTTCCGCTCCCCCGCAAACCACGCGCCGCTCAGCGTGCGATCGTCCCGCTGCTCGAATTCGTCACCGAGTTCCGGATCGTCGAGCTGGTAGGTGAAGTTCGAGAACAAGCTAAAGTCGTAGTCGAGCCGATACGCCCCGGCGCGCCAACGATCGCCCTCCAGGCGCGCGGCGACACCGACGCGATCCGTGTCTCCACCGAGGTCCGGGTCGACGTACCCCGTCCGGGAAACCAGGCCAGCCCGCACCGCGCGTCGTGGAATCTGATCGGTCGCCTTCCACCGCCCGGCGTATCCGTGCAGCGCAATCTGGCCCCGGGCCGGGCCGATCGAGAATCCGTAGCCGAGGTAGATCTTGGACTGTGCGAGATCCTCATCCAGCAACCAGGGACCCTCGTAGCCGGTCTTGGCCACGGCGCCGGTCAGCTCGCCACCCCCGACGTCGACGCTCCCGGCCAAGACACCCCGAACATAGCCGTGTTCGCCCATCGTAAGCTGAACGAACGGCGCCGGGAGACGTTCGTAGTAGGAGAAGTCGACGCTCCCAGCCGATGAGAAATCGCCCTTCTCGGCGTGGTGGACCCCCTTGCGGTAGACGGCGGTCTGCACGAGCTCGGGAATTATGAAGTTGAGATCGAGGTAGCCCTGGCCATGGCCATGGGAGCGCATGTTGAGGGGCACGCCGTTCAGGTGAGCGGCGAAGTCCGTGCCGTGGTCAAGATTGAATCCGCGCAGGAAATACTGGTTCGCCTTGCCCGTCCCCGAGTGCTGGGTGGCAACCATGCCCGGCACGGCTTCGACCAACTCGCCGACGCGTAGCAAGGGCGGCAGGTGGTAGTCCGCATAGCCGACCACGCCTTCGGCGGCCGAAGTCGCAGTACCGATGTGGTGCTGGGCGCGCCCGTAGACGATGATCTCTTCATGGATGCGAGGACGGGCGTCGTCGTCGTGCCCATCGTCCGACTCGCCGAACCCGGGGATCGCAACCAGGCACAAGGGAATCGGCACTAGCCGCGCCCAACTGCGCCGCAATCCCGCTCGGAAGTGGTCGCCGACACCGATGCCTGCCTCGCGGCACGGGTCCACTGGCACGGTAATCTGTTGTTTGGCACTGACTTCAGACATCAATCCAACCAACGGAAGAGCGCTGCATCCGGGTCTCCCGACTGCCTACAAGCCTAGCACCTCGTCCATTCCGTAGAGTCCGGGTTCCCGCCCGGCGACGAATCGGACGGCTCTCACCGCTCCCGCCGCGAAGTTCTCGCGGCTGCCGGCGCGGTGGGTAATCTCGATGCGTTCGCCGGTGCCCGCGAAGGTGACGGTGTGTTCGCCGACGATGTCGCCGCCGCGCAGGCTGTGGAAGCCGATGGTGCGGCGTTCGCGCTCGCCGGTGATGCCTTCGCGACCGTAGACGGCGTCGGTGGCGATATCGCGATTCAAGGCGTCGGCGAGTATTTCGCCCATGCGGACCGCAGTGCCCGAGGGAGCATCGATCTTGTGGCGGTGGTGGGCTTCGAACACCTCCACATCGACATCGTCGCCGAGGGCACGCGCGGCGAATTCGATCAGCTTGAAAGTGACGTTAACGCCGACGCTCATGTTGGGCGCCATGACGATGGGCACCTGCTCCGCTGCCCGGCGAATCCCTTGCAGCCCCGCTTCTTCAAAGCCCGTCGTGCCGATGACCAGCGCTTTGCCGTTCGCCGTGCAGAAATCCAGCTTGTCCAGCGTGGCGGTGGCGACGCTGAAATCCACGAGGACGTCGAAGTCGGCCAACTCGGCGATGTTGCCCATGATGGGAACCCCTAACTCACCCACGCCGGCGAGATCTCCGGCATCGGCACCACTCTCCGGTGCATCGGGATGGTCCACCGCTGCAGTCAGGCGCAGGTCGTCGGCGCAGGTGATGGCCGAGACGAGCATTCGGCCCATGCGCCCCGCAGCACCCGAAACCGCTACGGGGATCGGCGTGTGGGTCATCGGGTCAGCCCGTCGAAGAAGCTCTTCACGGACTGGAACCAGCTGGTCTCCTTGGGTGAATGGGTGGTGCCGTTGGCTTCGAGGGCGGTCTTGAATTCGCGCAGCAGGTCCTTCTGGTCCTCAGACAAACGCACGGGGGTCTCGATCACCACCCGACACAGCAGATCCCCCGTCGCCCCCCCGCGGGCGCTGGGGCAACCTCGGCCTCGGAGCCGGAACAGCTTTCCGGTCTGCGTTTCCGGCGGCACCTTGAGCTTGACGCGGCCATCCAAGGTCGGGACGCCGATCTCGCCGCCGAGTACCGCATCGACAAACGACAACGGCACGTCGCAGTAGAGGTTTCTGCCGTCGCGTTCGAAGATCGGATGTTCGGCCACGCTGAACTGCACATACAGGTCGCCGGGCGGTCCGCCGTTCATACCCGCATCGCCCTTGCCGGTGAGTCGCAGGCGGTCCCCGTCGTCTATTCCGGGTGGCACCTTTACGGACAACGTCTCGCGCCGCTCGACACGACCGCCGCCGTTGCAGGTACGGCACGGGTCCTTGATGACCTTGCCGACGCCGCGACAGCGCGGGCAGGTCTGTTGAAACGCCATGAACCCCTGGGAGACGCGAAGCTGGCCGGCACCGCCACAGGACGGGCAGTCGACCGGCTTGGTGCCGGCCGTGGCACCCGTCCCATCGCAGTCGTCGCACATGTGCAGGGACGGCACGCGAATCTCGACGTTGTCGCCGCCGACCGCCTGCTCGAGGCTTATCTCCAGCGAGTAGCGCAGGTCGCCGCCGCGTTGGACGGAACTGCGCGACCGACCGCGACCGCCGGAGAACAGATCGCCGAACACATCGCTGAAGATGTCGCTGAAGTTCCCGGAGAAACCGTCGAATCCGCTGGCCATGCCCTCCACGCCGGCGTGGCCGAAGCGGTCGTAGCGCTCTCGCTTTTCCTTGTCGGCGAGGATTTCGTACGCCTCGGTCGCCTCTTTGAACCGTTCCTCGGCGTCGGCGTCGTCCGGATTCCGATCCGGGTGGTACTTCATGGCCAAGCGGCGGTACGCCTTCTTGACGTCCGCTTCGGAAGCGCCGTGATCGACGCCTAGTACTTCGTAGTAGTCGCGCTTGGCCATTGTCTCGTTCGGCCTGTGTTTCCTACCCCGCCACCCGTTGGCCGGCGCGGGACCGCTGGTGGACCGATCCCTAGCCCGCGTTTCTCACCAGTGGCCGCGATGATGCGCGCCCTTGCGGGCGCGATCGAGGA
>CAZJRX010000122.1:0-10246 GCA_964548145.1 uncultured Pseudomonadales bacterium | reverse complement strand
AGACCAAAGCCAAGCGCTATCTGATGATGTTCCTGCGCCCGACGATCCTGCTATCCGGCGAAGAGGCGCAAATCGCGGCCCGAGACCGTTACCGGGGCATCTACTCGGTGCAAGGAGAGCCCGCGGTAAGGCCTGCCGAACTTGACCGCTTGTTCGACGTCGATGACGGCTAAGGGACCCGTTTGAGAAGTGGCGGCACCGCCCAAACGCGTCAGCTACGCCGTCGCCCGCGGCTTCGTCCGTCTACTTGCACGACCCACCGTAAACCCCACGACGCTGAATGCTGTCGAGGGGGAACCCGTGTACGCGCTGGCCAACCGGTCGCTGGCGGACGTCGTCCTCCTCGACCTTGTCGCCGACGTACACGGCTTGCCATCCCCGCTGTCGCCGATCCCCGCCTTTGACGAGGCGCGGCGTTTCTTCTTCCTGAACCGGCCAGCCGGTTGGCGCCGGCGCCATACCATGCGCACGACCTCCGAACGCATGCGCCGCCTCGAGGCGAAACTCCGAGACCGGGAAGAAGGCGCGTTGGCCCTGGTGCCCGTTTCGATCTTCTGGGGACGTGCGGCCAACAAGGACAAGTCCTGGGTTCGGTCGCTATTCTCAGAAGGATGGGCCATGTCCTCCCGCCTTCGCCGGTTCCTGATTCTGCTCTTCAACCGGCGCGACATCCTCGTGCAGTTCGGCGAACCGATGCCCTGGCGCGAGATTGTCCGGGCAAGCGGCTCAGAGGATCTCGCGACGCGGCGCACCGCGCGCCTGCTGCGCGTCAAGTTCCGGGTTCAGAAGGTCGCCGCACTGGGTCCCGACCTGTCCCACAGGCGCACGCTGATAGCCCAGATCCTCGCAAGTTCGCAAGTAGCCGCAGCGATAGGGGAAGCGGTGGCCCTCGGTGCCCCGCGAGCCCGCGTCGAACGGGCCGCGCGTCGTGCCGCCTACGCCATAGCCTCGGACATGTCCTATCCCATAATCCGTTTCCTTGACCGGCTGCTCACCTGGTTCTGGCACCGGATCTACGAAGGCGTGCGCGTGGCCGGCATCGAGAAATTCGAACGGCTGGCCCCGACGCATACGTTGATCTACACGCCGTCCCACCGCTCCCACATCGACTACCTCGTGCTGTCCTACGTCCTGTTCCACCGCGGCTTCATGCTTCCCCACATCGCCGCCGGGGACAATCTCGACCTGCCGTTCATCGGTCGAATCCTGCGTGGCGCCGGCGCTTTTTTCCTCCGCCGCCGGTTCGGCGGCGATGCCGTGTACACAGCCGTGTTCGCCGAGTATCTCTACCAGGTGTGCCGGCGGGGTCATGCGGTGGAGTACTTCGTCGAGGGCGGCCGGTCCCGTACCGGACGCCTGCTGCCGGCGCACACCGGCATGCTGCGCATGACCCTCGACGCCTATCGACGCGGCCTGCCGAAGCCACTCGCCTTCGTGCCCGTCTACCTGGGCTACGAGAAGGTCATCGAAGCGAACGCCTACGTCGACGAGTTGCGGGGTGCAGCCAAGCGCCGGGAGACGGTGGGCGGGGTGTTTCGCAGCCTTCGGCTCATCCGCGAGTCCTTCGGCACGGTTCAAGTGCGCTTCGGCGAACCCATCGAACTGGCCGCATTCCTCGACAGCTGCGACGCCGAACCGGCGGCTGCGCTCGGTCGACGGATCCTCACCGGCATAAACGACAGCGCCTACGTCAACGCCGTGAACCTGGTCGCCCTCGCCACACTATCCATGCCGCGCCAGTTCATCGACGAGTCCACCCTCAAGAGCCAGATCGAGCTCTGCCGCGAACTCGTGGAACACAACGCGGGTGATCACGGCTACGCGGTGACCGGCACGGCGGTAGACGAGATCGTTCGGCAGGTGGAGGGTCTGGGCTTCCTGGCCCGGGGCCGTCCCGACGATGGGCAGGTCGATATCCTCGGTCACGATCCCGAGACCGCCGTGCTCATGGCCTGGTATCGGAACAACGTCCTGCACACGATCGCCGCGCCCTCGCTCATCGCGTGCCTGGTGATGAACCGGCGGAGCATTCGCCGGGCTGTCCTGCGACGGCTCTTCGATGCCGTCTATCCCTATATCGCACGCGAACTCGCAAGCGCCGATTCAACGGTCGCTTTCGGCGGCTGGCTGGAGCACCTCCACGTCGCCGGCGTCATCGAACAGCGCCGCGGGTCGGTGTCTACGCCGAGGGATCCCGAGAGCCGCTACCAGCTCCGGCTTCTGGCGAATGCGATCATGCCGGTGCTCGAACGCTTCTACATCACCCTCGCCGTACTCAACCGAGCCGGGACCGGGGTACTCGATCCAGACGCGTTGTTGCTCGAATGCCGGGTTACCGCAGCACGATTCGCGAAGCTCTACGGCCTCGACTCTCCCGAGTTCGCCGATCCCCGGCTGTTCGCCGAGTTCCTCGCCCATCTGACCGAAAACGGGGTACTGTCCACGGACGACGCGGGGCGCCTTGGCTTCGACGAACGCGTGCCGACCATATTGCGAGCAGGTCACAACGTGGTCGCGGTGGAACTCCGTCAAGCACTCGAGCGGCGCGGCACCGGCAGATAGCCGTCGAAACGCACGCTTCGACCACGGATCTGCCAATGTGGGCGAGCCAGCACATCCGACCTCGCCCGCCGCTTAACCACCACACGCGCCGACGCTATTCGACGCGCCTCGTCGATCAGTTCGACAACCTCCCGGTTCGGCATGGGGTCCACCATTTTCGCAAGCAACTGCATCTGCTTCGATGGCAATGCCGTCTTGGGATGCACGCCGAACATGGGGTCGAGGTAGACCACGTCGAAGTCGCCACCGGCTTGCCAGCGGTCGCGCGCATCCTCCCGAGCCCAACTCACCGGGTTCGGGCCGCCCGGCAGTCCCCGGGGAATCTCGGCCCGAAGTCGAGAGTCCAGTATCGCGTGCACCTCGGGATTCCGTTCGCTCAAATGGACCCGGCAGCCCAAAGCGGCCAGTACCAGGCCGTCGGTGCCCCAGCCTGCCAGCGCATCGTGTACACGCATGCCTTCTCGCGCATCGCAGGCCCGGGCAAGCGCCAAGCGTCGTCCCTGGCGGGCGCGGCGACGGTAGTCGGGGAAAGGCACCGGGCTCAAGCAGACTCCGCCGGCCGCCAGGGACTGTCGCCGTCGACGTAGAAGGGCAAGGCCGCCGCCGCTTCGTCGGTCGTCGCCAGCCCCGAGAGCGCAAGCTGGCCGACGATCCGCGCACTCATCGCGCACCGGGACGCATCGACAACGTCGCCGCCAACCTCGCCGTCGGGCACGAGTCGATCGAAATCAAGGCAAACCACATCGGCATCGCGCAGTTCGTATCGAGCGAGGTAGCTCCAGCCCGCCCGGGAACGGCGCGCCAGTAGAAAGCGGCCGCGACGGGGTGATGAGCGACGCAGACTCTCGGCGGCTATCGCCGAGCTTGGCACCCGGATAACGCTCGCACCGGTGCCGACGGCAATCCCCTGTGCGAAGGCGGCACCGATGCGCACGCCCGTGAAGGAACCCGGCCCCGCCGCGAACGCAACCGACGCCAGCGATCCTTTTTCCACGCAGGCGGCGCGCAACAAGCCGTCAACCATGGCGAGCAGGTGGCGATTGTGCAGGCGCGGAGCGAAGCGGGTATCCTCGAACCAATGCCCTTTCGCCGCCAACGCCACGGAACACGTCTCGGTCGTGGTCTCGATCGCCAGCAGATTGGCGGCATTGTCCATGCACCCCATGCTAACCGTTGATCAGGCACTTCGGAAACTCGCGCATCTCGTTCGATCCGTCGACGAGACCGAACGTGTCGCCATCGACACGGCCGTCGGCCGGTTCGCCGCCGAGCCGGTTGCGGCACCCCTCGACCTGCCGCCCTTCGATGCTTCCGCCATGGACGGGTACGCGGTCGATGCCACGGGTCTGGACCACGCCGGCGGCAAGGACTTCCGCATCATCGACCGAAGCCTGGCCGGGCGGCCCGCCGCGAAGACCATTTCCGCACCCGGGGAGGCGATTCGGATATTCACGGGCGCCCCGATGCCCACCGGCGCGAACGCCGTCGTGTTGCAGGAAGACGCCGTACCACGGGACGGCACGATTTCCACCATGGCGCCGATTATCCGCGATCAGCATGTGCGGCATCGTGGCCACGATGTGGGTCGTGGTGCTCCCCTGTTTCGCGCGGGAACGCGGCTGTCCCCATTTCACCTTTCCTGGCTTGCCGCGTGCGGCATCGAGGAGGTGACCGTTTCACGACGCGTCCGAGTCGGCGTGTTTTCAACCGGCGACGAACTCGTGGAACGCGGCGCGCCCTTGAAAGCCGGGCAGGTTTACGACTCGAACCGATTCGCCATCGCTTCGCTGGTGCGTGCGAAAGCCGTAGAGACTCACGACCTCGGTTGTCTTCCCGACAATCCCGACGTCATTGCAGGTTCCTTGGAACAAGCCTCGGCGACGGCCGACCTACTCGTAACAAGCGGCGGTGTCTCCGTGGGTGACGCGGACCATGTCAAGGAGGTGGTTGAAAGGGTCGGTAGGCTCGACTTCTGGAAGATCGCCGTCAAGCCGGGAAAGCCCCTCGCAATTGGCAGAATCGGCAACGCGTTGTTCTTCGGTCTTCCGGGAAATCCCGTTTCCGCGATCGTGACCTACCTGCTTTTCGTCGCGCCGACCATCGATCGTTTATGTGGCGGCGAACCGACGCCGCCCATGACGTTGACGGCGACGCTGAACGGAACGCTCAAACACTCGGTCGGACGCCGGGAATACGTTCGCGGCCGACTGCGGTCAACTAACGGTGGACTGGTGGTTACCCCCACGGGCGACCAGGGCTCCAACCGTCTGGCCACGTTGGCCAACGCGAACTGTTTGCTGGTTGTCGGCGAGGAACAACAAAGCCTCACGGACGGCCAACCCGTTGAGATTGTCTTGCTACCCGAGGAGGGCGCGCACCTGATGCGAGGCTAGCGCTCCGTCTTCGAATTGCCTAGACAGAACGCTCGGGTGTCGGGGCTTGCACCGTGCTCGCAAAATGGAGGATGTGCCGCAGTTGAAACAGGCACTTACGTAAGCGCCCGGCTCAACATCGTGTGCGAAAGCAATGTCAATGCAATTGAGAGGCGGCGCACTAGCGCACCGTCAGCCACTAGTCGCGGCACGACGCTTGCGCCGCTTTTTCTTGCCGCTTCGCAGATCCTCTATGGCCATCTGGGCAATACGGGCCCGCTTCTTGCTCTTTCGCTCCTCGGACTTGACGATCTCGGCCCGTTTGCGTTTCGCGAAAGTCGCCATCGCCCGTTCCAGACGCGCATCGATACGCGCTTCTGCTGCAGCGTTTGCCCGCGCCAGATTCGCTTCCACCGATCTTACGCGAGCATTGAGCCGGTCTTGCGATTTGAGCTCGGTAGCGCGGGCCTTGGCCGTGCGCGCCTTGTCCCGCGCTTTGGCGACGCGAACCGTGATGCGCTTGATCTTCTCGCGGGCCCGTTTCGCCACGGCCTTGTCCGACTTGCTCCGCGTCTGCCGCGCCTTGGTACGGGCCACGACATTGGCTTCCTTGGCCGCAGCCAGCACCTGGCGTTCGCCCTTCAGAACATCAACCGCTCGCTCGGCGGCGCGTTCGGCACGCAGGGTAGCCGGGGAAGCCTGTGTCGTCCGACCGTCCACCGGGGCAACCGTTTTGGGGGGACGGCCCCGCCGTTTCGGCGCGGCGGCCTCGACCTTCACCTTCGGCGGACGACCGCGCCGCTTGGGTGCAGCGGCTTCCACCTTAGCCTTCGGCGGTCGACCGCGCCGTTTCGGCGCGGCGGCTTCGACCTTCGCCTTCGGCGGACGGCCACGGCGCTTCGGCGCGGCGGCCTCAACCTTCGCCTTCGGCGGGCGACCGCGTCGTTTCGGCGCGGCAGCTTCGACCTTCGCTTTCGGCGGACGGCCACGGCGTTTCGGCTCGGCGGCCTCGACCTTCGCTTTCGGTGGACGGCCCCGGCGTTTCGGCGCCGCCGCCTCTACCTTTGCCTTCGGCGGGCGGCCGCGCCGTTTCGGCTCGGCGACCTCGACCTTCGCCTTCGGCGGACGGCCACGGCGTTTCGGCTCGGCCGCCTCGACCTTCGCTTTCGGCGGGCGGCCCCGGCGTTTCGGCTCGGCGGCCTCGACCTTCGCCTTCGGCGGACGGCCACGCCGCTTCGGCGCTGCCGCCTCAACCTTCGCCTTCGGCGGGCGGCCACGCCGTTTCGGCTCGGCGGCTTCGACCTTCGCCTTCGGCGGACGGCCGCGTCGTTTCGGCGCTGCCGCCTCGACCTTCGCCTTCGGCGGGCGACCTCGCCGTTTCGGCGCGGTCGACTGCGTCGTTGATTTCGCCGCTACCTTAGAGGGCCGGCCCCTACGTTTCTTCGCCGGAGTTCCCGGTTCAGTTCCGTCACGTCTCGCCGTCGCATCCATCGCACATTACTCCGTGAGCCCACGTCCAATGGTATTTCAAATTAAACAAAAGTCCAGACACCCCGTTTGGGGTTGGGCTGTACGCTACGCCCGTAGCGCGTCGGCGATCGCCCGTTGCGCTTCGGCAACGCTTTTTGCGCCATCGATCCGCGTATACCTGCAACCCAATTGGGTCGCCCTGCGTTCGTAGAAATCCGTCAACGGTTTCGTTTCGACGTGGTAGACGCGCAACCTATCGCGAATCGTCTGTTCCTTGTCGTCGTCTCGTTGCGTCAGCGGTTCACCCGTGACGTCATCCATGCCCGGGGTCCTCGGCGGATTGAATTTGAGGTGGTACGTGCGGCCACTTCCTTCATGGACACGCCGACCCGACAAGCGTTCCACAACAATGTCGTCAGGAACGTCGATCGCCAGCACTTCATCGATGCCGATACCGGCGGCTACCACTGCCTCGGCCTGTGCCACGGTCCGCGGGAATCCATCGAACAGGAACCCGCTTCGACAATCCGGGCGCACGATACGCTCCTTGACGAGATCCACTATCAACTCATCGTCGACAAGCTCGCCGGCATCCATCGCCGCCTTGACTCTTGCGCCAAGCGCCGTACCAGCCGCCACCGCTGCGCGCAGCATTTCCCCGGTCGATATCTGCACGATTCCATGGGCTTCGCAGATATACGCAGCCTGAGTGCCTTTGCCGGCACCCGGCGGACCAAGCAGTATGACTTTCATAGTGTGGACAATCCTATAGCGAACGCACGCGTCTCACGTCATGGACATCAGGGACTCGGCGGATACTGTCGATGGCGACAGCGAGTTCGGCGAGATCATCGACATGGAGTTCCAGAGACAGCGTGGCCCTTTCCCCGGGTATTTCGGCTCGCGCGGTCGTCGCCACAACGGAGATCGACAATTCGGCGATGGCCGCTGCCACATCGCGGAGCAGGCCGTCACGATCCTTCCCCTTGACCACCACGCCCTGGAACATTCCGGGGCTCGCGTCGGGTTCGTCAAGCGACACGCGGTCGCCCGGCTCGGCGGCGACGAGTTTGACCAAGTCGATCACGAGTTGATCGCCGACGCCGACCGCCAGCATTAGCGCATCTTCGTTCGAATAGCCTGCGCGCCGGGCCAACTCGGCGAAGTCGTCGGTGAAACCCAGGCGCGCTGCACTCTCCGTGAGCAATGCACGACCGGCACGCATGTTCGAATCGGCGAGTTGGTTCTTGAACCAGGACTGTACCTTCGATCGCGCCCGCGACGTATTGACGTAGCCGAGCGCCGGATTCAGCCAGTCGCGACGCGGCTCCTCCGCGTCGCCGGTCTCGATTTCGACGCATTCGCCGGTACTCAAACGCCGGTTCAACGGTACCCGCCGGCCATCGACCTTGGCGCCCCGACAACGGTGGCCGATCTCCGTATGGATTCGGTAGGCGAAGTCCACCGGCGTCGCATTGGGGGAAAGATCGACAACGTGTCCCTGTGGCGTCGTCACGTAGACCCGATCCTGGTTCAACTGCTCGCCATTAACGCCGAGACCAAGGCCGTCGTGCCATTCGAGTACGCTGCGCAACCAGTCCATCTTCCTGGATTGAAGCGCGCCCTCGATCCCGTCTTTGTACGCCCAATGCGCACACACGCCGAGTTCCGCCTCGTCGTGCATTTCGCGGGTTCGGATTTGCACCTCCAAAGTTCTCCCGGTCGGCCCGATGACCGCCGTGTGAATAGATCGGTACCCGTTCTCCTTCGGTGTCGCAATGTAGTCGTCGAACTCGGTGGGTATATGCGGCCAGGAGGTGTGCACGACACCGAGAACGGCGTAGCAGGCATCGATGCGCTCGACCAGCACCCGCACCGCCTGGACATCGTAGACCTCGGAAAAGTCGATCGACTTCTCGTGCATTTTCCGCCAGATGCTGTAGATGTGCTTGGCCCGGCCGTGCACTTCGGCTTCGATATCCCTTGCCGCGAGCCGAAACTCGAGATCCTGGCGAATCGCCTCGATTTGACGTTCACGTTCCTCCCGCCGACCGTCGAGCATCGAGGCCACCTGCCGATACTCCTCCGGGTACAGATAGCGGAAGGCGAGATCCTCGAGAGTCCACTTGAGCTGCCATATGCCGAGCCGTCCGGCAAGGGGCGCGAAGAACTCCTGCGCCTCCGCCGCGATCATTCGCCTAGTCGCTTCGTCCGCTTCCTTGGCGTCCCGCAACACGACGACCCGTTCGGCCAGCTTGATCACCGCCACCCGAGGATCGTCGATCAGCGCAATCAGCATATGCCTGACGTTGTCGGTCTGGCTCTTCGACTCGCTGGAGAGTACCGCCGAGTCGTGGTGCGCAAGCACGTCCGTGGCAGAGAGTTTGAGAACCGCCGCCACCAGGCTGCCGACATCCCGCGGCAGCGCTTCCAAGTCGAGGTCCCCGTGTTGGACGGCGAACAGGGTCAGTCCCGCCATGGTGGTGACGATGTCTATCTTCAAACCGATCAACAGCTCGGCCAACTCCAGGCCGAGCCGCCGCGGCTCCCGTACGGTAACCAGCTCCAACAGTGCGCCCGCCCTGCGTCGACTATCGGAGGAGAATCCGGATGCGTGGTCCAGCCAGACGTCGAGGTCCGGTTCGCCGTCCGGCATTCGGGGGAGTTCCCGTCTTATTCCCACCATGCCGTCAACCAGCCTTGGCAGGGGTCGGCGCGGGGACCGCGTGGTCTTCCGGGGAATGGCATGGCGTCAACGACCGATCTGCGGACTCGGGGTGGACCGCGGGGCGCGTGCGAGCGAACAGACTCCTCGTGGTCAGGGGTTTTCCGCCCAGTCGCGACGCGATTGCGCGACGCAGTACCTGCTTCGCACCTTGCAGGACCACCGGATCGCGGAAGTCCCCGGCGGCCATCGCAGCGATCTGTCCGCCGTCGAAATGCAGCGAACCCGATGCCGACGACCGTTCCGTTTCCCTGAACCCCTCGCCGTCAACCACGCGATAGCAACGTCCGGGTGCTATCGGGCGTCCGTTGGCCAGGTCCACATCGAAGGCGATCCCGTAGCCGAGTTCCTCGAGCAGTTGCCGTTCGAAGGTGCGCAGGATCGGCTCCAGGGCCTGACGCCTTTGGGACTCCCCCGTGGTACCACCACACTCGCGGGCGGTCGTTACATCCAGCCGCGCCAGCGAGCCGATTGCCGCCTCGTAGACCGCGAACAGCCCCGTTGCGGGTTCTCCTCGGGCGAGCGTCTTGACCGTTAGCTCGTTGACGTAGAGACCAGCGAACAGGGCATCGCCGGTCAACCGGAATCGAGCGACTGACTCGGTTCGCACCACGGTCACGAGCTCGCCACGACCGCGCCAACCCACTGCGATCCGACCGAATGGCTCGATGTCGTGCGTAGTCCGTCGCGCGCGCTTGATCCCTCGAACCACCGCTCCAACGATGCCAAAGTCAGGCGTCAGCAACTCGACGAGGGCACTCGACTCGCGATAGGCGCGGCGGTGCAGTACGTAGGCTGGTTGGTTCTCGACCGGTTGGACCATCGTCAGCGATAGCCGAAACGTTGCAGCGCTTCGGGGCGACCGCTCCACCGACGATCAACCTTGACCCACAGCCGGATCATGGCCTTGCCGCCGAGGAGAATCTCTATGTCCTGACGCGCATCCTCGCCGATCGACTTGAGCATCGTGCCGCCTTTGCCTATGGCGATACGCTTCTGCGTATCACGCTCAACGTATAGTACTGCATCCACTTCGGTGCAATTCGGCCCGGCCGCGATCCTATCGACGGTAACCGCGGTCTGGTGCGGAAGTTCCGCGCCGAGGCGCCGCATCGCC
>CAZJRX010000121.1:8526-10250 GCA_964548145.1 uncultured Pseudomonadales bacterium | reverse complement strand
CACCGTAGCCGTGCCGCCGACAAATGTCCAGTGCTAGTTGTGGGGCATGGGTAGGGCTAGCGGGGGCACCCCAGCCCGACGAGTGATGGCCTCAAGACGGCATCGCAATGCGACTCGAGTGAGAGCCTCTTTCCGCGTTCAATGGATTGGTATGTCGCGCGCCGTGCTCCTCGCCGTGTTCATCCTCGGTGCTGGTTCGGCATGGTCGCAGGCGCGGATCGAGTCGTTCTCGCCCACCGGCTACGCGAAGGATGTCCGGCAGGTCGCGGTACGGTTCAGCGACGCCATGGTCGCCCTGGGCAAACCCCAGCAGTCGGATCCGTTCGCCCTCGACTGCGAAATCCCGGGCAACGGTCGCTGGATCGACGAGCGGCACTGGGTCTACGACTTCGACTACGACGTTCCGGGTGCCGTGAGCTGCCGTTTCAACCTCCGTGACGACGTTCGAACACTCGCTGGGAAGCCGGTTCAAGCGCCTTTGGACTATGCGTTCCACACCGGTGGACCCGCCATCGTCGACTGGGAACCGAGGCGTTGGGCCATCGACGAACACCAGGTGTTCCTGCTCGTGCTCGATGCCGTTGCCGAAGGCGACTCCATCCGCCAACACGTGCGTTGCAGGACTGCCGGGTCGGCGACCGACCTCCCCGTCGACCTGCTCCAGGATGCCGAACGCACCGAGATTCTGAACGCGCTCGCGGCGTCGGACACCCACCGTTACCAATCTCGCGTCGAAACTCTCGTCGAATTCGCCAGCAGGACCTTGCCGACGGGCACGAAGCACGAAACGCACACCCGCGCCCTGGAACGGATCGTCATGGTGCGTTGCCGCGATCCGCTGCCGGCGGGTAGCGACGTCGAGCTGGTCTGGGGCTCCGGGGTCGCCGGACTCAACGGCATGGCCACGACGCAGGAGCGCGCGCTGTCGTTCTCGGTTCGACAGGCCTTCGAGGCGCACGTCGGCTGCGCCAGCCGGTTCGACGAACGCTGCGTCGGCGGGATACACGTCGACTTCACGGCCCCCGTGAGCCGGGAACTCGCGGACCACCTTCGGCTGATCGACGACAACGGCGAGGTCGTCCAGGCCGAGTTGGGTGATAGGCCGCAGGTCGACAGGGTCCGGTTTCCGGCGGCGTTCCGAGACCAGGCGTCCTACCGCGCCGAAATCGTCGCGCCCATCACGGATGTCGACGGCCGAGCGTTGGCCAATGCGACCAGTTTCCCCAAGACGATTGAGGTCGGTCGGCTGCCGCCAGGTGCGAGCTTCGGCACCGGCCTGCGCGTCGTCCAATACCGTGACGGCCCCGTGGCGCCGGTGGTGCTCCGCCGCATCGACGAACCCCTTGCCGGCCGGCGGCACTTGATCGCCGACGATGCGGACATCGCTACCTGGATGCGCCGCGTCGAGAACGTCCGGGACACCGGGACCGACCTCTGGGACGCCGTGGCTGCCGAGCGATCGGTGTTCGATGCCGTCGAGTCGGGCATTCCCATCACGCTATCCCCGGGCGACCAGGCGGAGGCGTACCAGACTGCCGGCGTGCCCCTCCCGGGACGTGGTTTCCATATCGTGGAACTGGAGTTGCCGGCCGTTGGCTCGCTGCCTCGCCGGTACGTCGCGGGATTGGTCGTCGTCACGGATTTGGCGATCCATGTCCATCGCGCCGCACAGTCGTCCCTCGTCTGGGTCACGGGTCTTTCCGATGGGCTGCCGGTCGAGGATG
>CAZJRX010000121.1:0-8516 GCA_964548145.1 uncultured Pseudomonadales bacterium | reverse complement strand
CGACATTGCGATCCGCGATGCTTGTACCGGCCGGGTCGTGGCGCGGGCGACAACGGGCGCGCAGGGCATAGCAAGGGTCCCCGGACCGCTTCCCTGGCGAGACGCGTGCGCGGGTTTTCGCTACCTGGTGAGTGCCCGCAAGGACGGCGATCTCGCGGTGTGGACATCGGGGTTTCAATGGGAAAGCGATCGCAATCCGACGTTTGTTGCCCACGAGGTTCTCGATCGGGACGCCTATCGCACCCGCGAACGCGCCACCGTGCGCATTGCCGTTGCCGGGCCCGACGGCTTGCCCCGTGCCGACGCCGAGGTCGCCCTGGCAGCGGTGAACGAGGGCCTGCTGGATCTCTGGCCGAACGAGTCCTGGGACATCCTCGACGTCATGATGGCCGATCGTTACTCGAGGGTGTTCTCGTCGACCAGCATGCCGCGACCCGCCAAACGGTCGATCAGCCGCCATCCAGCGTTCGCGCCGTTCGAGGAGGTGATCGTGACCGGAAACTACCAGCGCTCCGCGGGATTCGGTCTGCCCCAGCCGGATGAAGATCCCAAGATACGCGAGCGTTTCGACGCGCTGCTGCTATGGCGCCGCCGCCTCGCGATGGACGAGACGGGAATGGCGGAGGTCGAGATTCCGCTCAACGACCTCCTGACCTCGTTCCGCATCGTCGCCATCGCCACCGCCGGCACGGACCTCTTCGGCACCGGCGAGGCCACGATCCGAACGACCCAGGATCTGATCCTGCACGCGGGTCTGCCCGAGGTCGTGCGGACCGGCGACCGCTTCGATGCGGTGTTCAACCTGCGCAACGCATCGAGCACCAGGCAGCGGGCGAGCGTGATCGCCGAGGCGGACGGTATCGGGAAACTGCACCGCAAACGGCTGACGCTACGGCCGGGCGAGTCGCGCCAAGTCTCCTGGCCGGTGACCGTCCCCACTGGCGTCGAACAGCTGAAATGGGTGGCGACGGCGACGGGGAAATCCGCAGCCGACCGGCTGGCCGTGGCGCAGCGGGTGGAATCCGCCGTGCCCGTTCGGGTCCTACAGGCGACGCTGACCCGGTTGGCCAAGCCCCGGGAGTTCCCGGTCAAGACCCCTGCCGCGGCGGAACCCGACCGGGGCGGCATCAGGGTTTCGCTGCAATCGAGCCTCGCCGACGGTCTCGGCACCGTTCGCGACGCCATGTCACGGTACCGGTATAACTGCCTGGAGCAGGACATATCGGTGGCGGTCGTCCTCGGCGACGACGAGCGCTGGGCGGCCGCTATGGACAAAGCCCGGGACTCACTGGATTCGGACGGTCTGCTGCGTTTCTTCCCCAGCGACTACCTGCCCGGCTCGCCGGTCCTCACCGCCTACGTGCTCACCATCGCCGACGCGTCGGGCAAGGCCGTTCCCGAAGACATGAAGGACACCATGCTCAGGGGACTCAAGGACTACCTGGCGGGTCGCGTTGTGCGCAAGCCCCTGCTTCGGGTCGTGGATTCCCAGTTTCGCCGATTGTCGGCGCTCGCCGCCCTCGCCCGCCACGACGCGGTGCACGAGGCCATGCTCGCCGACATGCATATCAATCTCGAAACGCTGCCCACCTCGGCGCTTCTGGACTGGCTGGATGTTCTCACCCGCGTGCACCCCGACAGCGAGCAGGTCGGCAAGGCCAAGGCCACGCTGCGTAACCGACTGAGCCTGCAGGGCACGACGATGGGGTTCTCCACCGAACGCCGGGATCGCCTGTGGTGGCTAATGGTGTCCACCGATGCCAATGCCGCACGAACGATCCTGGCGCTACTCGACGACCCCGATTGGCGACCGGACCTGCCGCGCATGATGCGAGGTCTCTTCGGTCGCCAGATACGTGGCCGCTGGCAGACCACGGTGGCCAACGCCTGGGGCACCCTTGCGGCGAACGCGTTCGGCGCGGTGTTCGAAGCGAACCCGATCACGGGCACGAGCGTGGCGGGGCTCGGCGAAGTCCAACATCGCGCGCATTGGCAGAATACCGGCCCGGCGACGATGGCACCGCCCGAGCCAATCGAACTGCCCTGGTCCGCCGCCGAGACGCTGTCCCTCGCGCACAGTGGAACCGGTGCACCGTGGAGCCTGATCGAACTCCGCGCCGCGGTGCCGTTGACCGATCCCGTCCAACGCGGCTACCGAGTGGTTCGGCGGATGGAAGGGGTGGAACGCAAGGATCCTCGCAAATGGTCGCACAGCGACATCGCCCGCATCGTTCTCGACGTCGATGCGAGTGCCGAAATGACCTGGGTGGTCGTGGAGGATCCTCTCCCGCCAGGGGCGGTGGTACTCGGCAGCGGCCTTGGCGACGACTCGGCCATTCTCGGCCAGGCCCGCGCCCTCGGGGACCGTTGGCCGATATTTGTCGAACGCGACTTCGACAGCTACCGGGCCTACTACCACTACGTGCCCAAAGGGCGGACCACCCTGCGCTACAACGTTCGGTACAACACCGCCGGCACGTTCCAACTGCCGCCGAGCCGAGTTGAGGCCATGTATGCGCCGGAGATGCACGGCGAGCACCCCGTGGAACCCATCAGCATCCGCTGACCGTGCTCATGCTGCGACGGCGCCCCGCGAGGTCGGGGTCTTGGCGGCCACCCAGACGTGGACCTCACGAACCCCGGCTTCGCGAAGGGCCAGCGTCGCCGCGCGCACGGTGGCCCCGGTGGTGGTCACATCGTCAACCAGCGCGACCCGTGACGGCAGCGGTGCAGGACATCGCCGCCAGAGGCGCCCGCGAGCCGTGTGGCGCACCTCGAAGGCGCCGCGGACATTGCGGAGCCGAACGCTCCGGGCCAGCGACCGTTGCGGCGGCGTGTCGCGGACGCGAACGAGTCTGCCTTTCAGCACTGGCCGGTCGAGCGCCCGCGCAATGACCTTCGCGAGCAGTTCCGCCTGGTTGTAGCCGCGCTGACGCTGGCGGCGGCGAGTCAAGGGCATGGCGACCAGGGCATCCGGCACCTCGTCGGGTCCATAGCGGGCCAATATCATCGGCGCAAGCAGACTGCCTAGCACCCGCGCTTCGCGCAGACCGTTTCCGGACTTCAAACCCTCGACGACCCGGTTCAGCGGCGCGCCATAGATGAACGGTGCCACCGCCATCGTCCACGGCGGCGCCGCCGCAATGCAGGCGCCGCAGACTTCCCCCGCGGTAGCGGCCGGGGAGCCAGGTTCGGCGCACACCGGACAGGCTCGCTCATTGCGCGAAATTGCCGCCTCGCATTCCCGGCACAGATCGACGTCGCGGCGCGACCGGCGTCGGCAAAGCAGGCAGATGCCCGGAAACACGACGTCTAAGAAGTTCACCTGCGCCGCCTGGTGGAATCGGCCCGGAGCCATGCCAACGGGTCCTTCGGCACGCCGTTGTGGCGCACCTCGAAATACAGGCCGACCTCCGACTCGCCGCCGCTCTGGCCCACCGTCGCGATCACCTCGTCCAACGCCACCGATTCGTCCCGGCGCTTGTAGATGGCATCGACGGAGCCATAGAGCGACATCCAGCCGTCGCCGTGGTCGATGATCGCCAACAGGCCGAAGCCCCGCAGCCAGTCTGCGAAGACCACCGTTCCCGAAGCGACGGCCCGAACCTCGCTGCCTTCGGGTGCGGCGAAGGTCACACCCTCCCAACGCAGACGCCCGCCGGCCCGGGGTTCGCCGAACCGCCGAACGAGCCGGCCGTTGACGGGCCACGGCAAGTCGCCCTCGCGGTCGGCGGGAAGGCCAGCCGTCGACGATCTGCGACTGGCCCGTGCGAGTTCGGCCAACAACGACTCGAGCCGTTTGCGATCACGCGTCAGTCGCTCGCGTTCCGCGCTTCGCTTGGCCAGTTCCGCGTGCAGATCGTTGATGAGCCCTAGACGCTTGGCGCGGTCGTTGACCAACTCGCCACGCTCCGCGGTAGCCGTGCGCCGGGATTCCTCCAACGCGCGCCGTTCGCTGTCCCGTGCTTGCCCGTTTCCCGCAAGTCGCGCCTGCGTCTCGCGCAACTCGCTCACGGCCGCCCTGCGCGCCTGGGCAAAAGCCGCGTGGTAGCGGACCATTCGTTGCAGGGTCCCTGGATCCTCCAGATTGAGTAGCGCCACTACGGGGTCGCGCTCGCTGAAACGCCAGGCATCGCGGAGATCGTCGGCCACCCGGGCCGTCAGCCGCCGACGGGCGGCCTCAAGTCGTTCGCCCTCGGCGTCGAGTTCGGCGACCTCGGCGCGGCCGTCATCGATGCGGGCATCGAGTTCGCGGATGCGCCCTGTGGTGGCTGCGATGCGTCGGTCAGCGGACTCGAGTTCCTTCTGGGCGTTGGCGATGCGCGCACCGGCGTCGTCGAGCCAGGTATCGAGGGCGTTCAGTCGCTTGACGACGACGTCTAGTTCGCGCCGTGCATCCTCGGCGGCAGAGCAGTCGCCGACGCCAAGAAACAACAATCCCAGCCAGGCTGCGGATCGAGAAACCGATGATCGAACGGCACCCGCCACGGCGCTTCGGCCTTCCTCACCGGGCCGCCGCGGCTCGCTCGCCGGTGTCGATCAGGGTTCGTCCCGTCATCGCCGCTGGCGGTCGAATGTCCATGAGGTCAAGCATCGTCGGTGCCACATCCGCCAAGGTGCCCCCCTCGGCGAGAACGACCTCGCGGGGGCCGGCATAGACAAGAGGGACCGGACCGGCGGTGTGCGCGGTGTGGGGCTGGTTTGACTGGTGATCGACGAGACGCTCGACGTTGCCGTGGTCGGCGGTGACCAGCAACTGCGACCCGGTCCTGTCGATCGCCGCCGTCACCCTCGCGAGGCACGCGTCGACGGTCTCGACGGCGCTGACCGCTGCATCGAGGATGCCGGTGTGTCCGACCATGTCGCCGTTGGCGTAGTTGCAGACGATCGCACCGTAGCGACCGGAATCGATCGCGTCCACCAGGCGGTCGGTGACCTCGCGCGCGCTCATCGCGGGTGCCAGATCGTAGGTGGCCACCTTCGGGGACGGCACGAGAATGCGGTCCTCGCCCGGGTACGGCTGCTCCCGCCCGCCGGAGAAGAAATAGGTCACGTGGGCGTACTTCTCCGTCTCGGCGATGCGCAATTGGGCCATGCCCTCGGCAGCCCAGCACTCGCCGACCGTGCCGGTGAGGTCGACGGGAGCGAACGCCACGGGGAGGTCGAGGTCGTCGGCATACCGGGTCAGCGTTGCGAACATCGCGAACGTCGGCCTCGACGGTCGAGGGAAGCCGGCGAAGTCCGCTGCCGTAAGCGCACGTACCAGTTGTCTGGCCCGATCGGCGCGGAAGTTCATGAACATGCCAACGTCGCCGGCACGGATGACGTTCGAGGCGTCGGCGACGCCGATCGCGGTGGGCTGCACGAACTCGTCGGTTTCGCCCCGATCGTACGCCGCCGCCAGGGCTTGGACGACGGTCCCGAAACGATACGGGGTGTCGCCCGCGGTCAGCAGACGGTAGGCGCGCGCCGTGCGTTCCCAGCGCGTGTCCCGATCCATGCCGAAATAGCGTCCCGTGATCGACGCGACGGTACCGGGAAAGCGTTCGTCGAAACGCGCCAGCGATGCCATCGCACTCTTCGGCGGGACGTCGCGACCATCGAGGAACGCGTGCAGGCGAACGCGCGCACCGTGCCGCAGTGCCTGCTCGAGGTACGCGGCGATGTGATCCTCGTGACTGTGTACCCCGCCGGGCGACAACAGGCCGAATACGTGCAGTGTGCCCTCGCGCGCCACGCTCTTCGCAATGGTGGCGTTGACGACGTCGTTGGCGGCGAACGAGCCGTCCGCGAGGGCCCGGTCGATGCGCGTCAGATCCTGGTAGACGGTGCGGCCGGCGCCCAGGTTCATGTGCCCCACCTCCGAGTTGCCCATCTGGCCGTCCGGCAACCCGACGCTGGCACCCGAAGCCTGCAACGTCGTCTTGGACGCACTGCCCCAAAGCCGATCCCAAGTGGGCGTCCTGGCGACATGGATGGCGTTGTCGGCGCTCGCCCGGCCTACTCCCCAGCCATCGAGCACGACGAGTAGCGTGGTTGGAGCCTTCGGCATGGTGCCATCCCTAGCCCGCACTTCTCACCAGTGGCCGCGATGATCGCCGAGGATTTTGGTTCCGTGTGCGTGCTCGCGACCGAAAGCATAGCGGGGACTACGTTTGAGGTCGCATGTGCGCACACGGGACCAAAAGACCGGCGAGGGCGCGGCCAGCGCAGCCTGTGATCGCTCAAACGCATGGAGAATCGCCGCAATCATCTAATCTGTAAAGAGTTTCGTCATGGCATCAAGCGGCTGGTGAGAAATGCGGGCTAGCGGTCCCGCTCGTTGGCTTTCAATTCTAGCGCGTCCGGGGCGCTATAATTCGCCCCGCCATGGAGCAACTGTTCGAATTCGTCGTCAATCGCTGGTACCTCGTGGGCGGGTTCCTCATCGTGCTCATCCTCTTCGTCCGCAACGAAGTGGCCCGGGGCGGCCAGTCCGTGACACCCCAGGAGCTTGTCAATCTGGTCAACCGGGACGGTGCCGTCGTTATCGACGTACGTGACGCCAACGACTACTCGAAGGGCCACATCGTCGACGCGGTCAACGTTCCGCACACGTCGTTGGCCTCGCGGCTGTCCGAGCTGGAAAAATACAAGTCGAAACCCGTCGTTGTGGCCTGCAAGATGGGCCAGCACGCCGGTTCGGCGGGAACGATCCTGCGCAAGGCGGGCTTCGAGAACGTCTCGCGACTCAAAGGCGGCGTGACCGAATGGCTGAACCAGAACCTGCCAACCGTTAAGGGCTGACACCCTTCAGCGCCGTTGCGTCGTTCCAACTGCTAACAAAGGACCACTTCGATGGCTGAAGAACAAGCAGGACCCCATCTCGCCATCGAGAGGATCTACCTGCGCGATGCATCCTACGAATCGCCCCGGGCACCCGGCGTATTCGACCAAACGTGGACACCCCAGGTGCAGGTGGACATCAACAGCCGCAGCAACCGACTCGACGAGGTGCGCCACGAGGTGGTGCTGACACTGACCTTGAAGGCGTTGATCGAGGAAGAGGTGGCGATGATCGTCGAACTTCAGCAGGCGGGCGTGTTCCGGCTTGAAGGCATGGATGACACGATCCGCCAGCAGGCTCTCGCCGTGGCTTGTCCGAACGTGCTGTTCCCGTACGCCCGCGAAGCCGTGGACGGCCTGGTGACGAAAGGCGCGTTTCCGCCGTTCATGCTCGCCCCGATCAGCTTCGAGGCGCTCTACGCCGAGGCGAAAAGACGCCAGGCCGCGCAGGAACCGGTCCAGGAGAGCGACGGCATCGTCAACTGAAATCCAGTTGACGCCAAGCCTCGTAGACCGCGATCGACACCGCGTTGCCGAGGTTCAGGCTCGGCGCACGCTTCGCATCGGGATGCCGGTACATCGGTATGCGCAGGCAGTGGTCGCGGGGTGTTGCGTCGAGGATCACGTCCGGCAGGCCGCGGGTCTCAGGCCCAAACAACAGGACGTCGTCCGGACGATAGCCGACGGTGTCGTAGCGGCGGGTGCCACGCGTGGAAAACGCCAACAGACGACGCTCGCCGATGGCCGCCGAAAAGCTCGCGAAGTCCGGATATACCGTGGTCGTCGCCAGCGCGCGGTAGTCCAGTCCCGCCCGGCGCAGCCGGCCGTCCGTCAGCTCGAACCCGAGGGGCTCGATCAGGGCGAGCGCGGCACCGGTATTGGCCGCAAGCCGGATGATGTTGCCCGTGTTCGGGGGAATCTCCGGTTCGAACAGCGCGATGGTGAACATCCGGCGATCATACGTCGATGTCGAGATCCGCGAGTTTGCGGGTCAGCGTGTTCCGGCCCCACCCGAGCAGGTTCGCCGCATCCCGCTTGCGGCCACCGGTGGTCTCGAGGGCGATGCGAATCATGGTGGATTCAAACGCCGGCGTCGCCTCCTCGAGGATACCGGTGTCGCCACGCTTCAGCCGTTCCCGAGCCCAGATGGCCAGCGACGACTGCCAGTCGCGCTCGCCGTCGGTCTCGGGTTGTGCATGCAGTTCCGGCGGCAGGTCGTCCAGGTGAATCTCGCGACCCGGGGCCATGACGGTGAGCCAGTTGCAGGTGTTCTCGAGTTGGCGGACATTGCCCGGCCAATCCAACGTCTCGAGATAGCCAAGGGTCTCCGGGCGCAGAATCTTCCGTTCGCCACCGAAATCACGAGCCGCCTTGTTGAGGAAATGATCGGCGAGCAGGGGAATGTCGGAACGTCGCTCCGCCAATGTCGGCACATGGACGCGGATCACGTTCAGGCGGTGGTAGAGATCCTCGCGGAAACTCCCATCGGCGACCAGGGCGCGCAGGTCGCGGTGGGTGGCGGTGATGATGCGGACGTCCACCTTGACGCTGGTGCGGCCGCCGACGCGGTAGAACTCGCCTTCCGCCAACACCCGCAGAAGCCGGGTCTGGGCCGCCGGCGGCATGTCGCCCAACTCGTCGAGGAACACCGTGCCCCCCTCGGCCAGCTCGAAACGACCCAAGCGCAGGTC
>CAZJRX010000120.1:0-10300 GCA_964548145.1 uncultured Pseudomonadales bacterium | reverse complement strand
CGCTGTGCCAAATGCAACCTGCGTGTGAACATCAAGGGCGTTCAAGGAGTCTAGCGGGTTCTGGGGCCACCGCAGTGGGGTCGCGTTGTAGCGCTTGGTCATCGGTTGGCCCGATCCGTGAAGTCGAGGTTGAGTTCATAGTCGTCAACGCGTCGGATCGCGGTCTCGATCGTCCCGTCCGGATGGAGCGACAGCCAACGGTAGCCCGGCTTCGCCGTGTCGATGCCGAAGGTCGGCGAGTCATCGGCGAACTGGAAACAGGTGGACGGCGTGCCGTACACCGGCAGCCCCGGATCGGCTTCGGCCTCCTGGTGGATATGCCCGAACACGTAGCCGCGCACGCCGGCGGCGCACAGCGCCTCGATGAGCTCGTCGCCGTTGTCGATGCGGTGGGCGTCGAGCCAGGAACAGCCGATACCCACCGGGCAATGATGCCCAGCGACAAGGACGTGACATCCCTCGCCACAACGTTTCAGGACGCTTCGCAAACGCGACAACTCCGTCGGATCCACGGTGCCGCCGACGACATCGTCCTCGTGGGTATCGACACCGACGAGTCGCCATGCACCCAGCGCCACATCATCGGTCGGCAGCGCGCCCGACAACGTGGCACCGTGGTCGTGATTGCCCGGCACGCACATGAGCGGCCCCGCGTAGTAGCGGGCAAGTGTGGTCAGGAACAGTTCGTAGGTCGCCGGGGATGCCGTCTGGGCGATGTCGCCCGTCGCCAACACGGCATCGGGCGTTCGCTCGCGGCATGCGGCTTCGAGAACCGCAGCCAGGCTGTCGGCCGTGCGTACGCCGAGGAGCGTCGCATCGGCGGATGGCAGTAGGTGGCAATCCGTTACCTGCAAGACGTGAAGCCTATCCCTGCCTTCCGTCATCTGTGCCTGTTGCTCCGTCAACTCTCAACCGGTGTTGCCGAGGCCGAGCCATCACCGTTCTGCCAATCTCGAATGTAGTCGTACCCTCGCTAGGTTCCGATCATGACCCGCTCTTGGTGGGCGACACCATGCCGCAGGCAGGCATTCAGGAACTCCGACAGAAACCGGTTGACCTGGGCCTTCTCGTCGGGCTGGCGCATCTGTGGGTTGGGGTAGTCGTAGACGGACTTGAAGCGCCGCTGGCCTTGAAACTCGATGACCTCCGCCGTACGCGTGTCGTGGTAGGCACGAATCTTGATCCGGATGCCGCCGACGTTCCGCACACTCGCCGGAAGGTCCAGGGTCAGCACGGTGGTGTATCGACTGCGGTGCGTCACCTCGAACGACGCGATCAACGCAGCGCCGTGGGGGAACACCCGGTATTCGCGCCGATCCGTATGCCTCAAGTCGGGCATCAGCCGCGTCAGACGACGGTAGTTGTCGTCGCACTCTTCGAGATGCGCGCGAAGGTCGATGTTGTACGGCCGACGCCTCATGCCCAACGCTGTTTTCCTGCCGATTCGTTAACGATTCTAACCGGGGTTTCGTCTTAATGGCACCGGCTTTAGGCGACGCGACGGGAACCGAGTGCACAACCGTACAAACCCCTGCGATTGTCAACAAACTCGCCAAGCCGGCATCGGTCGCCGAGCATTTTGTTAGACTCACCGCCGCCGCGCCGCAGTCGGTCACCAAGCTGAAGGAATCTCCATGAGTATCACCCCCTCTACCCCATTCGACGCTTCGAATCGGGGGGCAACCGCAAGACATTCGCCAAGATCGCGGATGGCTGTCAAACCACTGGCGGCTTCAATAGTGCTGGCATTCGGCGGGACATCCTGGGGTGCCGACATCAGCGAGATCTATGCGGAGGCCGTGTCAAACGATCCCGTGCTTGCACGCGCGCGGACGTCCCACGAGCTTAGCAGGACCAACGTGACGATCGCCCGCTCGTCGCTCCTGCCGCAGGTCAGTGCCGGCGCAGGACGGTCCACGTCCACCACGTCCGTGGACACCATCGACATGAACCCCAGCAGCCCCAATTTCGGTCGCCCGACGCCGGATCGCGAATCCACCGGCCAGAACTGGCGCGCGAGCCTCAATCAGCAGGTGCTCAACGTCCCCAACTGGTTCAGCTACCGGGGCGCCAAGGCCGACGAGAATCGTGCTGACTGGGAGCTGCAGACCGAGTCCCAGGCGCTCATCATTCGTGTTGCCGATGCCTACCTGAACGTATTGTCCCGGCAAGCGGAACTCGAGTCGGCGATCGCCGCCGAAGAGGCCGTGCAGCGCCAACTCGAACAGGTGCAGCAACGCTTTGACGTGGGATTGGAGGCAATCACCGGTGTCCTCGAGTCCAAGGCCGCCTACGACCGCGCTGTCGTCACACGCATCCGCGCCGGGAGCCAACAGCGGGTTTCGTTCGAAGCGCTGCGGACGCTGACGGGCAAGGCGTACGCCGAGATAGCCAATCTCAAACCCGATCTCGCCATCGTCGATCCGCAACCCAAGGGCGAGGACGAGTGGGTCCGCACCGCCATGGAAACCAACTTCGCCATCCGCTCCGCCCAGGAAGCGCTGGCGGCCGCTGAACTCAACGTCAAGAGCAGCATAGCCCGATACCTGCCGACCATCAGTGCCTCGGCCGGCTACGGAACAAACAGCGGCGAGTCGAGCATCAACGGGTTCGTTCTACCGAACCAGGGCACGGTCACGTCGGTCAGCTATTCGTTCAACTTCAACATGCCGTTGTTCCAGGGGATGCGCACCCACGCCGGGGTGAGACAGGCGCGCCTGTCCCGCGAGCAGGCTCGCTACGGGCTGATCCAGCAGGAATTGACCATCGCCGAACAGGTCCGAACGCGTTATCGCTTGGTGGTTACCGATGTCGTGCAGGTCGCGGCCGGTGGCGAGGCGCTGAAGTCCGCGCAAGCGGCTCTCGAGGCAACGCAGACCGGTTACGAAGTCGGCACCCGGAACATCGTCGACGTGCTCCTGGCGCAACAGCAGGTGTTTCAGCGCGAGTACGAATACCACCTGTCGCGGCACAACTACGTGCTGAACATGCTACGGCTAAAGCAAAGCGCGGGCACGTTGAGCGAGTCGCACCTCGCGGATCTAAACGAGGACATCGATCCGGGCGACCCGATCCAGAAGGCTCCGTAGCGAACCTTCGTCGACCCGTCTCATTCGAAGGTAAACAACACCGGCCGTGCCCCAAAGCGGTTGATTTCCACGACCGAAAGCAGGAAGGTAATCCTCGAAGCGCGGTCACAACGCATCGAAGGAACGATACGAGCCGATGGAAGATCAGGGATGGCGAGAAGCGAACGATGAGAAACGGTGCTATAGCGCCGGCCATCGGGCGGCGACCAAGACTCGAATCCTGGCCCCAAGGCGTCGAAAACCCCAACTTGGGCCTCAAAGCGTCACATCGGTGGAGTTGTTCGCGGGTGCCGGCGGTCTCGGGATGGGAGTTCATCGGGCCGGGTTTGAGTCCAAGCTCGTGGTCGACTGGGATAGCCACGCCTGCGCCACGATTCGGACCAATCAGTCACTAAACCACCCTGCGGTGGCGCGTTGGCCGTTGCAGGAGTGCGACATCCGCGAGGTCGACTTCACGTTGATCGGAAGCGTGGATCTCGTCAGCGGGGGACCGCCGTGCCAGCCGTTTTCGCTTGGGGGCAAACACCACGGCCCGCTCGACGCGCGGGACATGTTTCCGCAGGCAATTCGTGCGGTCCGCGAACTCGAACCAAGAGCCTTCGTATTCGAGAACGTCCCCGGGCTAAAGCGACCCGCGTTCGCCCACTACCTCGGCTACATTCGAGATCATCTGGCGTTGCCCGAAGTGACGATTCGCCCGCGCGAGACCTGGATCGATCACGCGCGCCGACTCCGACGCCAAAGAGAGACACCGAGGGCGTCCGGCGGACTTGACTACCGAGTAAACGTCGAGACCGCCAACGCAGCAGACTTCGGCGTGCCGCAAAAGCGGGAGCGCATGTTCATGGTCGGCTTAAGATCGGATCTTGAGGTGGACTGGACCTCCCCAATCGCAACTCATTCGCAGGATGCGTTGTTGTGGGAGCAGTGGATAACCGGCGAGTATTGGGACCGTCATCGCATCGCGACATCCGATCGGCCTTCGACCCCATCCCGCCTTCGACGTCGACTCGAACCGTTTCAAGGTTTCAACATACCACCGCCGTCGAAGCCGTGGCGAACTGTCAGGGACGCGCTGATTGGGCTCTCCGATCCAGAATTCGATCCGACATCCTGTCGTAGAATCCCGAACCACCAGTTCAACCCTGGCGCCCGAGCCTACGCGGGGCACACCGGCAGCAGGCTCGACGAACCGGCCAAAGTGCTCAAGGCTGGCGATCACGGCGTGCCTGGCGGGGAGAACATGCTCGCGCGAGACGATGGCACATGCCGCTACTTCAGCGTCCGCGAAGCGGCAAGGCTGCAGACCTTCCCCGACAGCTACGTGTTTCCGGGATCTTGGACGGAGACCATGCGCCAAATCGGCAACGCCGTCCCCGTAAAACTCGCCCATGTGTTCGCCAATCAACTCAGGGATTGTCTGAACGACTCCGAATCGACACTAGACATCGCGGTCTGAAGCATCGGCAATGCCTCAGCGGTCGTACGAACCCTACAATCCGCTCGACAAGAACAACTTGGGCACAAGCGTTGCGGATGCTCTACTGGCACGCCCGGTGGTCAATTTACCGCCCGAACCATTCCTAGGCGCGGGCGTCTATGCCATCTACTACGGTGGGTCGTTTGCACCTTACCAACGAATCGTCGAGTCGAATTGCGCCGGTAGGTATGCGGCACCGATCTACGTCGGCAAGGCCGTACCGTCCGGCGCACGCAAAGGCGGATACGGGCTGGACTCCAGTCCAGGTGACGCGTTATGGAAACGCCTAAGGGAACACGCCGCGTCGATCGAACAAGCGAACAATATCGAACTCGGTGATTTCCGGTGTCGCCACCTTGTCGTCGACGACATATGGATACCGCTGGGCGAATCGCTCCTCATCGATCGGTTCTCGCCCATTTGGAACACGCTGATCGACGGGTTCGGAAACCACGATCCGGGTAGCGGGCGACGTAACCAAGCAAGGTCTCGATGGGATGTGCTGCATCCAGGGCGCGTCTGGGCTGATCGACTCCGCGAGAACGACAGCAACGCGCAGGAGATTGTCAGCACCCTCGCAGAAGCGCTTTCCGCTAATCCGTAGAGATCGTCCCAACGAGTCAGCCGGTCCGTTCGTCGCCAAGCCAATCACAGAGACGGCGCACGACGGCCTGGCGCGCGCCGCGATTGGCGTCGACTACGGCCTTGGCTGACTCGCCTTCCTTGGCACGTCTGCCGGGGTCCGCGAACAGGTCACCGACAATGCGGGCGATATCGTCCGCGTCTGCTACCGAGTAGAAACAACCCGCCGCCGCAAACCGGGCGCAGATCTCCTCCACGTCGCGGCGCGTTGGGCCCATGAGCACCGGCAGGCCGTGCACGGCGGCCTCGATGGGATTGTGACCGCCGGTGCCGTCCAAGCTGCCACCCACGAAGGCGACGCCGGCGTGCGGGTAGAGATGCGCCAGGGTGCCCATGACATCGCCGACCAATACATCCACACCGGTCGCACGATCCGACAACAATCCGGTCGAGAACCCGCGGTGCTTCGCCAATTGCGCCACCCCGGCCGCCCGTCGGGGATGTCGGGGTACGAGAATGAACCCGATGTTCGGGAATCGGTCGCGCAGTTGCCGGTGGGCGTCGAGCACGGTTTCCTCCTCGCCGCCGTGGGTGCTTCCGGCGATCCAGACCGGCGCATCGCCAAAGTCCAGATCGCCGACCCCGAAACGATCCGGCGGCATTTCGGCGTCGAACTTGACACTGCCCGTGACCGCCACCGACGCCGCGCCGAGCGCCAGGAACCGCGCTGCGGTGTCCTCGTACTGGCAGACGATCTCGTCGATATGCGAGAGCATCCGCACGGTGAGCCCGCCGATACGGCGATAGCCCCGGTAGGACCGCTCCGACAGACGTGCGTTGACGAGATAGACCGGGGCGCCGCTGGCGGCGGTCTGTTCGACCAGGTTGGGCCACAACTCCGTTTCCATGAGCACCAGTGCCCTCGGGCGAACGCGGCGCAAAAAGCGGCTGACCGCCCATGGATAGTCGTAGGGCGCATAGCAATGCTCCACCGCCTCGCCAAGCAGGCTCTTGACGCGTGCGCTGCCCGCAGGCGTCATGGTGGTCACCAGGAACGTGTCGTCGGGGAAACGCTCCTGCACGGCGCGGATGACCGGCGCCGCCGCATTGGTTTCCCCGGCCGAGACCGTGTGGAACCAGATGACGCCGCTGGAAATGCCGGCCGGCACCCGCCCGAAACGCTCTGCCCGGCGCAGTCGGTAGGCCGGCTCCCGACGCGCGCGGACGAACAACCGCACCCACACCCAGGGCAGAGCGAGTACGAGTAGCACCTGGTAGCAGAATCGGGCCATGCAGCTTCGGCGTCGGCGCGGGGAGCCTTGGATGGATGTATCCTGACAGGATCCCTTGCGATTGAAAGCACCCGGAGATTCGCGATGAACACAACCTACTCGGGGCACGTCGGAATCGGCTTTGCCGTTGGCATGGGACTGCTCGCCGGGACGGCAAGCGCCGGCACGTTTGCGGGCACGGTCCGAAATACCGAGGGCGACCCCCTCAAGGGCGTGCAGGTGCGGTTCACGCACGACGGTTCCGGCGTTTCCGAATCGGTGTTCACCAACGCGGACGGTGCATTCCGTTTGGCCATCGACCGCGACGGTGAACTCCGCTTGAGGCTGCGTACACCCTACTACCGCGATGTCGAAGTCGATCTCGACGAACCCGATTCGGAAATGACATTCGTCATGGCGGCCATGACCGACGAGAACGAGATCTCCGATAGCCTGCCCGCCGGCTACCACTTCGGCAGCCTGCCCTTCGAGACCGGCGAGGATGCGCTGTTCAACCGCCATCAGTTCCAGCGCGACTGTCTGACGTGCCATCAGATGGGCAATCCGATCACCCGCTTTCCGCGCACGCCCGAGGGTTGGGTGGAGACGATTCGCCGCATGCACGCCTACCTCGGCAATTTCGACGCCGAGCTGCGGGACCGGCGTTCGGTCCTCCTGTCGAAGGGATTCGACGGCAAACCCCTCGCCGTTCGACCCGACTTTCCCCTCGACGAGTCCCTGGCCCGCACCCGCATCATCGAGTACCGGATGGAGCGCGGCATCGTTCCCCACGACGCGATCATCAACCCCCACGATGGGTTGATCTACACCGTCGACCAGGGCGCGGACCACATGGCGGTCACGGACCCCGCCACCGGCCAAACCGAGTACGTCTCCCAATCAGGGGGCGGCATGATCTATCGCAAATTCGGGGCCGTGGCCGGCGAGATCGCGGTGTTCAACGGCCGCAACGGTCCCCATTCGCTGGCGCTCGGCCCCGACCGCAAGTACTACGTCACGAACACGAGCACGAACAGTATCGGGGTCTTCAACCCCCGAACGCGCAAGTGGGAACCGTCGTTCAAGATCGAGAATCGACCGGGGCAACGACGGGCAAGCTACCCGCACACCATCCGGTTCGGCTTGAACGGCATCGTCTGGTACACGCTCGCCGGGTCCGAACAGGTCGGGAATCTCGACCCCAAGACCGGCGACACCAGGCTCGTCGACCTGCCGCAGGTCAAACCGGGTGGCATTTCCGGCGGCACGACGCCCTACGGCATCGACGTCGATCCGAACACCGGGATGGTCTGGTACAGCCGGCTCTTCGGCGACAAGATCGGTCGCATCGATCCCGAGACCCTCGAGGTCACGGAATACGACTCGCCGGTCCGGGGGCCGCGACGGATGCGGTTCGACGCCGCCGGCATTCTCTGGGTAACCGGCTACTCCGATGGCGACCTGCTCCGCATCGAGCCCGACGGGTTCAAGTCCAAGGTCTACCCCATGCCCGAATTCGCAGAAGGATTTCGTCCGGCACCGTATGCCCTGGGGGTCCATCCCGGTACCGGGGACATCTGGATCAACGAGAACATGACCGGCCGCATCTACCGGTTCATTCCGGCCGAGGAGCGCTACGTGGTCTACCCGGTGCCGTTGTCCGGCACCTATACCCGCGACATGGACTTCACCGCCGACGGTCAGGCATGCACATCCAACAATCCGGTGCCCGCCACCGCCTTGGAAGGCGGCGTTCTGCAGGTACTTTGCATCGACGTGCAACCGGCGCGGGAAGCCTGACCGGGAGAACGTCCCGCCCCCGCCGGCTATGGACCGAAGTACCCTGGTCGTGGACGCGGCCATCGTCGGGGGCGGCATCGCGGGTCTGTGGATCGCCCACCTGCTCTCCCGGCGCGGACTCGCGGTAGTCGTCCTCGAACCCCGGGGCGTCGGCGGCATCCAGACCCTGGCGTCACAGGGCATCGTGCACGGCGGCGCCAAATACGCCCTCGACGGTACCGCCTCGTTGGCCGGCGCACTCAAGGAAATGCCCGACCGGTGGCGCGCTTGCCTTGGCGGGAGCGGCGAAGTCGACCTGCGCGGGGTCGGCGTGCTCGCGGAGAAGATTGACATTCGCATCGGCGACGAGACGTTGGCAGTCGACGATCTGGTTCTCGACGTCCCCTCGCTGGTACGCCGGCTCGCCCGCCCGATCGCGGATCGGATCGTCGCCGCCCCGGTGTCGCAGGACGCCCTGGTAGGCGACGGGGCGGGGATCGAACGCATCGACCTCGACACCTGCTCGATCCACGCCCGCGTCTATGTGCTCGCGGGCGGCGCGGGAAATACAAGCCTCGCGCAACAAGCCGGCTTCCCCGACGCACCGATAAGGCATCGGCCGTTGCGGCAGACCATCGTCCGGCCACGACGGAGCGCCCGGGTCTACGCCCACTGGATGTCGAGCCGACGCGATGCCGAGCCGACGTTGACGGTGATCAGTCACGGTTCCCAGCTAAGCATCGGCGGCACGGTTGCCGACACCGGCGCAAACCGGGACGAGGCGGCACAGATCGGCCTGGTGAAGGATCTGCTCCGGCAAGCGTTTCCAGCCATCGACGTCGAGGCTGCCGGGTTCAAGACCTTCGTCGCCGTACGAGCCGAACCGGCCACGAGCGTCATCCGGGATCTACCGGACGCCTACGTTGCGCGCCACGGCAACTGCCTGTTGTGCCTTCCCGTCAAGCTGAGCCTCGCACCGCGCCTCGGCGACCTCGCGCTGGCGGAACTGGGTGACTTCAGAGGCGCAAATGGCACTTGGCCTGGCGGACCAGACCATGGCGTCGCGTACGCAACGTCTCCCTATGCACGCTCCCCAAGCTGAATAACGGTTCGACGCAACGGGAGCGGTTAGCACGATGTCCCGATACGCCCATGCCGGTTGCCGATGCTGAAACGGCCGTTGGCGAACACCGGGCTCAATGTCTCGCCCCTCGGTCTTGGCACGGTCAAGTTCGGGCGCAACACGGGCGTTCACTATCCGCGCCCCTACGATTTGCCAACGGACGGCCAGATCGCCGACCTGCTGAGCCAGGCGCACGGGCTCGGCGTCAATCTTCTGGACACGGCGCCCGCCTACGGTTCAGCCGAGGCGAGAGTCGGCGAAGCGATCGAGGGGCAACGCGACAAGTGGGTCGTCTGCACCAAGGCCGGCGAGGAATTCGATGGCGCGGCCTCGTACTACGACTTCAGCGAGGACCACATCCTGATTAGCGTCGAACGATCCCTAAGACGCCTGCGAACCGCCACGCTAGACATTCTTCTGCTGCACAGCGACGGCCGTAGCATCGACGAAATCGAATCCGTGGGTGGCTTCCGCGCACTCTCCCGGCTGAAGGACGAAGGCATCGTCCGTGCCGTGGGGTTCTCGGGCAAATCGCCAAACGATGCCGCCGCCGCGATGCCGAGGTCGGACGTCCTGATGTGCACGGTCAACGCCACCTACCGCGATGAGGTCAGCATCGTCCAACAGGCCGCCCGCGCAGTCGTGGGCGTGCTCGTCAAAAAACCCCTCGCCCGGGGGTTCAAAGGCGACAGCGAGACCATCGCCGAGACCGTCGCCCTAGAAGGCGTAACCAGCGTCGTCGTCGGCACACTATCGCCGGAGAACTTGGCCGCGAACGCGGAGGCGGTAGCTAAGCGAAGCTAGTAGCGCGGCGGTTGGCGCCGGTGGGCGTCGCCTGCGGGTGAATCCGCAGCCGCTGGTGTGGGCGAAATCCCTCGGCGAGACCGTTGTGAAGGTCGAACGCGACCGGACCGCCTTGGCCGCCAGTTCTCAATCGTCGTCTTGTCGAGGACGCTACGCCTGGGAACATCGCCCC
>CAZJRX010000119.1:2526-10330 GCA_964548145.1 uncultured Pseudomonadales bacterium | reverse complement strand
CCCGACGAGTGATGGCCATAATACGGCATCGCAATGCGACTCGAGTGAGGGCCTTGTTCCGCGTTCAATAGACTAGGCAGTTTCGTCATGGCATCAAGCGGCTGGTGAGAAATGCGGGCTAGCCTCGGCGCTGCGACCGACCCGAGTCTACAACTTTTGCTGGCGACCCGCCCGACGGCCCCGTCGAGGGGCGTCGAGGGGGCGTACGACGAATCTCTGCCGGCGCGGACGGCGGGAGAGCGACAGCGTCGTCGGGGCGACCCGAGGGACGGGAGGCCACAAGGGCGTCCCCAGGGCGTGCCCTACGGGGCTCGGCGTTGTGTGGCGTTGGTGGCCACTCACCAAGGACTTGTCGTACACCGTCTGTTCACCCCCAGGTTGCATTGCCCAAGCGCATCGGAAACGCTCTTGAACGGCTCGCGTACCCACGCGACGCATTAGTTTTGAACCGGCCCGCCTCGGAAGCGGACGTTGAACCGCTCATGCAGTGCTTCGCGTCTCGCCAGTAGCGCATCGGTCGCATCGGCGGGAACGGGCAGGGGGTCGAGTCGGTGACCGTCGAGCGTGTAAAGGTCCATATCCTTGGCCCAACCGTGGAACTCGATGGCGTAGAAGCGGCGGTGGCCGGGGATGGGCGGCGTC
The DNA here is from genome assembly GCA_964548145.1 of uncultured Pseudomonadales bacterium. Classification (GTDB taxonomy): domain Bacteria; phylum Pseudomonadota; class Gammaproteobacteria; order Pseudomonadales; family Azotimanducaceae; genus VXYL01. The sequence goes on along the minus strand of CAZJRX010000119.1, from coordinate 9,688 downwards.
TCGGCGAACTCGAGGTGGACCTCCTCGCCGCTGCCGAAGATGGCAAGGGCCCCGTCGCGGCGGTCGACCAACGCGCCTGCGTTGCCGAACGCGGTGTAGGCGCCCGAAGGAGTCTTGGCGTCCCAGTAGGGGGATCTGTTCGCGTAGTCGTAATCGGGTCGGCGTTGAGAACCTGTCGTTCGGCGGGCGAAGCCGCTCCGGGCCACGCGTGCAGCGACCGGCTTGAGCGTGTTCGTCGGCGGCTCGAGTGGTTCTTCCCAGGCAACCTGTAGACGATCCCAGTAGATCTCCATGTTGGATGCCAGCCGAAGCGCATCCGTGCCCGGGGGCAGGTCGTGCAACGGCAAAGCCATGGTGCGCGGCATGCCTGCCGGGTAGCCGAACTTGTCCGCGACTACCCGCCAAGCGCCCTTGACCCGTGCTTCGACGGTGACCGGCCGGTAACGCAATCCGGCCTGCCAGGCGGCAAAGGTGGTCTGCGAGTACGGGTACTCGATCCAGCCGTCGGCGATCAATACCGCCCCCTTCGGCGGCAAGGGCTTGTCGAACTCCAGGGTCAGAACCTGCTCTTCGGCGAGCAGACCGATAAACCGCCTGTCGAGTTCGCCCGGCGACGGTGCCCGTTGATCCTTCTCGGTGGCAAGCGTCGTGATGTCCGCTCCGAGGGCATCGGTGACCCGGTACGGGCGAATCGAACGCCGGTAGTAGATCGGTCGGCCGGTCGCAGGGGGGCCTCCCACAGCGAGGCGTTCGTCGAGGACCATGTGCCAACCGGGAGGAAGGTCGAAGACCGTGAGTTGGGCGAAGTCCAGGTAGACGGCCTCCTCCATCGGTTCCGCGAGCTTGAGCAGGTAGCGTCCGTCGCGCGCCACGAGATCTTCGGCACCGAGTAGGAAGCTCTCCATCGGCCGAGCGGGCGCGTAGCTGGCTGGAGCTTCCAGGAATCCGAGCGCGGCGCCGCCGAGCACATCGCTGACAAATTCGAACGCGCGCCCGTTCCAAGCGAAGAGCACCGGGCAACTCGCGAGCTGTCGTTCGACCTCGACGATGCTGTGGGTCAGCCCGGCGGAAAGCGCGAGTTCCGTCTGCGAGACGCCGTCGGACCAGTCGAGGGCCACGAAGTCCGCCGAAGGTCGCCCACCTAAACCGAACGCCAACGGCTGCAGGCTCTGGCCCGGGCCGGAATTCGGGTCGATCGCGTCCAGCACGCTCCACCGGCCACCGTGGCGTAGCTTGACCTGGGCGCCGATGCCCGAGGCGTTGGATCGCATCTGCTCGTTTTCGTTCCGGCCCTTGGGTGAAACGAACACGAACCCGTGCCGACCGGGTCCCGCCGGCAGGAGGGTGACACCCCGTGCGTCCACGATTGCCAGTACGGGGCCGACGGCGGGATCGGCGTTCACGGCGAGGGCGCTGGTCAGATCGGCGGCGGGCTGGGTGTGGACGAGGTTGCCGGTCGACGCCTCGATGATATCGACGCGATTGGGCAGCGCCCGCACAACTTCGAACCTGCCATCGCCATCGAAGTCTGCGACGTCGAGCACCGCGTTCCGTTCCAAGCCGGTCCCCGCCGCCAAGACCTCGGGCGCTCCCCAGACGATGCCGTCGAAACGCCAGCGCAAGAGTTCGCCCGCCGACCCGATGGCGTAGATCTCGCGGGCGCCGTCGCCGTCGGTGTCGACGGCGGCGATGGCGGCGAGGTCGGCGTGGCGAAGCCCGTCTAGCCCCGCGAAGCGTTGGTAGCGCCAGGTTCGGTCGTTGCGCCAGATGTCGTGCGGCGGCATCCGGTTGAGGACGACGATGTCAATGTCGCGGTCGTTGTCGAGATCCGTCGCGAGCACCTGGCGACCGTGGCCCTTGCCCAAGCCGAGTTCCGATGCAAGTGCCGTGAACGACCCGTCGCGATTGTTGTTGAAGAGCTCCGTGCCGCGCGCGCCGGTGACAAGGATGTCCAGGTCACCGTCGTGGTCGGCGTCCACGAGCGTGCCCGCCGCGCAGGGCAATGTCTTGGGGAGCGGCATGGGAGACCATTTCGCGGCGGGGTGTTGCCGCCACAGATGCGTCCCGTTGGCGCCACACCCGACGGCATCGGTGAGCCCGTCGTTGTCGAGGTCACCCCAGAGCGTCGGCGCCGCGGACGTCTGCGAAGTCGACGGGAAAAGCGGCAGCGCCCGCGACCCGAAACCTCCGGCGACGCCTTCAAGCATTCGGGTGCCGTTGGGCGTGACCAAGACGAGGTCGATGATGCCGTCGCCGTTGGCATCGGCAGCGACGACGTCCCGGGTTCTATCGGCAAAGAGGGTTTGCGGTTCGCCAAAGAGCGGTCCGGCGGGTCTCGGGATGGGTGTCAAGGCATGGCGCGTCGCCGCCACGGCACTGGCCTTCGGTCCCATTTCCTTGTAGCTGAATCCTGCGAGTCGGGATGCCGGGTTCGACTCGAGCCGCTGGTAGTCGGCGAACAGTGCATTCGCCCCATCCTGTCGTCCGAGGCGTCGCAGCGCTTGCGAGCCAGCCCAGTATGCGCTGCGCAGGTACGGGTCGAGCTCGATGCTCCTCTCGAACCAGGGCGCTGCCCCGGCGTAGTCGCCCTGCTGCAGTAGCGATTGGCCGAGGAAATAGGCGCTGTATGCATCTTGTGGATCCAGTTCGGTCACGCGGCGGAAACCGACCTCGGCGCTTGCGGCGTCGCCGAGGTAGAGCCGGAGGATCGCGGTCGTGTAGACGGCACGGACGTTGTCGGGTTCGTCGGCCAACACGTCCGCGAGTATCTCCAAAGCTCGCTGCTCATCGGCTTCCTGTTGCCGGTTGAGCGTCGCGATGGCGAGATTGACGCGGGCAACGGGCCAGTCGGGGGCGGCCTCTACGGCCTTGGCGAAAAGGCGTACCGCGTCGGCATATTCATAGCGCCCCATGCGGGCGGTGCCGGCGTCGTTGAGCGGCTCGGGGTCGCTGCTGCAGCCGACGAGGCAAGCGATTGCGCTGAACCAAAGCGCCCGCGTCCCCCTGAGCCAGGTGCCGGCCGAAACCGATCGTGGGAATGGCGGCTGGTCGGGCGGTCTTTCGACGGCGTTAGCTTTGAAGACCATGCACATGGATAGGGCCCCCGCTGTGCTGCTGCGCGAATGTTACAGAATGTGTCGCAACAGTGTTGACTCGCGCTGTCGAGAGGCATATGTTCGGCGGCGGGAGGCTTACCTGACCTTACGGGGCGGGTGGCCTGTGGGGATCGAGACGATTAGCCGAGGGGTGTTTGATGAGATACAAGAAATCGCTTCTGACTGCATGTGCGCTTGCGTTCCTCTTCAGTGGCGGAGTCGCCTGGGCACAGGAGGCCGAGGCCGAGGACGAGGTCGAAGTCGAAGTCGAGGATGAAGAGGAAGAGGAAGAGGAGCAGGAGGCGACGTCAAACGGCGAGGTTGAGGAAGTCCTCGTAACCGGATCCTTTATCCGGCGCGACAACTTCGACCTGCCGTCGCCGACGGCGGTGTTGACCGATGTCGATTTGGAGCTCGCGGGGACACCCGACCTCGGCGACATCATCTACGACCAGACCTTCCAAGTCGGCGTCAATGCCTATTCGGCACCGTTCGAATTCGGCGGTGGCGACGACCAGAACTGGCAGCAGGGCGGAGAGGTCTGGGCCAACCTGCGCGGCCTCGGCACCCGCGCAACCATGACCATGATGGACGGCCACCGGGTACCGGCCAACGTTACCGGCTATAGCTGGTGGACCCGCCGCGCCGGCACCGACCTCACCAACCTGTATCCAGGGATCGCCATCGGCAGAGTCGATACGATCCTCGACGGCGCCTCCGCCCTTTACGGTTCGGAAGCCGTGTCGGGTGTCATCAACCTGGTGCCGCGGAAATCGTTTGACGGGCTGATGATCAATCAGGAGTACGAGCAACCGATGACCAATGGGGCGCCGTCGAAGCGGTTCAGTCTTCTGGCGGGCGCTCAGGGCGAGCGCACCAGCGCCATCTTCGCGCTGGAGATTCGCGATCAGGAGCGCATGAAACTGACCGACCGGCCCGAGTTCATCACGAGTTCGGCGAACTGGACCGGCCAGAGTCTACCGCCCTACAACGAGACAGGTCGCGGCAATCCGGGCGATTGGATGGTCCCGGTACGCAACGCCAACGGTGATCTTGTGCCGTACCGCGGTGACAGTTGGCATCAGACCGACGCCACCTGGTTCCAGGAGGCGGGCTGGATCAACCACGGCGACAATCAGGGCCGTATTGCGGTCCGTCGACGTGCCGACCCAGGCTGCGGCTTCCCGTTCGGTGGTGGAAACGACAGCTACGGCGAGCCGCGTGAGCCTCTCGGCAATGCCGATGACCCGAACAAGACCGTCGCGGACGACGATCACATCGGGGGCCTCGGCTACGCGGACCACAATCAGCCCGGCAGCTTTCTGAATGGGTACATGACCGCGGGCACGGGTTCCGGCCCGGATTGGCGCGGCCACCGGGGCATCTCCTACTGGGAGGGATCGGAAGGCGACCAACCCGGCAACCGGGACGACTGCCGTCAGGTCCTGGCTGACTGGCAGGACATCCGCGAGCAACGCGACCAACAGCAGGGCATGGGCTTCTTCGAGCACAGCTTGAACGACTACGTGAAGCTTCACGCCGAACTCGTGGTTTCGACCATGGACTACGATACGCGTGACCTTCCCGGCAACCTGGACGAATGGGACCGCCGCGCCCGGTACGGCGAGAACGTCGCCGTCGCGATCGGCTCCAACCCCGGCAACCCGTTCCGAGCGTTCGCCGATGGGTCGAGCCATTTGGGATGGAACAATCAGCCCTGCCCTGCCTTTTTTAGTCAGGCTGATCGCGAGCGCATCATGGCGCAACTGGCGTTGGGCGAACCGACGCCGGATTTGCCCGAGTATTGCAACCGCCGGAACGAACTCGACTACATCGACGAGAACGGCAACGGCGTCTACGACTACCTGCAGGAACCGGGCGAATACCTGCTCTTCGCGCAGGACTCGGACGGCAACGGCATCCCGGACCGCGATGCGGACGGCGATGGGCTGGCCGACTGCCGAACCGTCGGCGGCGTGCTTGACTGCTCGGACTTCGAACGCAACCCCGAGTACCGGGTCGTGCTCCTGCCGCTCGACACGGACTCCGACGGCGATGGCATTCCCGACCGCTTCGATCCGGACACCGTCGGCAACGGGGGAGTTCGTCTGTTCGAGGACGTTCGACTCGAAGAAATGACCATCAGCCCCAAGCAGCCGTACGGCAACTCCATCTCGTGGATCAACGACGACATGACCTACAGTCGGCGCCGTCAGATCGACAACCTCCGCATTCGGCTTGGCACCGAGATACAAATCCCGGAGACCGAGTGGTATCTGGATTTCGACTGGGTCTGGGCAACCAGCAAGCGCGAGGAAGACTATGCGGAGCCGGTTTCGCACTGGACGGTGGCGTCGATGCGTTGCGCGGGCGGGCAGTTCTCCGATCAATGCTGGAACCCGTTCAGCACCGCATGGCTTGACTCCACGGAAGACGGCGAGATCCTGCCGGCTTGGCGCGACCCGGATGATCCGGCCTACAACACCACCTTGGAGCACCGCCAGGCCGGGGTGCTGTTGCGGCATGACCAACGCAACCTCGGCATGAACATCATCGATGCCACGATCAGCAACACCAGACTGTTCGACCTGTGGTACAACGACAGCCCGGTGGGTCTGGCTGCTGGCATTCACTACCGTCTGGAATCAGAGGAGTACCGGCCGAACCAATTCGGGGCATCCGCCCTGGGTTCCGCCCGCGCGGACTTCCAGTACACCGAAGAAGAGACGCGCGCCGTCTATATGGAACTGCAGCTTCCGCTGATCAATCACCCGAAGTGGGGTGACATGGAATTGCAGATCGCGGGCCGATACGCGGAGTTCGAGGGTCGGGGGTCGATCATCGCCGACAGCGCGAGCGCGACGTTCGATACTACGATTCCCAAGGTGGCGCTAAGGTACTCGCCCACGGAGTGGATCGCGGTCCGGGCGAGCCTCACCCAAGGTTTCGTTCTTCCCGGCATGTTCCAACTCTTCCAGACCACGGCCAACCCGGACGCACGGGGAACGGTTCGCGACTACATCTGCGACCTGATGCCGGAGTTGGCAGACTGTGCGGGCGTGTCGGGTGGTGGCATCCCCAACGTGTTGACGCCGGATACGCGCAATGCGAGTCTCGGGGCAGAGGAGTCCGATCTTTGGAATGCCGGCATCTCGCTGAAGCTGTTGGAAGGCGATCTGACGTTCGACGTGGATTACACGACGGTTGAGTTCAATGGTCGGGTCGAACGGTTGGGTCCGTCGCAAAACGTCAACAGCAACGAGACGCCGTTCCGCGCCTTCGTGCAGACTCGGTGTCCGGGCTCGCTTTTGGACTACGACAATCTCAGTGCCTTGGGACCTGGCGAGTCCGCAATTCTGGTGCCGGAATTCCTGATGAACGGCTCGCCCGACTACGATGGCTCGGTTGAGTCCGAACTTGCCTGTCGTCGCCAGGCGGCGATTGACTGGGTGGCCACCGAAGAGAGGGGACTTGGCGGTGCCGTGTTGGTGCGAGGCGCGGGTCCGGGCGAGGTGACGGACAACCTACGTTTGCTGGAAACGGGTGACCCCTGGCTGAACCAGGGATCCCAACTCACCGATACGGTCATCTATGCGGGCCGGTTCAGCTTCGATGCCGACGAGATTCCGTTCGTCGGCGGTGACTACGGCAGCTTCGCGCTGTCGCTGAGCGCCACGCAGATGCTGGAACTCAGCTTGGAGCGTTACCGGTTGGGTAGTGGCCACACCTACGAGGCGATCCGGATCGATGGCGTCGGCAACCGCAACAATACCAACGTTGTCGCGGGCGGGTTCTTATTCGCGCCGTTGCCGCCGACGCCGGAGTGGCGGGCCAATATGGGGTTGCGCTGGCTCTACGCGAACCACACGGCGCAGTTGTCGGTCCGCTGGCATGACTCGCTGACGGATATCTCGGTGTCGTGGGACGAGATCTACGACATCCCCGGGGCCATCGACCTCGGTGGTACCACCAACGGTCTGCCGAATTCTGAGTTGTCGGAGCCGGAGGCCTGTACCGACCAGGACCGCAACCCGTACTGCCGTATCGACTCGAGGCATTACTGGGAT
>CAZJRX010000119.1:0-2516 GCA_964548145.1 uncultured Pseudomonadales bacterium | reverse complement strand
CAGCTATACCTACAATCGGCCGGACTTCCTCGGTTTCGGCTACGTGTCGTTGAACCTTGCCGTACGAAACCTGTTCGACACCTATCCCGATCCCATGCCATCGGGTGTTGGTCACGAGACTTACGTGGACAACATCATGGGACGCATCGGGTTCGCGCGACTCACCGTGGGTTTCTAGCCCAAGGATGAGTGCCATCGAAGCCCGGCGCCGGTATTTCCGGGGCCGGGCTTTCTTTCGGTCGCAAGGCCGATGCCTGGCGTTCGTGCTGTCGGGGTTTGCTGTAACCAGCGTCGCCGTAGAAGAGGATTGCCTGAAGCTGCCAGAGCGCGAACGGCCATTCTGCTGGATGATGTTGAGTTGCGCAGCCATCGAGGATGAGCGGCGCCGCACCGAGTGCTTCGATGCGGTTGTGGCACGCTACCGAGGGCAGGGTGCTGTCAAGGATGGTGTCCCGGGACCATTGGCGGCGCAGCGGGATCGCGAAGAAGCACCGGCTTCCAAGCGCCAGGTCGTTCCAACGGCGGCCGCTCCCGTCGAGGCCCGGGAACCCATTCCCGTCGGCGAAGCCAAACTGGAAAGAAGAGCACCTGTCGTGCAGGCAAAACCACAAGTCCAAGGCGAGCCGGCGCCGCCATCGGAGCACGATCAGGCACCGCCAACCCAGTTCAGCCAGATAGAGGAAGCCACCGTTGAACGGCAGGTGTTGGCCATTCCTAAACGCTTCGAGGGCCAGGTCACGCATGTCGAAAAGCTGTTGCACGACCGGCAACTGCTCGTCGTGGATGGAAGGCTGCTCTTCGAGGCGACCCGCGCTTCGCTCGGGCGGATCAGGCCGGGGGACGCCGTGAGAGTTGTGCGGACATCGGCGTTGTTGGGGGAGCGTTACAGTATCTCCGGTCCCCGGGGAAGTGCGGTTAGGGCATCTCGCTTGCGCTGCGAAGCTGAGAACGCGGGAACGGATACGCGTCGCAAGTGCACCGTACTTGCCAGGTTCCGGCAGGCGGAGGCAAGCTAGCCGCCACGCCGCGTGGAGTCGCCCCACACGTGCCAGTGAATGGCCGGATTGCCGTCATCGCGGTGGGCCTGTGCCCGCTGCTGACTGCGGGGTGTGATCTTGGGGAGGTGGCAGGACCGATCACAGTTCCGCTCGACGATGCCGACCCGCACTTGGCGGCGCGTTTGACCGAACATCTTGCCGCCGTGCGCGCGGCACCGCAATCGGGTGAACTCCGAGGGCGCCTGGCAATGGCCTACGAGGTCAACGGTTTCCCCGAGGCGGCAACGGCGGCGTACGAGCAGGCGGCGAGGCTTGCACCGGATGAATTCGCTTGGCCGTACTTTCTCGCCTTGCTGCAGGCCAAGGCCGGGGATCTGGCGGCGGCGCTCGCAAGCCTCGACCAAGCACTTGCGATCGATGCGGAATACGTCCCTGCATGGCTTTGGCGTGGCGAATGGCTTGTGGACACCGGCGACTACTCGACGGCCGAGGAAGCCTACGAACAGGCGGCGGCACTCGATGCAGGAACCCCGGCCGTTGCTGGCCTAGGGCGGATCCGATCGCGGCAAGGTCGGATGGCGGAGGTCTTGGCCTTGCTTGAGCCGGTCGTCGCCGAAACCCCCCATCCTCACCTCAACCGGATGTTGGGAGAAGCCTACCGCAACCTAGGGCGGCAGGAAGACGCCCGGATCGCGTTTGCTCGAGCCAGGCTCGCGGAGCCACTGCAGTGGTTCGACCCTCGTCAACTGCGCAAGACGAAGTTCATCGCGGGCTACAAGAACCAGATGGCGCACGCCCAGGATCTGCTTGCGGTGGGCCGCTACGACGACGCTCTGGCGATGCTCGAACCCTGGCGCGAGGATTACCCCTCCGATCCCCTATTGCTCACGAACCTCGGCTGGGCGCATCTCAGCAGGGGCGATCTCGACCGAGCCGAAGAGATTCTTCGCAAGGGGGTCGACCAGCACACTGCCCACTCCTCGGGCTACTACTTCAACCTCCACCTGGGACGCCTTCTCGCGAAACGCGGCGACGACGACGAGGCGTTGCACTACCTCCGGCGTGCTTCGAAGATCAACCCGGGCCAGGCCGAACCCCACGAAGAGGAGGCCAAGATTCTGCTACGAGCGGGAGAAACGGATGGCGCGCTAGAGGCATTCGATCTCGCATTGCAGAAAGGCACGGACGAACCGGCGAAGCTGCTGCAGATTGCGGGTGTGGCCGAGGCCGCGCGGGGTCGTTGGCACGAGGCGATTGCCCGTTTCGAAGAGGCCACGGGTCTGGATCCGTCGTTGACGATGGCTTACGTACATCTGGGCCGGAGCCTCGTCGAAGCAGGGCGCTACGACGAGGCGCGTGCGGCTTTCGACTGGGCCGACCGTTTGGCCACCCATCCTCGGGACGTGGCTGCGGCCCGGCGTGCCTTGGCGATCCGATTGGCCGAACTGGGTGGCTAGCCCGCAAGCCCGCATTTCTCACCAGCCGCTTGGTACCGTGACGAAACTCTCTACATATCAG
>CAZJRX010000118.1:4342-10338 GCA_964548145.1 uncultured Pseudomonadales bacterium | reverse complement strand
GGCATCGATCTCCCACAGCGGGTAGATCACCGCGAGGTCGACGGGCCAGACCAGCTTCGCGGCATAGAACCAGAGCGCCCGGGCCGCGATCAGCAGCCGTTCAACGAACGAGTAACCCAAGTCGACGGACTCTCGCGACGCATAGAACACGAGGTCCGCGAGGCCGATCGCGAGGCCCACCAGGAAGAACGGTGCGAGCCGCACGACATCGAGAGGCTTGATGCTGCCCTGTTGCCACCAATGCCAGATGAGCAGGGCCGCCGGCAGCGTCACCGCGATCGACTTCGACAGCATGCCCGCCACGAATAGGATCAGGGCTACGAGATAGCGCTTGACGGTCGGCGTCTCGGCGAACCGCGTCCAGGTCAGGAAGGCGGTGAGGTAGAAAAGCCCCGAGAGCAGATCCTTGCGTTCGATGATCCAAGCCACCGACTCGACGTGTACCGGATGCACGGCGAAGACGGCCGCGATCAGCCACGCGCCGGGGACGGCCATCCGGCCCATCAGGCGCCACACGAGCAGCGAGTTGACGAGATGCAGCACCAGGTTGACGATGTGGTAGCCCAAGGGATCGAGCCCCCACAGCTTGTGCTCCAGGTAGAAGGTCGTGTAGACGATCGGCCAGTAGTGGCCTTCGCCGCGGATGTCGCCCGGCGAGAACCAGATGTTCCAAAGGCCGGACCAGGCATGGATCACGGGCTCCGTGGAGAAGACTATGTCGTCCCAGACGAATCCGCCCGCCAGCGACGGGTAGTAGCTGACGCACGCGAGTACCGCTAGCCCCAGCAGGGCGAGCGCTTCGCGCGGCGTGAAGTCGGGGAACGAAAACGCGCCTAGGAGACCGGGTCGTCTCGCGGTCGCCACCGGTTGGTCACCGAGGGCACCGCTCCTCGAGGGAACCGTGGATCGACGGGCTCGTCGCTTGCGCCTGTTCGCCACCCAAAGCCCCTACTGCGGTCGGTCCACCGTCGCGGCGCGACGACCGTACACGTATCCGTTGGCCACGACGTAGTTCGCGATACTCCCGATGGCCACCCCGCAGACCAGCGCCAGCAGGCGGTTGCGCCCGAAGAAGCCCACGAAGCTGGTCAGTGCCGCATAGGTGCCGACGTTCAACGCGAGGCCGAGCAGACCGCTGCCGACGAACTGCGCCCACTGCCGGGCCCGGGGGCGCCAAGGACGTTCGGCGAAGGTGAGCGCGCGGTTGAGGCGCCAGTTCCACGTCACGGCGGGCCAGAAGGAGAGGAACCGGGCCAGGCGATGCTCGATTCCGAACCCCTGCAGGGCGAGGTAGAACGCGACGTCGATGACGAAACCGCTGCCGCCGACGGCCAGGAAGCTCACCACCCGAGCCACCCCGCCATACCGGTACAAATACAGGCGATGCACGTGGCGCAGGTAGTTCAACTGCTGTCGCCAATTGAGTTTGCTCGCGCCGCGCTCGCGGTCGCTGAACGCGATGGGCATCTCGGCAACCCGGAGCCGTCCCCGCACCATCAATTCCAGACCGATCTTGTAGCCGATCGGGTATAGCCGATCCGGGTCGGGCAGCGTGTTCCGGTCCAAGGCGAAGAAGCCGGCCAACGGATCCCTACAGGCCACCAGCGGGCGGGCAATCAATGTTGCGAGACGCGAGTTCAGGTGCCGCCACGCGCTCCAGCCCTGATCGATCTCGCCGCCGGGTGCATACCGGCTGCCAACCACCATGTCCGCACATCCGTCGAGTGCGCCCAGCAGATCGGGGATGCGCTCCGGCGGATGCGAAAGATCCGCGTCCATCACCACGATCCGTTCGTACCGTGCGAGGCGGATCCCCCGTAGCACCGCTGCGGAGAGGTCGCGTGGCACTCCTCGCCGGACATCGATCCTGACTGGTAGCCGCCGCGCCAGTTCGTTCGCAATCTCGATGCTGCCGTCCGCCGAGTCGTCATCGACCAGGATTAGCTCCCACGTCCAGTCGCCGACCGCCATTGCCGATGCCACGCGCTTGGCCAACGTACGGAGGTTCGAGGCCTCGCGATAGGTTGGTACCACGATTGAGGCGGCCCTAGCCCGCACTAGTGTCGTCAACCGCGGTGACCATGAACGCGTATCCCTCCCGCAGGGCGCGCCCGGTCAGGGAAAGACCCATGCCGACAAAGGGCGCCGTGGTGCAGGCGTTGCGAATGCATGGTGCTCATCCAGGAGGGCTAGCGAGTGGACAGTTCGGCGGTCGTGCCGGGCTGAAATGCCTCCCGGCGACCTTGCCCCGCCACGATCATCGTGAGCGCTGGTACCACGAACAGGATCATCACGCTCGCGAACAGGATGCCGGTGGCGAGGCTGACCGCCATCGGGATGAGGAACTGCGCTTGCGTATCGGTTTCGAACAGCATCGGCGTCAGGCCTAGTGCCGTCGTCGCCGTGGTCAGGAAGATCGCCCGGAAACGGTGTCGGACGGCTTCCACGATGGCCTCGGCGGGCGGCAGTCCCGACCCCAGGCGGATCTTGTTGTAGCGGTCGATCATCACCAGCGAGTCGTTCACCACGACGCCGCTCAAGGCGATCATGCCGAACATGGAGACGAACGACAGGTCGTAGCCCAGAATGAAGTGGCCGATGACCGCACCCGACGCGCCGAGCGGCACGCCGGCGAGAATGATGAGCGGTTCGGAATAGCTCCGGAGCTTGGAGGCGAGCAGGACGAAGATCACCAGCAGCGCGACGATGGCGAGGTCGCCCAGCGCTGCCATGTCCTGCGCCTGTTCGCGTCCGAATCCCGATTGGATGACGACCAGACCCGGGTAGCCCTCGCGCAGGGCAGGCATCAACTCGTCTTGAACGATGCCGTCGGCCTGGGTCGTGGTGACGACGTTCGTATCCACCCGGCCGCGCACCTTGACCACGCGCAGCCCGTCGACCCTGTCGATGGACGAGAAGTCGCGTGATTCGGCCAACTCGGCCACCGCCGACAACGGAGCCTCGGTACCGTCGGCGAGGCGAATGCGGACGTTGTAGAGATCCCGGGTGCTCCGGCGCTGATCCTCCGGATTCTTGACCATGACCTTGATTTCCTGGCGGCCACGCTGGATGCGCTGCACCTCGTTGCCCCAGAACGCGCCCCGGAGTTGGCTCGCGACGTCGGCCGGCGTCAAACCGGCGGCTTCGCCGGCGGCGGTCAGTTCGATGTCGTACTGACGCTTGCCCTCGTTGGCGGTATCGTCCACCTCGACCATGCCGGCAATGCCGCGATAGCCGCGTTTCATCTCCTCCACGGCTTCGAGGAGTAAATCGTCGTCCGGGTGTGCCAGTTCGTACTCGATCGACACCTCGTCCGAGAAGAACGACGACGAAAACGACAGTCGTTCGGCCCCGGCGACCTCGCCCACCCTGGACCGCCAGGCCCGTTCGAGTTCCTGTGCCGATTGGGAGCGCCCGATCTCGAGTTGGACCTGCACCATGGCGTAGTTGCTCGCGATGTCCATGCCGCCGGTGGCCATCGGACCGGTGGAGTCCCGGGCTCGGCCGCCCACGGTGACGCTGACCGCGCGGAACGGCGAGCCCTCGATCTCGGCGTTGGTGGCGTGGGCCGCTTGCGCGATGTGCTCGGCGGCGGCGCGGGTGACGTCGAACGGCGTGCCAACGGGGAACTGTATGTCGGCGGTTATGAGGTCCGGTTCCAGGTTCGGCATGAAGTTGAACCGCACGATGCCGGTGCCCACCATCGCCACCGCCACGGCGATGAGCGCCACGCCGCCGAGCAGCGTCAGGTAGCGATGCCGGACCGCAGTAGCAACCGCGGGGACCAGGGTTTTGTCGCGGAAGTCCGCCACGTGCCGGCCCACCCACCCTTGGAAGGCGTCGAGCGGCCAGCGACTCCAAGGCCTGCCGTGGGCCAGGTGCGCGGGTAGGATGAAGAAGACCTCGATGAGCGACATCGACAGCACCGTGATCACCACGATGGCGACCACCCCGAGGATCTGGCCGAACATGCCGGTGACGAACATCAGCGGCGCGAACGCCGCCATGGTCGTCAGGACGCCGATCAACACCGGCCCCTGGACGCCGTGCGCGCCGGCGACCGCTGCGGCGGCGCCCTTGAGGCGCCCTGTTTCCTGTTCGGCGACGATGTTCTCGCCGACCACCACGGCGTCGTCGACCACGATGCCGAGAACCATGATGAGCGCGAACAGCGACACCATGTTGATGTTGACAGCGAGGAATTCGAACAGGAGGAAAGCACCGAGGAAGGAAATGGGTACGCCCATGGCGACCCACATGGCGAGGCGCAGGTCGAGCATGACGACGAGGAACAGGAACACCAGGGCGAACCCCAGGACGCCGTTGCGCACCAGGAGGTTCAAACGGGCGGCCAGGATATCGGTCTGGTCTTCCCAAACCGCGACGTCGATGCCCGGCGGCGGTTGGTAGGTCGAGAGCAGGTTCTTGATCGCATCCGCGATAACGAGCACGTCCTCCGCCTCGGACTTCTGAACCCGGATGAAGACGCTTTGCCGACCGTTGTACTCGTTTAGTAGATCCACGTCGGCGAAACCGTCGCGTACGTTGGCGACATCGCCGAGGCGCAGGATCGTGCCATCGGGACGCGCCCGCAGGACGATGTCCTCGAACTCTTCGCCGCGCTCGCGTTTCAAGTTGGTGCGCAGCAGGACGTCGCCGGCGTCGGTGCGCAGTTCGCCGGAGGACAGGTTGAGGGACGAGCGGCGGATCGCGGCGGCGACGTTGTCGATGGTCAGGCCGTAGCGCCTGAGGTTCTGCTCCCGGACCTCGATGGCGATCTCGTAGTCCCGGGCGCCGGACAGGGATACCAGGGATACCGCAGGCAACCCCAGCAGCGCTTCCTCGAGGTTCTCGGCACCCCGGCGCAGTTCCGCCTCGGACAGTTCGGAGGATACGACCAGCGTCATGACGTCGCTGACGGTCTCCGCTGCGACGATCTCGGCCTGCTCGGCTTCCTCGGGCGGGAAGTCGGCGAGCCGGTCGACCGCAGCCTCGACGTCGTCCCGCACCTTTTTCGGGTCGACGAAGTCCTTCAACTCGATAGTGACCGTGCCGACGCTTTCGGCGGCCTTGGATGTGACCCGTTCGACACCGTCGATGCCGGATACCGCTTCTTCGACGCGGCGGGTGATTCCCTCCTCGACTTCAGTGGGGGTCGCCCCCGGGTACGCCACGGTGACGATGACGATTCCGGGGGCGACGGTGGGGAAGACCTGCGCGGTCAGGCGCATTCCGGCAAGCAGGCCCCCCACGAGCATGAGCGTCATGATCAGGTTGGCCGCGACCGGGTTGTTGGCGAAGTACTGGACGAACCCTCGGTCGGGAAGGGCGGGTGGGTGAGGCGGTGGCGTGATTGCGTCGCTCATGGCGTGTCGGCACGCGCGTCGCCTCGGTTCGAGTCGGCGACCTGTACGGTCTGGCCCTCTTGGGCACCCGGCACGGCGCCGAGTACAACGCCGTCCCGGGCGTCGAAAGCTGGCGTGATCCAGCCATCGGCGGTACGCCCGTAGGCGGGGGATTCAACGGCTCTCAATTTGCCGTTGGCGACGATCCAGACGCGGTCGTTGGCCTGTTCCGCGGCATCCGGAAGCAGGAACGTGTCGGCGAACACCGGCCCCTCGATCTCGATGTCCACGAAGGTCCCCGGTACCGGCGGTTCGCCACTCACCTTGAGATAGAGCGTCGCAAACCGTGACCGGCTGTCCAGTTCGGCGGATACCTTTTCGACGACGGCATCGAAGGTGTTGTAGGGATCGCGTATCCGGGCACGCCGGCCGACGACGGGGTTGAGGCGCTTTAGGTTGTCCGCCGAAATAGGTGCCACGACTTCGATGGCGTCATCGGCGAAGACTTCCCCGAAGGACTGGCCGCGGGTCAGCAGTTGGCCGACCTCCGCGCTCGTCCGGGTGACGGTGCCGTCGAAGGGCAGCGAGAACACGGTGCGTTCCAGGTCGAGAGCCGTCACCCGCTGGCGCGCCCGGGCTGCCGCCAGCCGC
>CAZJRX010000118.1:0-4332 GCA_964548145.1 uncultured Pseudomonadales bacterium | reverse complement strand
GGGCGATCTGGGGCACCCGGGCGACCAGCGCCGGCGCCTCCTCGTCCGGGTGCAGGAGATCGTAGTTGGCCCGTGCGGCATCGCTCCTCGCCTGTTCGAGCTTGAGGTCCGACTGCGCGGTGGCGACATCGGCAGCGGCTGCTTCGGCGGCAAGCTGGAAGTCGCGGCGGTCGATGACCAGCAATTGCTCGTCGACCGTGAACGTGCCCCCGACGCGTAGCGACGGCGAGATGGACACCACCCGACCCGTCACCTGGGGCGTCAGCGCGACGCGATTGCGGACGTCGACCGAGCCGGTTGCCACCACGGTAAGCATGTTGGCGCCGGCGGTGGGGTGGTAGACGTTAACGAAAGGAGCAGGAACCTCGCCCGTTCCGATCTGGAGTTCGGTATCGCCGTTGCCGGGTGCCCGGGCGTACAAGAGCGCAAGCAGCACGAGCGCGATCACCACGACGACCTGCACGGTCCCTGCCCAGCGGCGTTTGGTCCTTCCCGATGCGGGGTCGCTTGAGTCCGGTGGTGGCATTGGTGTGCTACGTGTTGCCGGTTGGGCGATGGCGCGCCCTGGCGGGCGCGGTAGTCTCGCCGCTACGACGTCTTCGCGAATGCAACCCGTCCGGTATCACGCGACGCACGAAGGATCAGTCCGGTAGGCCCAACACCCGCTTGGCGATGATGTTGCGCTGGATCTCGGATGTGCCGCCCTCGATGGAGTTGGCCTTGGACCGCAACCAGCCCCGTGTCGAACCGCGTTCGGCACCGGTAAAACCCTCGCCCGCCCAGCCGAGGCCCTGGGTGCCGAGAATGGACATCAGGAGGTCGTTCCTGCGCATGTTCTGCTCGGTGCCGTAGAGCTTGAACATGGAGGACAGGAAACTCGGTGCCTGCGAACTCGTGGCTTCCTCGAAGGATCGGCGGATGGTGAGTTGGTAGGCGTCGTCGCCGATGCGTTGTTCGCTGATCGCATCGCGGATCGCCGGGTCGGCGATGCGGCCGTTGCTCTCGCCGACGTACTCCTTCGCCCATTCATCGATGGTCTTGGCCCGCTGCCGCGTACCGCCGCGGCCGCCGATGGAACTGCGTTCGTATTGCAGGAGCCGCTTGCCGACGGTCCAGCCCTGGCCCGGCTGGCCGATCAGGTTGCGCTTCGGAACCCGCACATCGTCGAAGAAGGTCTGGCAGAACTCCGATGCACCGCTGATGAGTTCGATGGGGGTGACGGTGACACCCGGGGTTTCCATATCGAGCACCAGGAACGAGATGCCCTCGTGCTTGGACGCCTCGAAGTCGGTGCGCACCAGGCAGAAGATCCAGTCCGCGCCCACCGCACCCGAGGTCCAGATCTTCGAGCCGTTGACGATGTAGTCGTCGCCGTCCTCCTCGGCACGCATCATGAGGCCGGCAAGATCGGAGCCCGCGCCGGGTTCGCTGTAGCCCTGGCACCAACGGATCTCGCCCCGCGCGATGGACGGCAGGTGCTCGCGGCACTGGGCGTCGTTGCCGAACTCGATGATGGCGGGCCCGATCATGGTCAGCCCGTGACCGGTCAGCGGGGCCGGCGCGTTGATGCGCCGCATCTCCTCGTCGAGGATCATGTTCTCGGCGTTGGTGAGGCCGCCGCCGCCGTACTCCCTGGGCCAGGTGGGCGCCGTCCAGCCGCGCTCGGCCATCCGGTCGAGCCACAGCTTGGTGTCGGGATTGCCGTAGGTAGCCTTGCGGCCGCCTGCGGTATAGCCGCCGAGGCCCCGGCGAAGGCTGTCCGGACAGTTCGCGGTGAGCCATTCCCTCGCTTCCAGACGAAATTCCATGGAATCCTCCTTTAGAACGGGAACCCGCCGCTCGATCGCTCCATCGTCCGTTCCCAGCTTGAGACCTGTCGGCTCTCGACGCTGACGCCGTTGGCGGGACAAAGGCTGACGACGGCGACGTGGCCGCCGTTGGCACCGGCGAAGTGGGCGACCGGCGAGCCGGAATAGAAGGCTTTCGTGTCCCCTTCGCTGTGATCGGCCCAGACGTGGATGTGGCCCAGCGCGAGATAGTCGAAGCCGGATGTGCGGATCTCGTCGCGGGTGATCGGCGATGAGCCTTGACTGACGCGTCGCTCCACGACCTGGCCGTGAGCCATGCCGATGTTCCAGTGGCCGTTTTGGCGCTCGGGTGTGCCGGCCAATGGGTAGTTCTCCGGCGCATGCTCGGCCATGGCCTTGCCCCACACCCGGGCGCCGATGTCGCCGAGGGTCACGCAGTTGCCGTCGTGGGACATCAGGCCATGAACATGCTCACCGGCGGCGTCGAAGTCGAAACGGTTCCAGACGGAGCTTTCGTCGTGGACGTCGTGGTTGCCGGGCAGCATGACCACCGGGCAGCGCAAGCGCTCGAACTGGCCGTACACGAAGTCGATGTTGGAGTCGTCGACCCGGTTGTTGTCGAACAGGTCGCCGGCGATCAGGAAGAGATCGGCGTCGACGGCGAGTGTCGTGTCGACGACGCCGGCGAAGGCCCGTTCCGCACGGCTGCGGAATCCGTCCGTGGGCTGGTCCGAGTCGCGGCTATCCAAGTGCACGTCGGACGTGTGCACGATGGTCAGCGGCCTTTGCATGGAGCGGTCGAAACCCTATTCGCCGACCGCGTCGGCCAGTCGTTCGGCGGCGTCGGCGAAGTCCTGCATGAAGTTGTAGACCACCGTGCGGGTGGAGACGGTTTCGTTCATGAGCCCGACTCCTTGGCCGACGTAGTAGTTGGCGAGTTGCCTAGCGCCGGGATGGTCCGTTTGGGCAAGTTTGTTGATCTTGCGGAACGCGGCGCCCGCAAGTACGCCTTGGAGCGGCATCGGCAGTGGATCAGGCGCTTCCTCGGCCGTCCAGGCGTCGGTCCATGCGGACTTGAGCTGGCGGGTGTACTTGCCCGTTCGGCTGCGCGAGCGGACTGTCTGCCGAGAATTGGCGGCGAGCATCTTCTCCTTTACCGCAGGCAGTGTCTCGGCCTCGGCGGTAGTGAGCCACACCGAGCCGGTCCAGACGCCCGCCGCCCCCATGGCCATGCAGGCCGCCATCTGCCGCCCGGTGACGATACCGCCGGCGGCGACAACATGGCTGCGGCCGCCGTAGGGCGCAAGCGCGTCGAGCACTTCAGGCAGGAGCACCATCGTGGAGACTTCGCCACAGTGGCCGCCTGCCTCGGTGCCGGCGACGATGATGACGTCGACACCGGCCTCGGCGTGCTTGATGGCGTGTTCCCTGGCGCCGGCCAACGCACCCACCTTGATGCCCTTGGCCCGCGCCCGCTCGAACATGAAGCCGGGTGGGACGCCGAGCGCGTTCACGACGAGTTTCACGGGATGGGCGAACGCGGCATCGAGGATCTTGCCGGCACCGACCTCGCGCATGTTGTCGCCGACGCCTTCGTGTACCGAATCGTCCCACAGGTCGGCGGTGTCGATGTCGTGCCGGGCGAGGAGTTCGGCGATGTAGCGCTTGTGCTGCTCGGGGATCCGATCCTCGAGTTCTGCTGCGGTCAGCGACTGTTCCTTGCTGTCCATGCTGGTCGGCACCAGCAGGTCGACACCGTAGGGTTTGCCGTCGACCTGCTCGTCGATCCAGCCGAGTTCGATGTCGAGGGTGGCGGGCGAGTGGCCGGCGGCGCCGAGAACGCCGAAGCCGCCCGCATTGGTCACCGCCGCGATCACGTCGCGGCAGTGGCTGAACGCGAACAGCGGGAACTCGATGCCGAGTTCGTCGCAGAGTCTGGAGTTCATGGTCTTCTCCCGAGGACCCGCGGCCGGGTCGAGCGCATCGCGCAAACGAACCATTCTAACGCGTGATTGTGGGAAGTCGCCCTGACTTCGTGTGCGAATTCCGCCACGCACTATACTGTCGCTCCTTTCCCCGAGCGGATTCCCAAGCGATGAGCGAAAAGTCCGGTGTCCCCGGCAAGCATGCCAACGACATCTATGGCGACCTCGACAACCCGGCCCGGGAGACACGTCCGGCGACGCCGGCGGCCACGGTCGTGCTGCTGCGCGATGCGGACGACGGCCCCGAGGTGCTGATGCTGCGCAAGAACTCGAAGATCGCCTTCGGGGGCATGTGGGTCTTTCCCGGTGGCCGCATCGACCCGGAGGACTATCCCGCCGACGGCGACCGGGACACCGCAGCGCGTAACGCCGCGGCACGGGAAGCGGCGGAGGAGGCCGGGGTCACGCTCGATCCCGCAGCGTTCATCTGGTTCGCGCACTGGACGCCGCCGCCGAGCACACCGGTCCGTTTCGCCACGTGGTTCTTCGCCGCCCGGGCGGGCGACGAGGCCATTGACATCGACGGCGGCGAGATCGAG
>CAZJRX010000117.1:0-10367 GCA_964548145.1 uncultured Pseudomonadales bacterium | reverse complement strand
CTGGACGCTTGCGGATGCGCTGACACGACGTTTGAGGGTTGACGGGACACTAGGCTGCTTCGTCGCCCCGTGGCCCTCGTTCTTTCCGAGCGGCGCTGGCTTCGTTTCGGGGCGTTCAGCGCGTTCTACTTTGCCCAGGGCGTTCCGATCGGGCTCCTGTCGGTTGCCATTCCCGGCTGGTTGTCCGAGCAGCAGTTGTCGACGGGCGACCTCGCCATGTTCACGTCGGTGGTGTCGGCACCGTGGGGATTCAAGCTGATCGCCGGTCCGTTCATGGACCGCTTCAAGTACCTGCCCATGGGGTTCCGACGACCGTGGGTCATGGCGGCCCAGGGATCGTTGATCGTATCGCTGCTGGCCATGGCGATGCTCGGGGAACTCGACGTGACAGCCCTAGGCCCGTTCATGGTTGCCGGGTTCGTGGTCAACGCCTGCGCGGCAACCCAGGACGTCGCGGTCGATGGGATGGCCATCGACATCCTGCCGGAGGACGAGCGTGGCCGGGCTAACGCGTTCATGGCGTTCGGGCAGGTGTCCGGGGCGGCCGCGTTCGGTGCGTTGTGCGGTATGTTGCTGCCGATGGTGGGTATGCCCGCGACGGCATTTGTCTGCGCCGGCACCGTTGCCGTCATCTTCACGATCGTAGCGGTCGTTCGGGAGCGCAGCGGCGAACGGGTCTTGCCCTGGACGCGGGGCGCACCGACGCAACGGTACGAAGCCACGAAGCGTGGCGTCGGCGAGATCTTCAGTGACCTGATCCGGGTCCTGTTCCTCCCCATGAGTGTTGTGCTTGTCCTGGTCGAGTTTCTGAACCGCGCCCGGGACGGCATCGCCGTGGCGGTGTTCCCGAAATTCGCCGTCGATGTCGTCGGACTGACGGGGGAGGAATACAGTGCCTATGCGAGCGCGTTGTCGTTGGTCGCCGCCATTGTCGGGGTCGCATTGGGTCCTTTCATCGACCGGTGGGGCGCACGGCGTTTCTTGATGGGCTCGCTGATCGCCAGTGCGATCTGCCACGTGGCGGGGGGGCTACTCCTCGACGTCATGCAGAATGGATCGATGGTGTTGGCGTTGGCGCTTCTGGTCTACTTGGCGGGTCAGCTGGTCTTCATCGCAATTATCGCGTTGTTCATGAACCTGTGTTGGACGGCGGTGGCGGCGACGCAGTTCTCGGTCTACATGGCGCTGGCCAACGTGAGCCGCACGATCGGGGGAATGGCCTTCGCACTGGTCGCCGATCACCTGAGCTACAGCCACGATTTCTTGATCATGGGCGGACTCCTCGCGTTGTCGGCGATCGCGTTGGTGTTCTTCAACGAGGGATCCCACGCTGCAACGCTGCGGCAGCTCAGAGGCGACGCAGCGTAGCCCGATGGACGCTACCTGAACGCGGGCATGACCGTTTCAGCGAACAACTGGGCCGGTTCCTGCGTGTCCTTGCCGAAGAACTCGATGACGAACATCGTGCAACCCAGATCGATATGTTTCTGGATCTGCTCGATGCAGCGCTCGGGGGTGCCGGTGATCGCGAGCGGTCCCTTGGGATCACCCATGTGGCCGCCGAATATCCGTGTTCGGTGATGGCGGCGACCGCGGCGATCGTCGACCAGGCTTCGAGGATCGGTAGTTGCGGCGACTGGGGGCCGTAGAGGTGATCGCATACCCAGAGCGAATCGAAGCCCATGGATTCGAAGGCGCGGGCGGCACCGGCGGTGGCTACCCACGGACGCTTGATTTGCGGCAGAGTGGCTCCGAAATGGATCTTGGCGCTGGTCATTGCTTGTCTTCGACGGTTGGGGACGGGCGGTCAGCGTATCATCAAGTGGGCACTTTCTAAGGACACTCCCATGGTGAAGATCGAGTACGAAGTCGTCGAAGGATGGGAAAAGCTGCCGGAGGGCTGGAGCTTCGTCGAGGTCGCCGGTGTCGCCACGGACTCCAAGGACCGTGTCTACGCCTTCAATCGCGGCGACCACCCGATGATCGTGTTCGACGCCGACGGGAACTTCCTCGATGCGTGGGGCGAAGGCGTGTTCGCAAACGCCCATGGGATCTACATCGGCCCGGACGACCGCATCTACGCGGCCGACAACGTCGATCACACGGTTCGCATCTTCACGCCGGACGGCAAACTGCTCCGGACATTGGGTGAGAAGGACAAGCCCGCCGATACGGGTTTCGTTCCCGGGCGGTCGGCGGTGCAGTTCGGTGGTGGCCCGTTCAATCGAGTAACGAACGTCGCACTTTCGGCCTCTGGCGATATGTACGTCGCCGACGGCTACGGCAATGCCCGGGTGCACAGGTTCTCGGCGGCGGGGGACTACGAGTTCTCGTGGGGGGAACCGGGTACCGGCCCGGGCGAGTTCCGGCTGCCGCACGCGATCGCCGTGGATCGCGACGACACCGTCTACGTGGCGGATCGCGAAAACTCCCGCATCCAGGTCTTCAAAGCCAACGGTGACTACGTCAGGGAGTGGACCCATGTCACCCGACCCGACGACCTCTACATCGACGACGACGATATCCTCTACGTCGCCGAACTCGGCGAGATTGCGGGCCAGAGCCCCGATCACGAAATCCTCCCGCATACTCCCCACGCACGGGTGACCGTCATGGATCTCGATGGCCATGTGATCACGCGGTTCGGGGGCGCCGACCCCGTCCGTCCGGGCAATTTCTTCGCCCCGCACGGAATCTGGTCCGACTCCAAGGGCGACCTCTACGTCTCGGAGGTGGTCTACAGTGGTGGTGGCAATCGGGGTCTCGTGCCCCTGGACTGCCACTCGCTGCAGAAGTTCGCCCGGATCCGCGCCGAGTGAACCACGCCAAACCAACCGATGGTATCGACGGCAGGATCCGCATTCGGTCCGCGCCCCGCCCGGCATCCAGGAGGACACGCCGCTATTGGCGTGCGTTGGCACGTGTGGGCGTGGTGTCCGTACTCGGCGGCGCACTATCCATCGCGGCGGCCCAAGCGCTGACGGTCGAAATACACCGAGAATTCCCGCACGACCCCGCCGCCTTCACCCAGGGCCTTCTGTGGTGGCAGGGAAAGCTCTACGAGAGCACCGGTCGGCGGGGCCGGTCGGAGCTACGCCGTATCGACCCCGCCACGGGGGACGTCGAGCAGCGGGTCCGCATTCCGGTGATGTATTTCGGCGAGGGTCTCGCGATGGCGGGGCGGCAGCTCATCATGTTGACCTGGCGGGCCGGGCAAGCGTACGTGTTCGGGGTGGAGGGCTTCGAACGCCGCGGGGCGTACAGCTATCGGGGAGAAGGATGGGGTCTCTGCCATGACGGCAGCCGGTTCGTGATGAGCGACGGTTCGGATCGGCTGACCTTCCGGGCCACCGACTCGTTCACCGTCGTTGGTCAGGTGGCCGTGACCCTCGCAGGCGAGCCGTTGCCCCGGTTGAACGAATTGGAATGCGTGGATGGCGCGGTCTACGCCAATGTCTTTCAGGACGACACCATTGTGCGTGTAGACCCGGCGACCGGCGTTGTCACGGGGGTGGTCGACGCGCGCGGGCTGCTCGATGCCGACGAAGCGCTCGAGGCCGATGTGCTGAACGGCATCGCCTACGCGCCGGAACTCGACCGCTTCTTCGTCACCGGCAAGCTTTGGCCGTCGATGTTCGAGGTCACCTTCGTCGGTCAAGCCGAGCCGCCTGGCGGATCGGCGCGGTGAGCGCGCGTAGTCGCTATTGCGCGTCCCGGCGCCGACCCGCGGCATCCGCGAGCTCGGCAAGACACGCCACCGTGTCATCCCAGCCTATACAGGCGTCCGTGACGCTTTGACCGTAGACGAGGTCGGTGCCGAGATTCTGGCGGCCCGCCACGAGATTGCTCTCGATCATGACGCCCATGATCTTGTCCTCGCCATCGGCAACTTGCCGCGCGAGATCCTGGCTGACGGCGATCTGGCGATTGTGATCCTTCTGGCTGTTGGCATGACTGGCATCGACCATCAGCCGACCGTTCAAGCCCCCCTGCTCCAGGATACGGCTGGCGTAGTGCACCGAGGGATTGTCGAAATTGGTCTTGCCGCCACCGCCGCGCAGGATAATGTGGCAGTCGTCATTGCCCCCCGTCGAGAAAATGGCCGAGTGACCTGCCTTGGTCACCGAAAGGAAGATGTGCGGATGCAGCGCCGACTTCACGGCATCGGCGGCGACCTGGATATCGCCGTGGGTGCTGTTCTTGAAGCCGGTGGGGCAGGACAGACCCGAGGCGAGCTGGCGGTGGATCTGGCTCTCCGTGGTGCGTGCGCCAATGGCCGCCCAGCAGACCAGGTCGCCGACGTACTGGGGCGTGATGGGATCGAGGTACTCGGTGCCGGTCCCGAGTCCCGTGCCGACGATGTCCCGGAGTAGGGCACGCGCGGTGTGGAGGCCTAAGTCGATATCGAAGGAATCATCGAGGTTGGGATCGTTGATGAGGCCCTTCCAGCCGACGGTGGTCCTCGGCTTCTCGAAGTAGACACGCATGATCACGAGCAAGTCCCGGGCCAGGGCATCAGCCTGTTCCTTGAGTCGCTCGGCGTACTCGCGGGCGGCGTCGGGGTCGTGGATGGAGCAGGGCCCAACGATGACCAACAGGCGTGGGTCGCGCCCAGCGATGATGTCGCTGGCGCCGCGTCGGACATTGAATACCAAGGTCGAATGCTCGGCGGCGAGTGGCAGGTCGTCGATCAGTTCGGCCGGCGCGCGGACTTCCGCCATGCCGGTTATGCGAACGTCGTCTGTCAAATACTGCATGGCCTTGGAATCGTCGGGTGGAGCCAACCCGCAAACTTAACGTGTGCGCGCCCAGATGTACAATCGAGTCATGGTTTCCCGTTCCCGCGCAGACCACTTTCGAGCGCTCGGCATCGATGTCTGGGTTCGTCGCCGACCCCGCTCGCAGAGTCGGCAAGTCACATCGCCGGTGCAGGGTGATGCTCCCGTCGAATCCAAGCCTGCTTCGGTGCCGGACCGAACCCCGTCGCCGCGTCCCTCCCGGGGGCCGTCGCGAGAGGCGGCGCGCGTGTCACCGGCGCCGGCGCCGGGACCGGACGAGGCGTTCCGCGTCCGCTGTTTCCACTACGGACGCGTGTTCGTCGCAATGGGCGACGACGCTTGGCCCATGCGCCGTTTCCTCGTCGACGTGGCATGGGCGATGAATGGATTCGACGTCGCGCAGCGTAGCGATCTCATTTTCGATTGGCCCCAGCCGGGCGCCGTCGCGGATGGCGGCGGCAAGGCGTTCACGGCGTTCTTTCGCCACCAGGTGCGAACCCGAGAGGATGTCCGCCCCCTGATCGCCGGCGGCAAGGTGGCGGCGCTACTCGGCTTACCGGTTCCCAATGAGTCGTGCATCGTGGAAGATCGGCTCTACGTACACCCCGGGGCGTCGGACGCTGCGTCCAAGCTCGAACTCTGGCGGTTGGTGCGACAACTCGACAGCGAGCGGTAACGCTATAATCCGCCGCCGTTTACCACACCCGGCCAACCATTGGACGTTCTAACCCCGGCCCGAATCGAGGCCCGCGATGGCGTCGCCGTCACGGCAGGCATCCTGCGCGAGGTGGCACGACGCCGCACCTTCGCCATCATCTCGCATCCCGACGCGGGCAAGACGACGGTCACCGAGAAGCTGCTCCTCTTCGGCAACGCGATCACCTTGGCCGGTACGATCAAGGCGCGCAAGTCGAACCGACATGCGGCTTCGGACTGGATGGCGATGGAACGCGCGCGCGGTATCTCCGTCACGACGTCGGTCATGCAGTTCGACTACGGGGACCGCGTCGTGAATCTGCTCGACACGCCAGGCCATGAGGATTTCTCGGAGGATACCTACCGGACGCTGACGGCCGTCGATTCGGCGTTGATGGTCATTGACGGTACCAAGGGGGTCGAGCCTAGGACGATCAAGCTCCTCGAGATTTGCCGGTTGCGCGACACGCCGATCATGACCTTTATCAACAAGCTGGACCGGGAGATTCGCGAACCACTCGAACTCCTCGACGAGATCGAGGAAGTATTGCAGATCGAATGCGCTCCGGTCACGTGGCCAATCGGGTCCGGCCGGTTCTTTCGCGGCGTCTACCACTTCGGACTTGATCGGATCATCCGCTACGAGACCGGTGCCGGCGACCGCGTGCGGGAGTTCGAGTCGATCGACGGTCTCGATAGCGACGCCGCACGGGATTGGCTCGGCAGCGACTACGACACGTTCAGGGAGGAGGTCGAGCTGATCGCCGGTGCCAGCCACGCCTTCGACCGGCAGGCGTTTCTCGACGGTACCCGGTCGCCCGTCTTCTTCGGCACGGCCCTCGGTAACTTCGGCGTCCGGGAGTGCCTCGACCACCTGGTCGAGCAGGCGCCCGCGCCGGGACAACGGGAGACCGTGGCGCGCACCGTCGACCCGCAGGAGGCGCCGTTCTCCGGGTTCGTGTTCAAGATCCAGGCGAATATGGACCCCCGTCATCGGGACCGGATCGCCTTCGTGAGGGTTTGCTCCGGCTGCTACCGGCCGGGAAGACGTATGCGCCACGTCCGCCTTGGCCGGCAGATGAAAGTGACCGACGCCGTGACCTTCATGGCCGGCGCGAGAACGCGGGCGGAGGAGGCCTACGCCGGCGACATTATCGGTTTGCCCAATCACGGCAGCATTCAGATCGCCGATACGTTCAGCGAAGGCGAATCCCTGAAGTTCAGTGGCGTGCCGAACTTCGCGCCCGAGCTGTTCCGGCGCGTGCGTGCTCGCGACCCGTTGAAGTCCAAGCAGTTGGATCGGGGCTTGCGTCAACTCTCTGAAGAAGGCGCGACGCAGGTCTTCTTTCCGCTGATGTCCAACGACATCGTCATCGGTGCGGTGGGCACGCTGCAATTCGACCTGGTCGCGTTCCGACTGGACGACGAGTACCGGGCCGACTGCGTGTTCGAGGCGTCGGCGGTCTACACCGTACGCTGGGTCACGGGAGATCCGGCGGATCTCGACGAGTTCAAGCGCCGTCACGGCGACCGTCTGGCGATCGACGGTGGTGGCTGTCTCACCTACCTGGCGCCAACCCGGGCCAACCTCGTTCTGGCCGAGGAACGCTGGCCGCAATTGCGTTTCGCGTCCACCCGCGAGCATTGACCGGACTACGTGACGTTGGAATTGCCGCTGCGCGCAGACTTGGAGCGTTTCCTCGATAGCGGTGACGATCCCGTCGAAGGTGCGCTGATCGTCGCGGGCATCGTTGACAGGAATACGGATCCCTCTTGGGCCCGGGCCGAGATCCGGCGTCTTGCCGATGCCATCCGGTCAACGGGCGACGTGGAACCCCGTCGCGTGGTACAGGCGCTGGCCGGCTGGGGCTTCCAGGGTGCCGGTGAACGCTACTACGAGGTCGAGAACAGTGTCCTCGACCACGTCCTTCGCACCCGTCGCGGGATTCCGATCTCGCTCGGCGTGGTGATTATCGGGATTGCACACCAGCTTGGACTCGACGCTCTCGGGGTGAATTTCCCACGCCATTTCCTCGTGACGATCGGCGACCTCCTCGTTGATCCCTACGCCGTGGCACCGACCTCCATCGAACACTGCCGAAGGTGGCTGCGCGAGAACAAGGTCGCCGAGGCCGGTGCGTTCAATGTCGCCGATGCCCACGATATCGCGATGCGGATGCTCAACAATGTGCGCATGTTGGTACAGGGTCGGGGTGATTTCGCCCGTGCGCTGGAAATCTCCGACTACCAGTTGATCATCGATGCCGATTCCTACGGTCTTCATGTGGAACGGGCGGATGCATGGCTCGGTCTGCGTGCCCCGGAGATGGTTGTTCAGGAGTTGGAGGAAGCCGTCCGGCTCGCACCGGACGAGACCATGGCCTCGCGATTGCGGGAACGTATAGGCCAGGCACGCCGACTGCAATCCGACGTGAATTAGCCGGAGTACGGGTCGGGGATCGCCAGCGAGATCGGTCGTTCGTAGCCAGGTACGCGAATCTCGGCGCGCGAGATATCTAAGTCGTCGCCGCCAAGCACCCCTTGACCGTACTGGTAGATCGTCTCGGCGAGGCCACCGGTTGCGGCGGCGTCGTAGTCCAGGGCGTTTCGACGCACGGTCTCGTTGTGCTTCGCGTGTCGTTGCATCGCCTTTGCCCCGTGCCTCGTGCGGAGCATTTCACGGGCAACGTGGGGGCCGAGGAGTACGCCGGTGGCGTTGTTGCCACCAAATCCCTTTGAGTTGATGAAAGCGATGTCCAGGGCGTGCGGGTCGACTTCGACGTGTCCCGGGGCGATGCGAAGGTTGCTGTGGCGCACGTCGTCGGCGGGGCCGTCTATCGTGGCGATGCCGGGGATCCAACCGTATCGCCAAGTGCCGAGTGCCGACGATGTCTGGTCGCCGGAAGCCGGGGCAAGGGAGTGACCGACATACGCCTTGACCGCAGCCACGTTCCAGCGGTCTATGCCGAAGGTCTGGGCCATCTCGTTCAGGATGTGCGACTCGGTGACCCGGTTCTGCGGCGTGCCGGTTCCGTGGGCATGTACATAGGACCGATGCCGGACGGCTTCGTCGCCGAGGATGGCGCGCGCGCAGGCCAGCGCTTTGGCAACGGTGACGTAGTTGCCGATACCGGGTCCTGGGATCGACTTCTTGAACCCGTCGGCATTGACGAAAACGTCGCCGACCGCGGCATGGATGTCGGCACCGAGTTCGAGTGCCAGGGCATCGTCGGTCACTACCACGTAGACGGCGGCCTCGGCCAGGGTGAATCCACAGTTCGCCGCGAACGGTCGGCACGCTCGCCGGTTGTCCACGGCATTGGCACCGTCGAGGGCCATGAGCGCCTCGTCCTCGGCCAATGCACCCATGGTGCGGTACGCCTCGACGACCTCCGGCACGATGGGTGCTTCGGCACCCCCCACCACGGCGACGCGGCAACGTCCGGCGCGTATTTCGTCGACGGCCGCCTTCAGGTTGTAGAGGAAGGTGGCACAGGCACCGATCACGCCAGCAGTCTGGCCGACGCTGCCGATGACGTAGGCGTTGACGAAGTCGACGGGCATTTCCGGAAGCCCGAGGGCCGCCTGCTTGGCCGTAGGTCGCTTGCCCATCATCGGGGCTTGCATCATCCCGCCGTTGCTGAAGCTGTCGAGCTGACCCATGGCGCTACCCGAGTAGGCAGCGAACTCGTCGGGTCGGACATGCTTGCGGAAATGCTCCCAGGGGATGCCGACGGACTGAACAGCGTCGGAAGCCCCGTAGACGCTCAACTGAAGACCGCGAGGGTGGTTTCGCGACGGATAGAGTTTTCCCGGCTCGAAGCCAGTGGGCACCTGCCCAGCGGACGTCACCTTGGACGACCGCTTGTCGGGAAGCAGCACCTCGAGACATTCGGTAGTGACCTCGTGGGTGCCGTCTTCACGTTGCCGCATCGCCCACCCCGGTGGGGGCTTGTCGGGCAGATCGCGATTCGAGATCGTGAAACTAACCGGACCGGCCGGCGGTGATCCGAGACGTGCACTGCGTTGCCAGCCGATCCGGTCGGGGTCGAAGCAATCGATTCGGCGAATCAGCGTGTTGTCGAGGATTTGCTGGCGGAGGGATTCATCGGCGAGGTCGCCGTCGACGTTCATGAGCCCCGCGAGACTCGCGTAGGTATCGTCCGCGGCCTGCTTGCCAATGGCGTCGATGACCGTCCGCCGGTAGGCGTGGTCGAAGGAAACCCGGCCAGCCGGGTTGATTCCCCCGAATCCGACGATGACGGGGATGGGCGAGCTCATCTGGTACCTCGTTGTCGTCCGCTCTCGAAACGCGGTCGCTAGTGCGTTCGCGCGAGTCTACACGCCTAAGGGAGCTTGCGACCGTGGCGCTTGTTTCATGGACAGGTCGCTGTGGCTGGGCCGGAGGCGAAGGGAGCGAATGGCGATGGCGCGTCCTTCGGACGCGGCCGGCTGCCACTGACACCAAGATTAGGGGTTGACGGAGCACTAGGTCGCTTCGATGGCGATGGCGGTGGCTTCGCCGCCACCGATGCAAAGCGATGCGATTCCGCGTTTGCCGCCACGGGCGGCGAGGGCGTTGACCAACGTCACGATCAGCCTGCTCCCGGTCGAACCGATGGGGTGGCCTTGTGCACAGGCACCACCGTAGACGTTGACCGTCTCCGGATCCAGGCCGAGTTCGTTGATCGCCATCATCGGCACGCAGGCGAACGCTTCGTTGATCTCGAAGATGTCGACGTCGTCCTTCGTCCAGCCGACGTTGTCGAGCAGCTTGGCGATAGCGCCTGCGGGAGCGACGGTGAATCGGGCGGGATGAATCGAGTTCGTTGCGTGGCCGACGATCCGCGCCAGGGGTTCGGCGTTGGCGGTCGTCGCTTCGTTGCCCACGAG
>CAZJRX010000116.1:0-10430 GCA_964548145.1 uncultured Pseudomonadales bacterium | reverse complement strand
AATTGATCCTTCGCGCTCGGCAACGGCGCGTTGGCGTTTGTTGATTGAGCACAGCCCGGGGTCTGCGCTTCGGGCGCCTACAGCCGCCGCCGCTCTCGAATGATGCCGTGTTCCGACTTCTCGATGGAGTCGACGAAGCAACGGACCTCGGGGTGGGCCGCAGCGGGATCGCGCAACTCCTCCAAGGCTTCCTTCAGGGTCAGGCCGCGCCGGTAGACGGTGTTGTAGGCATCCTGCAGCGCCTTCTTGACGTTCTCGTCGAGGCCGAGACGACGCAGGCGCTCGACGTTCAAACCCACCGCACCGGCGGGGTTCCCGTCGGCGGAGACGTAGGCCGGCACATCCTTGGTAACCAGCGACATGGCGCTGACGAAGGAATACGGCCCGATGCTACGGAACTGCGGCACGCCGACATACCCCGACAGCACGGCTTCGTCGCCGACGGCGACATGGCCGGCGACGGAGGCATTGTTCGCCATGAC
Organism: uncultured Pseudomonadales bacterium; assembly: GCA_964548145.1. Classification (GTDB taxonomy): domain Bacteria; phylum Pseudomonadota; class Gammaproteobacteria; order Pseudomonadales; family Azotimanducaceae; genus VXYL01. The sequence goes on along the minus strand of CAZJRX010000116.1, from coordinate 9,948 downwards.
GATGCGGTCGCCGACCACGCAATCGTGGCCGACGTGAACATAGGCCATGAACAGGTTGTCGCTGCCTATCACGGTGCGGCTTCGATCCGTGGCCAATCCGCGGTGGATCGTGACGCCCTCGCGAATCACGTTGTTGTCGCCGATGACGAGCGTGGTCGGCTCACCCTTGTACGCGAAGGCCGGTGAGCCCTCCCCTACTGTCGAGTATTGGTAGATCTTGTTGCCGCGGCCAAGCACCGTCGGCCCGCGCAGGACCGCGTGCGGGCCGATTTCGCAGTCGTCGCCCACGACGACATCGGGGCCGATGATCGACCAGGGTCCCACCGAGACGTTGGCGCCGAGTTCCGCCCTCGGATCCACCATCGCGCGTTCGTCGACGAGCCTCTCCGCCCGTCGCTCGACGCACATCAGGGTCACCGAGCACGCCAGTTCGCCGTCGACAAGAGCTTGGCAGTCGAACTTCATGAGCTGGCGCCGCTCGCTCAAGATGGATCCCCGCATCTCCACCACGTCGCCGGGTCGAACGGGGCGTTTGAATCGGGCGTTGTCCACCCCCGCCAGGTAGTGCAGGAAACCGTCGGACGGACTTCGGCCGCGGGTCTGGAAGGCGAGAATGCAGCAGAGCTGGGCAAGCGCTTCGACGATCAGCACGCCCGGCATGATCGGGTTTCCCGGGAAGTGCCCCTGCAGGTACGGCTCATTGGCCGATACGTTCTTGCGACCGGCGATGCTTTTACCCGGCACTACCTCGTCGACCCGGTCGACCAGCAGAAACGGGTACCGGTGCGGCAGGAACTGAAGAATCTCGTCGATATCGAGTGGCACTTGGTCTGGTCCCCTCATGTCAGACTGGGAGTTGACGCATTTTGGGCATCAGCAGCCCGCGCCGACCCTTGGCTGGCGGCAAGCCCCACGGGCGATCACAAAGGGTCGCCCCTACGGGCGACGTTCCTTTTCGAGACGCGCCAAGCGCTTGGCGATGTCGTCGAGCTCCGCGAACCGCACCGCGTTGCGACGCCACCGCTGCACCGTATTATGCAAGACGCCGCCTGCATACACACCCGGCGTGTCGATGGACCGGCTGATCGTCGTCACGGAGGCCACCTGGACGTTGTCGCAGATGGTTATGGGGTGCTCGCCGGCAACCCCCGCGCCGCCTGCAAACACGCAGTGGCGACCGATCTTCGTGCTGCCGACGATTCCGACGCGACCGCAGATCAGGGTGTGCTCGCCGATGTCGCAGTTGTGCCCGATCTGGACCTGGTTGTCGATCTTCACCCCGTCGCGCACAACCGTGTCCGTTATCGCGCCCCGGTCGATGGTCGTGCAGGCACCGACCACCACGTCGTTGCCCAAGGTCACCCCGCCGAGTTGGGCGATGGGAATCCATCGGCCACGCTCATCCGGCGTGAACCCGAAGCCATCGGCACCGATTACGGCACCGCTGTGGACCACGCAACGTTCGCCGACGGTTACGCCGTGGTAGAGAGTGGCGTTCGGATGGACAACCGAATCCGCACCGATGCTGGTTCCCTCGCCGACGCGGGCGCCCGCCCCGACCTGGACCCGGGGTCCCAAGGATGCGCGGGCGGCGATGGAGGCATGGGCGGCGATCGCAACCGACGGCTCGAGTTGGGCCGAAGGATCCACCGTTGCCGAGGCGGCGATGCCCGCCGACAGCCGTGGCGCGGCGTCGAAAAGCTGGGAAACCAGCGCGAATGCCAGGTACGGATTCGGCACCACGATGGCCACGGCGGGACAGTTCGCGGCGTCGGCGTCCCGCAACAGCACCGCCGACGCCTTGGTCTCGGGTAGAAAACGCCGGTAGGCGACGCTGGACAGGTGGGTGATTTGACCCACGGTTGCCGCATCGATCGGACCTAAGCCGGTTATCGCCGTGCCACCGTCTCCCCGCACCTGGACGCCGCCCCCGAGCGCGGCGTCGATGGAAGCGGCGATATCGTCGACCGTCGGCACGCGAACGCGGCTTCGGTGTCGTCGGACCGACTGGCAACCGTGATCGCGGCCGCCAACGTGGACGCTAACCGCCGGCCTGGGCCTCGGCGTACCGCTCGTTGAGTTTCTCGGTGACCTTCGCGGTGATGTCGTGCTTCATGTTGGCGAACAGAACGGTACGCAGGTCGTAGACGAAGTCGTAACGCTCGACTTCGATGAGATCGTTGACCACCGCCCGCAGCTTGGGCGTCATCATCGCGATGAACTCATTGCGCTTGTCGGTGGTGTCCTTGTTGTACTTCGTGCCGCGAAATTCGAAATCGAGCCCCTTGTCCTCGATCTCCTTCTGCACATCGCGCAGGTCGGTCTCGGACATCACGTCGCGTTCGTCGGCGACACGCTGGCGTAGTGCCTCAATGTCCTTCTGAAGCTGTAGGAGCGCCGCCCTCTCGTCGGCGAACTCCTCTTCGAGCGCGTCGCGGAAGGTGGCGAACTCCTCGCTCTGGCCGATGGCCAGATCCGTGTTCAGAACGGCAATCTTCAACTGCGCGGCGGCATCCTCCGCCAACGCCGTCAACGCGCCGACCACGACCACCGCGGCAACTGTTATCAACCTCATCTCGTCAAACCCCTTTCCGGTTCCTATGCAACAACACGTACCTGCGGTCCGCGGCGCCAAGCAGCGCATTATACCCGCGTCGTACCCACCGGGGACGGGCGAATGTTGACTACGGTGCCATCATCGCGGTGGCTGACGGGGCCCCTGCGTTGGCGTCGATGACCTGTTAGAACGAATAGCCGAGTTCGAATCCGAACCGCTCCACCTCGTCGCCCGGCTTGTCGTTCAGCGGCAAGGCCACGGCGAAGTTCATGGGCCCCATGGCCGAGAGCCAGGTGACGCCGATACCGGTCGTGACACGTACCTGCTTGGCGTCGAAACCGAGGCACTCGGCGCTCGATTCCGGACACTCGGTATTGAACACGTTGCCGGCATCGACGAAATATACCGAGCGGACACCCCGCAACCGATCCGCGAACGGCAAGGGGAAGATGAACTCGGCCGACGCCTCAAAGAGCAGGTTGCCGCCGAATGGCCGCCCTCGATCACCGTAGTAGCCCGGATCGTCGATTCTCGGACCAAGGCTACTCTTCTCGAATCCCCGCACCGATCCGAATCCGCCGGCGTAGAAATGTTCGTAGAACGGGTAGCTGTCGGTCGAACCGTAGACACCGCCGTAGCCGATCTCGCTGCGCAGTCCGAGGGCAAATCGCCGGCCGATTGGAAAGTAGCGCTCGCCTGACAACGTCATCCGGAAGAATTCCAGGTCGCTTCCCGGAATCGACACCAGGCCACCGAGCCGGTAGCGACCGCCCGCGGTGGGGAACAGTCCATGGTTGAGCGACGTCTTCGACCAGTGACCGAGTGCCTTGACGTTGACGAAGCTGTCGCCGGAGGCATCGATGAAGTCGGTGATCTCCCGCGATGCGAACAAGCCGGTACCCAGGCTCGTCTGTTCCACGAGCCCGCCGAACTGCAACCGCTGCTCTTCACCCACCGGGAACTCGAAGTTGATGCCGGCACCGTAGGAATCCGTCGAGAACCGGGCGATGTTGATGGCGTGGTAGTTGGTCTCCCGCGCGTAGAGGTTGTAGCCCCGGCTGATGCCATCCTTCGTGAAGTAGGGATCGTGGAAATCGAAGCTGGCGGCCTTCTGGTAGTCGCTCCAACTGATGGATGCCCCCAGACGATTACCCGTGCCAGCAACGTTCTCCTGGCGGAAACCGAGCGACAGCATGAGCCCGGGACCCGCCGCATAGGCCAACTGGGCGTTGATGTTGCCGGTCGGCACCTCCTCGACGGTGAAATCCACGTCGACCTGGTCGTCGGTACCCGGCACCGGGGTCGTCTCGACGTTGACGGATTCGGGCTCGAAGTAGCCGAGCTGGTCAAGTCGGACCTTGGATCGGTCGATGGCTTGCGTCGAAGCCCAGCCGCCTTCGATCTGGCGCATTTCCCGGCGCATCACATCGTCGCGCGTCACGGAATTTCCGGCGAAACTGATACGTCGGACGTAGGCCCGCTTGCCGGCGTCGACGACGAACCGGACATTGACAAGACCGTCCTCCTTGACCTCGGGAACGCCCGTGGCGTTCGCGAAGGTATATCCCGCGTTGCCGAAGGCATTGACGATCCGTTCCTCGGTCGCCGTCACCAGGGCCCGATTGAAGACGTCGCCCTCCCTGACCAGGAAGAGCCGATTCACCAGGTCCGGTTCAACGTCGGCGAGTTCGCCGACGAGTTGCACGTCGTCGACGACGTAGCGGTCCCCTTCCTGGACGTTTACGGTGATATAGACGGAACTCTTGTCCGGCGTCACGCTGACCTGCACCGAGCGCGCGGCGAACTCCACGTAGCCCCGGTCCTGGTAGTAGGACTCGAGGATCTCGAGGTCGCCCTGCATCTTCTCCTTGGAGTACTTGTCGTTGCCCTGGATGAACGACAGCAACGTCGGGTGGCTGAGCTCTAGCTGGTCGAGCAGTTGCTGCTGGCCGAACACGGTGTTGCCGACGATGTTGATGTGGCGGATGCCCGAGGTCTTGCCTTCGTCGATGTCGATGCCGATCCGCACACGGTTGCGCGGCAGATTCGTTACCTGGGCATCGATCACGGCATCGTAGCGACCCTGTGCGAAATACGTGCGTTCGAGTTCGATGCTGATCCTCTCGAGCGTCGCCTGCTTGAAGATCTCGCCCTCCCGCAGGCCCGCCTCCGCAAGACTCTCGAGGAGGTTCTCCGTCTTGATCGCCTTGTTGCCGTCGAGGTTGATGCTCTCGATCGCGGGGCGCTCCGCCACGCGCACGATCAGGACGCCGCCATCGCGGGACACCGCGACATCGTTGAAGTAGCCGGATTTGAACAGTTCGCGGATGACCTGGCGGGCCATGACGGCATCGAGCGTATCGCCGATGTTCACCGGCAGGATATTGAACACCGTCCCTGCGGACACGCGCTGCAGGCCCTGCAGTTGGATGTCGGTGACGCGGAACGACTCGCGGACAGGCGCGTCCTGGCCAAATGCCCCGGACACGCACAACGTCGCAGCGAGAATCGCGGCCAAGAACCTGCTCATTGCTTCCCCCCTGCAACCGGCGGCGAGTTGGCGATTAGACCCTGCACGGCGAGGCGAGTTCCCTCAACCCCCAAGACCGGGCCTACCTGCCGCGTTGTCATTTTGCACCAGACCGCGTCGGGCCGACACCCCGATCCGTGACCTAGTGCTCCGTGACCTAGGAACCCGGCAGCCACCGAGCGATGTCGACATAGAACACGAACAACATGAGGCCGACGACGATGGCCAGGCCGATCTGCGCGCCCACCGCCTGGGCACGCAGCGATACCGGCTTGCTCCGGACGATCTCGATCAACGTGTAGGCCACGTGCCCACCGTCGAGAATCGGTATGGGTACCAGGTTGATGATGCCCAGGCTGATGGATAGCAAGGCAAGTATCCACAGGAATCGGTCGAACCCCGCCCGGGCACTGTCGCCGGCGACCTTGCCGATCGTGATCGGTCCGGCAAGGTTCGTCGCGGGAACGTCCAGCATCAACATCTTGCCGAGCAGGTCCACGGTCAGGACGGTCTTGGCGTAGGTTTCCGTCGCCGCACGAGAAAGGGCTGCGACAGGTCCGAAGTGCACCAGGCGGGTCGGCGTGTCGAGCGATGCACCGGCGAATCCAAACTCGGTACCGTCGTCGGCGGTGCGATGGCCGGGCGTCAGGCGAACCGTGGGCCGGGCGGCGCCGCGTTCCACGGTGACGTTGAGCGGCTTGCCGGCGCTCTGCTGGACGCGAGCGACGAATTGACGCCAGAGATAAAGCGGCTCGCCATCCACCGCGACGATCCGGTCGCCCGGTCGAAGCCCGGCGCGCTCGGCGGCTTCTCCCTCGACGATCCCGCCGATGATCGCCACCTGCTCGACGCCGATGCCCAAGGCGCCAATGGTATCCGGGTCCTGCACGTCGCCAAGCCAGTCCTCGATCATGATCGACCGATCCGCACTGACGCCAGAACGGCTTGTACGTAGCTCGATCACACCGGTGTCGCCCAACCGGCTGGCGAGCGCCAATGCGACATCGGTCCAGGCTTGGGTCGTCACCCCGTCCACGGCGACGATCTCCTCCCCCGGAAGAACGCCGGCGCGTTCGGCGGCGCTATCCGCCGCGACGCTGCCGACGATGGGCACCAGCGACGAAACCCCCATGACGGCAAGCAGCCAGAACACGAGGAACGCCAGCACGAAGTTGGCGGCTGGACCGGCCAGGGCCACCGCGATACGCCACCAGGGCCCGAGCACGTCGTAGGACTTGGCGGGCAGACGTGGTGCATGGTCCACCGCATCGGCTTCGCGCCGATCGTACATCCGCACGTAGCCGCCAAGCGGCACGGCGGCGATGCAGAACTCGGTGCCGCGCCGGTCGGACCAGGACACCAGCGGCTTGCCGAAACCCACGGAGAAACGGACCACGTGCAACCCCGCCCACCGTGCCATCAGGAAGTGTCCGAGTTCGTGGGCCGTCACCAGCGTGACGAGCGTCACGAGGAGAAAGAAGGCGTAGTAGAGGTAGTAGAGATAGTCCACGTCAAATCTCGACGGCTACGCGACGCCGGGACCGCAAGTCTCGTGAAAGCGTAGGCGGCAGGCAATGCTCGGCCCCACGAATGCCACGAGTGAAGGCAGCGTGGCGACATTCGAAATCTGGAGGAGCGGGATGTGTGCACCTCGGTGCTGTCGGGAGGGCGTCGCATTCTCCCACCGATTCCCGTCAATTGCGACTTGGCAACGAGTATCCGGAACACCGTCCCTTGGGCTCAAAGCGCGTCGAGGAACACGGGTGCAAGCAACGCGAAGGCCGGCGCTGCCGCCAGGACCGAATCGACCCGATCGAGGACGCCGCCGTGGCCCGGCAGCAGGCCGCCGGAATCCTTGACCCCGCGCACACGCTTGAACGCACTCTCGAAAAGGTCGCCGGCAACCGACGCAAGGAACAGCACCCCCGCCAGGATCAGCCACGACAACAACGACTGCCCCGCGCCGGCGCCGAAATACACCGCGCCCACACCACCCCATGCGAGGATCGCCGCGGCGCCGCCGATAGCACCCTCCCGGGTCTTGCCGGGACTCACTTCGGGAGCGAGTTTCCGTTGCCCGAATCGACGACCGGCGAAGTATGCCCCGGTGTCGGCCGCCGCGATGGCGGCGAGGAGCCAGATCAAGAGCTCCGGCCCGCGCGGTGCCTTGGCCACCTCAACGAGCGCCAACCAGGCGGCAGGCACGACGACCATGCCGGCGACGATCATGATCGGTTTCGATTGCATCAGTGACCGACTGCGCGGATAGGTCAGCACGACGCCAAACGCCAGTATCCAGAATGCCACGGCACCGAGCAGCATCGTGCGAACGACCAGCGGCCAACCCGCCGCCGCAACCCACAGCGTTGCCGCACCGGCCGAAATGGTAACGGCGTAGGCGAGCCATCCGGCGCGGGTGGCGATGCCCGCCAACTGCGCCCATTCGCGCGCAGCCAAAAGGCTCAACACGAGCAGGAACGCCGCCAGCCAGGGCGGTGGCAGGTACCAGATGGCGGCGATCATGACCGCTGCCATGACCAGTCCGGACGCGATACGTAGTTTGAGCACTTACCGGTTGTCCCGAATCATCCGTTCGTTGAAATCGCTCGACACGACCGCAATGGCCAAGCCGTCCGTCGACAGGCGCTCCCGGTCAGGGAACGCCCGGCATCAAGACGCGCCCGCACGCTCCTCGATTCGGCGTCCGAATCGGCGTTGCCTCACCGCGAAATCGCGAAACGCGTCGTCCACGCGCCGCGCATCGAAATCCGGCCAGTAGTCGTCGCAGAAGTAGAACTCAGTGTAGGCGAAGTCCCACAACAGGAAGTTGCTCAGTCGGTACTCGCCGCCCGTGCGAATGCACAGATCCGGCGCCGGAAGATCGCCGAGCGAAAGGAAACGCGCAAACTCCTCCTCGGTGATCGAGTCCGGGTCGACGGTGCCGTCTCTGGACGCCCGGGCCAACGCCCGCGCAGCGCGCACGATATCCCAACGGCCGCCGAAGTTGACCGCAATGGTGAGATGCAGCCGTTGGTTGGCTACGGTTGCCCGCTCGGCGCGATCCATCAACTGCTGCAGGTCGGCGGGCAACCTCGACCGCTCGCCCACGAACCGCAGCTGTACCTGCTTTTGGTTCAATTCGTCCACATCGTCGTTCAACACGCCGCGCATGAGATCGAGCAACAGCCTCACCTCGCGCTTGGGGCGCTGCCAGTTCTCCGTGCTGAACGCGAACAGCGTTAGGTACTCGACACCGCGATCCGCGCATGCCTGGGCGATGGCCTTGACGTTCCTGGCACCGGCCCGGTGGCCCGATGCCCCGGGCAGACGGCGGCGGCGCGCCCAACGATGGTTGCCGTCCATGACGATGGCAAGGTGGCGCGGCGTCGGACCAGGCTCGGACCGTGCCGGGTTGGGATCAATCAGCTTTAGCCGGGGTTCCGACATTCTCGCGTCGCATCCGCGTATCAACGGTCCCACTCTATCCTCTGCGCGCCGGCAGCGAGCGGTCCTGGCTGCGTCAATTTTACGCAATCGCCGCCTCGGGCCGACCAAATCCGTGCGGCGTCCTCTCGCAATTGAACGAAGGCCCCAGTAGGCGGGCACGGGCGACGGCGGGCGCCGCGGGCACGATAGCGTCGCCCCTACGTAGGGGTGCTCGTCAAGAACGCTAGAAGGAGAGGAGATCCGATTCCTTTTCCGCCAGGGCCGCGTCGACGCGGCCAACGTGGGAGTCGGTGAGACGTTGGATTTCGTCGGCCGAACGGCGTCCCTCGTCCTCGGTCGCTTCCTTCTCCCGTACCAGTTCCCGCACATCGCCAATGGCGTCCCGGCGGATGTTGCGGATGGCGATTCGGGCCTGCTCCGCCTCCTGCCGGGCTTGGCGGATCAGGTCGCGACGGTTCTCTTCGGTAAGCGGCGGCAGCGGCAGGCGGATGATATCGCCGGACGTCGCGGGTGTCAGACCAAGGTCGCTCTTCAGTATGGCCTTCTCGATTTCCGGCACCATCCGCTTCTCCCAGGGCGACACCACCAGGGTACGAGCTTCCTCGACGGTGATGTTGGCGACTTGGTTGATGGGCGTCGGATTGCCGTAGTAGTCCACTTCGACGCCCGTGAGCAGGGCCGGGTTCGCGCGCCCCGTGCGGATTCGCGAGAACGCCGTGACCAATGCGGCAATGGACTTGCCCATTCGATCCTCGGCGTCATTTTGGAACTCTTCGATCAACGACACGGGCGCACCCGTCGGGGCCATCACGAAATGCGGGTGCCCACCTTGGCACCGCCGGCGATCCTCGTCAACGTGCCGGGGCGCGTCGCGTCGCAGACTACAACCGGCATGCCATGCTCGCGGCATAGCGTAATGGCGGTCAGATCCATCACGCCTAAGCGCCGATCCAGCACTTCCATGTAGGTCAACTCGTCGAAGCGCGTCGCTTCGGGATCGGTCAATGGGTCAGCGCTGTACACCCCGTCGACCTTGGTTGCCTTGACGATCATCTCGGCACCGGTCTCGATGCCCCGGAGACAAGCAGCGGTGTCCGTGGTGAACAGCGGATTGCCGGTTCCGCCAGCGTGCAGCACGACCTTTCCCGCCGCAAGATTGGCAAGCGCCTTGTCCAACGAATACCCTTCCGCCACGGTAGGCAGCGCATGCGAGGCGAGCACCGCCGCCGGCGTGCCGAGCGCCACCAGCGCGTCCCGCAAGGCGAGCGCGTTGATCAGCGTCGCCAGCATGCCCATGTGATCACCGGTGACACGGTCCAATCCCACTGCGGAGAGACCCGCATCTTCCGCGCCCCGGAACAGGTTTCCCCCACCCACTACCAGCGACAACTGCACCTGCGATGCCGCAGCCGCC
>CAZJRX010000115.1:0-10608 GCA_964548145.1 uncultured Pseudomonadales bacterium | reverse complement strand
GCTCGACTGCTGCTGACCGGGATGAGCGACGGGGGAACGTTCTGCTATGTATCGGGCTTGCGGGAGGACTCGCCGTTCACCCACCTGGCACCGAGTTCGGCGAGTTTCCACCCGTTGCTGCTCGAGGGCACCACCCGCGAGCGCCTCGCGAACCTCAAGGTCTACCTCATGCACGGTGCCCTGGACTGGATGTTCCCCGTCGACATCGCCCGCACGGCCCACCACGCGCTTACCGCCGCCGGCGCCGGCGTCGTGTTTCGGGAGATCGCCGACCTCTCGCACACCTACCCCCGGGACGAGAACCCGAAGATCATGGCGTGGCTGATGGCGGAGTGACGACCGACTCCCCGACGAGGCAATGGCCGTCAAATCAGTTGACGGCCAACATTCAGTTGATAATTGGCCGTATTCATCGTAATTTTGGCCGTATATTGACAATTTTGGCCGTATCATGTCGACCGCCGAGAAAAAACTGGCCTTATTGGAGGTGTTGGACGACCAATCGAGATCCTTAGGTCTCCCGGAAGTCCTTGCGCTACTCCCTGCCGGATTCTCAGAGCGTACCGTCCGGCGCTGGCTCGCCGAGTTTGTCGATGAAGGACGGGTTGTTAGGACCGGTCGAAGACGAGCGACGCGCTACCGGACCAGCCGCGCCGATGCCGACACGGGGGTCTTCAGTCCAGCCGCGCTGGAGGCCGTCGGCCATGTTCGGCGGCCCCTGTTCGCTCGAACGCCCGTCTCCTACAACTTCGACTGGTTCGACAGCTACGATCCAAACAGCACCAGCTACTTCGGTCAGGCCAAGTTGGCGGCGCTCGCCCAGCAGGGCCGACGACGGTTCGATCAATGGCCCGCCGGTACCTACGCCCGCCAGATCCACAACCGGCTTCTCATCGACTTGTCGTACAACTCGTCGCGCTTGGAGGGCAATACCTACTCATTGCTCGACACCGAGCGGCTCATCCTCGAGGGAACGAAAGCAGACGGGAAACTCGACGAAGAGATGGTGATGATCCTGAACCACAAGGAGGCGATCCGCCACCTCGTCGACAATGCGGCCCGACTAGAGGTCGCCTACGACGAAATCTGCACGCTCCACTACCTGCTGTCAGACGGGCTCGTTCCCGTGTCGTACGCCGGCAAGATCCGCGATCACGGGGTGCGCGTCGGCGGCTCGACATACGTGCCCTTGGAAAACGAAGACATGCTTCTTCGGCAGCTGTCTAGGGTTGCCGAGAAAGCTGCTGCCATCGCCAACCCCTACGAGCAGAGCCTGTTCGTCCTCGTCCACATCGCATACCTGCAGGCGTTCAGCGACGTCAACAAGCGCACCTCGCGGCTCTGCGCCAACATACCGCTGATCAGGCACAACCGTGTGCCGTTGTCATTCAACATGATCGACAAGGACGACTATGCCTCCGCGATGATCGCCGTCTACGAACTCAACGATTGCCAACCAATGGCGGAGCTCTACTACGCCTCATACTTGCGCACATGCCATGAATACGACGCAACGACGGAGGCAATGGGTTTCGACGAGATACGCGTCCGCTACCGGCAGCAACGACGCGATGCCGTGGGAACCATCGTCAATGAGGAACTGACGGGACCTGCGGTCGACGAATTCCTTGCCCAGGCAGTCCAGGCCATCCCAAGGGAACATCGCGACCCTTTCATCGAGGACGCGAAAGAGGATCTCGATGCCCTGTCGCCCTACCGGATCGTCGGTTTAGCAGTCAGCCAGCGGCAACTGCAACACTATCTGGCGGTCTCAGGGCGTGAGAAGCGGGCAGAAAAGGAGGGTTCCAAGCCTGCCTAGCGTTCTCAAGCGCGCACCCCATGTCTCCTCTAGGACGTGGAGTTGGCCCGCATGGCCACCTTGGACGCGGGCAGGTCGTGCTGTCGGGCGAGATCGCGGTGAAACGGCTCGTCCAGCTCGAGCCGTAGGCCACCGCCCAGTCCAGACAGGCGGTCATCAGGATGTCGACACTGGTTAACTCTTGGCCCACCAAGTAGTCGGCCCCTTCAATTCGCGGTTGGACCCAGCGCGCTGTCCAATGAAAAAGTGAGGGTGAAATAGACCCGACCGAGAAGCCTTCGGTTGTCGGCTGTCCCTCTGGCGATACGCGGATGATCGGCGTGCCGGTGGCGACGGTCAAGGCGTACTGGGGACAGTCGGAGTCCGACGGCGGTCGGCTGGACCACGGGCGTTGGCGGCGGGTCAAGGGCGAGGGCGACGCATGAAGGCGCGGGAGCCGGCGAGGCGGTCCTTGCGGGCGCGGGCGTTGCGATCGCGCACGGTGCCGGAGGCGTCGCGCTCGGCGAAGCGGACCCTTGACGCGCCCCGGGCGCAATACCCTGTCGGGCGGGGGTCGGCGGTCGCGGCGCCGGACGGAGAACGGGCCTGGCGCTCCCCCGCAGCATCTCTTGCGAGATCGCCCCCGACCGCCGATCCCTGCCCCCCGGCGAGGGCGGGGGTCCGGGGGCTGGCCCCCGGTTGCGTGGCGGGGACGGTGCCGGACGCGTTCATCCGGCGGCGCGGGCGGCGGCGATGCCGTCGCGGATGTGCCGGAACAGCCGGCGCCGCTCCGCCTGGACGCGGTGGGCGGCGTCGAGGTCGGTCTCGACGGTGGCGGCCGCGTCGAGGAGATCGAAGTCGAGGCCGGGCCGGAGGAGCCGGTCGGCGCCGGGGAGCGAGCGGAAGCGGGCGTAGGGCGTCATGACGTCGCGGGCGAGGTACTTGCGCCGGGTGCGGCCGTTGCGGTCGCGGTACTCGGTGGCGAACAGGCAGGGGCGGTGGAAGTGGGGGAACGGCGACAGGGTTCCCTGCGCGAAGCGGTTCACCTCGCCGGCGAAGCGCTGCGGGATGTGGTCGTGGCCGAACCACTTGCGGACGACGTTGGCGTTTTTGCCCTCGACGAGCGCGTTGTCGTTGGAACGGCGGGCGCGGGACTTGGTGAAGCGCTCGACGCGCAGCTTGTCGAGCAGCCCCGCGACGCGGTGGTTGACGTACTCGCTGCCGTTGTCGGCGTGGAAGCCGAGCACGGGGAACGAGAACGACAGCAGGAGTCCCTCGAGCAGCGGCAGGAGGAAGCGTTCCGAGATGCCGACCGTGGCACCGACGAACTCGTACTGGGTGACCGCCGACCGCAAGCCGTCGGTTTCGACGATGTTGATCAGGTAGAGACCCTTGACGCCGTCGCGGTCGCCCTGGTGGACGGTGTCGACGGGTGACGTGGCCCGGCCGGCCCTCGGGCTCGGGAGCCTGGCGCAGGCCGATGTTGACGACCGTCGGCCGCGTCTTCGACGACGCGGTGCGCTGGGCCTGGTAGGTCGCCGAGTCGCGCAGGTTGTAGATGTGGCCGTTGGAGATCGTCGCCAGCCGGGCGTAGTCGGCCTCCCCGAACACCTCGAACTGGCGCCGCAGGACCTCGCGCGTGGCGAGCCCCGACATCTGCTCGTAGGCCTCGTCGATCGCCGCCAGGCGCCGGCTGTCCGCCGCGGTGTAGCGGCGCGCGAGCGGCCGGCTGCGGCTGCCGCCGCGCCGGTCCCGGATGGTCCCCGTGTCGCGCCACTGCCGGACCAGGCGCTCCATCTGCTGGCGCGAGAAGCTCGTGGCGGCGAGAAGGAACCGCAGCACCACCCCCTTGTCGCCCTTGGCGAGCCCCCGGTAGGCGAAACGCTCCAGCGTGTGGCTAACGAAGCCGTAGGCCTCGTCCCGGTCCCTCGGTCGGAAGTCCACCGCCTCGTTGCCTTCGACGAAGGCGCGAAGCTGCCCCATTGTGCGTAGCCGCCGCGTCTGGATGTCCACGATCATCCCCGGATGATGCGCCGACAGCCGTTTCACCCTCACTTCGCGTTGGAATCGGGCCTTGGCTTCACCCTCACTCCGCGTTGGACAGTTCGCGGTATGCAGTTACAGGAAGCGATCAGGTACACTACGTGCTCCCGCGATCAGGTCAACGACCAACTTCGGCTAGAGCCGCCGATTCACTATGGCCAAGGTAATAGCACCGCCAAATCAGCGGACTACTAGGCTTAGCGTAGCTAACTTTGGCCCCATAGCCGAAGCCAACATTGAACTCAAGCCCCTCACGGTCTTCGTTGGACCGAGCAATACCGGCAAGTCCTTGTTTTCCGTACTTATTTACGTCTTGCACCGGTGGCTCGCAGTTGATCCGATGTCGTTTCGTTACGGCAACGAATCGTCTTGGTCCCGAATCGCTTTGACACCGCGCCTAAGCCAAGAACAGACAAAGAAACTACGCAAGACCCTTACGCAATGGCTGAAGACCGTCCGTGACCACGACGAACGTGCGAATCAGCTGCCCGAGTACTTGATCGAATTGGCACGTGCCCACCTCACTCGCCCAGAACTAGGGCGTCAATTCACTGATGAGCTGATTAGGTGTTTTGGCATCGATGATCTATCCCAGCTGATTCGACAGGGCACACCCCGATCCGCGAGCTTCTCATTGGTCACATCATCTGAACACGAGGAAGGTGAATCATTCGAGTTTGGCGGCAGCGTGTTCCGTCGAGAGTTCGCTTGGAAGGCCATTATTCCACGTGACGCGCCGTCGTCAGGACACGCTGGTCTGCGTGAGCAAATGAGGGACATTGCCGCCTACGCCGACACACGTGATCTGGACTACACACTCCACAACTTGCTCCGTCGCACCATTACCGACCTCGCACAACAGCACATTGGCCCGTTCTCTAGATCGGCATACTACCTTCCAGCCGACCGAACCGGGATCATGCACGCCCATCGCGTTGTAGTTGGTTCTCTAATTCACAGATCTTCTCGCGGAGGATTGCGCGCAGAACGACCGCTCCCTGTGCTATCAGGCGTAGTCGCCGACTTCCTCGAACGACTCGTGGAAATGCCGGGCCGGTACGGTAGGCAAAGGAAGATCAATGAGCGTCTTGCTCTAGAGCTAGAGCAGACGTTTCTTAGCGGTGCCATTACCGTCCATCCATCGGAGACAGGCTATCCTTCCTTCGTTTATCGCCCTCATGGGTGGCGTCGAGATCTACCTTTGATGAACGCATCGTCCATGGTTTCTGAGGTGGCACCCGTCGTGCTTTTCCTTCGGTATGTTGTTCAGAGGGGAGATACGCTAATCGTCGAGGAGCCGGAATCTCATCTCCATCCCGCGAAGCAGGTCGAGTTGACTCGACACCTCGCCGCAGCCGTGCATGCAGGCATACGTGTCATCCTTACAACCCACAGCGAATGGGTCTTGGAAGCCCTCGCAAATTTGGTGCGCGTCTCCGCCTTACCGCCCAACAAACGCAAAGGAATACCCGGGGCGGAATACGCCCTAAGGCCGCACCAAGTGGGCGCATGGATGTTCACACCCAAGATCCGCCCAAGAGGCTCCGTAGTTGAGGAACTTCCACTCGATGTCGATGCAGGAACATTTCCAGCTGGCTATGGCGAGATCACCCAATCCCTTTACAACGAATGGGCGCACATCACAAATCGGTTAGAGATGGATGGGCAAGA
Source organism: uncultured Pseudomonadales bacterium (assembly GCA_964548145.1). Lineage (GTDB taxonomy): Bacteria > Pseudomonadota > Gammaproteobacteria > Pseudomonadales > Azotimanducaceae > VXYL01. Next base: position 5,096 of record CAZJRX010000115.1, on the reverse strand, counting down.
GTGAATCCTGCCCTAAACGAGGTCGCCTCACGTGTCAGTTGCCAGTCTCTTGCAAAAGAGATCGACAAGAACGGCTGTTCGGTCGGACTCGATAGTGCACCTAGCCCTTTCCTCGTTGTCGACTTGGACCATCCAGCCGCGCCGATCAAAGCCAATTCTGTCAAATGCGACTACCTGTTCGTGGCCCAACAAGGCACCACAGGACTATTCGTCGTTCCTTTGGAGTTGAAGAGCAGCAGGCTTAATGCGAATAAGGTTTCGAAGCAACTCCAGGGCGGCGCAAAGGCCGCTGAGAATCTCTGTAAGAATTGGTCGGCCTTACGCTTCATTCCTGTAGCCGCTCAAGGGAGAAAGACGCACCGGAAACAATTTCAGGACTTGGCTAAGAAACGAGTCGTCTTCCGGAATATCAAACATGCAATAGTCGTCATGGACTGTGGATCATCCCTTGTCCTAGATGAGCCATAGTCTCGGATAGCGTTTTGGCTTGATTCATCGGTCGGAAACGCAGTTTCTCGATGATGATCCTCCGCACATTGGAATTGCCCGTCGTCACGGTTTCTTAGTCGCGTTGCCGATATGTCGTGCGGCGCGGTCGATTGACGTGGTGGGGTTCGTTGTCACAGCGATAATCACAATCATTGAAGTAACCGATTGTCACTGAGGGACGTCAGATGGCGACGCCCAACCAATACGAGCCTGACTAAGCCTGACTACACTATGCCGCCCGTATGGGTGATCGCCGAACGTCTGGGGGCGCACGACATCCCGCAAGCGGAGTTGGCGCGGCGCTGTGTCCGTTCGGCGAAGCCGATCAGCGAGATCATCAGCTGGAAGGCCCCATCGAACCCACAACCGCTATTCAATACGGGAAGGTCCTTTGGTGTTGATGTGAGTGTTTGGCTCGGAATCGAGGCGGAACACCGCCTACGCCATGCTCCAAAACGATCTCAAGGTGAGGCTGGAGTGCACGGCCCGCTGAGCGACGCCAAGGGTGGCGCTACGAAATAACGTCCAAAGCTGCCTAGCGCACTAGGAAGCGGCGTTGGCCCGCATGGCTACCTTGAACGCGGGCCGGTTGTGCTGCCGGGCGAGATAGACGTGAAACGGTTCGTCCAGCTCGAAGCCGTAGGCCACCGCCCAGTCCAGACAGGTAGTCATCAGGATGTCGACACCGGTGAACGCTTGGCCCACCAGGTAGTCGGCCGTTTCGATCCGCGGCCGCGCCCAGCGCAACTGCTTCTCGAAGCCTGCCCGCGCCGCTGCCATGGCCGCGGGTGCCTCGCCGTAGAGGTGTTTCAGGTCGCCGTGCTTGCGCATCACGTATAGCGTGTGTGCGTCCAATTCCATCAGGATGTAGGACAGCCATTCGTTGTAGCGCGCCCGCGCCACCGTTCCCGCTTCGGGAACGAGTCCACCGAAGCGGTCGCCGAGGTACGTGACGATGGCCGCGCTCTCGGTCAGCACAAGGTCGTCGTCGACCAGGACAGGCACCTTTTCCTTGACGTTCAATGCCCGGAACTCGGCGGTCTGCGTCTCGCCGGTGCGAGGCCCGATGGGTCTGGCGATGTATTCGACGCCGAGTTCGGCAAGCGCCCAGTGTGGGCGCAGAGTCCGGGAGGTGCCAGCCCCCCAGAGCGTGATGGTCATGGCTGCCAGAGTCTTAGCATGGCGTGTCGCGCAATGAAGTCGAAGTCGCGGTCCGTGGTCAACAACGTCAGATCATGGGCGATGCACAGCTGTGCCAAGAGTGCGTCGATGGTGCCCAACGTAATCCCTCGACGTCGACATTCGTTGCGAAGACGTGCGGCTGACACATGGTCGTCGCGAGAAGGTACGAGAAGAGGCAGCACCCGGAACCGATCGACAATCTCGGCCTGCGCCTGCGGGCCAGCCATGCCTTGTAGCAATTCCTGCAACACGATACCGGTGGTGCAGACCGATTCGCCGTCTTTGAGAGCGCGGCCGAGACGACGTACCTCGGGGACATCGGGTGGCTCATATCGGCGTAGTGCCAGCGACCAGACGCTGGTGTCCACGAATAGACTCACCGCCTTCCGCGCTCTCGCTTGTAATCGTAGCCGTCATCCCATTCGAACTTGCCGAACAGGGCCACGATCTCGCTCTGCTTCCGACGCGAGACGAACTCCTGCAAAGCCTTGGTGACCGTGGCTTTCTTGGTTCTTTCGCCGCCAATCGCCAAGGCCTCATCCAGCAATGCCGGATCTATCGACAGGTTGGTCGCCATGGTGTCAACTCTCACACATTCTCTTACACAGAACTTAGCACATTCGACCGATATACCTTGATACTGTACAACCGTACAGATAGAGTTCCGTGCATGGACGAGAGACGCGTGTTGAAGGGCCGGGGGGCCGTGTCGAATCCCGCCGGGCGGTTCGATCTGACGCCAAGCGTCTCCACCCACGATGGCTGGGACGCGCCGATAGACGACTTCCCGAACCCGGACCCCGCGACCACGTTCCTGCCCGACCAGACGCGCAACATCATCGCCACGAACAGCTCGCCCGATGTACCCTTCGAGCAGTCGATCAATCCCTACAAGGGCTGCGAGCACGGCTGCGTCTACTGCTACGCCCGGCCGACCCACGCGTTCCTCGACCTCTCCCCCGGTCTCGACTTCGAGACCAAGATCTTCTACAAGACCGATCCAGTCGAACGGTTGTTGGAAGCCCTCGACAAGCCGGGCTACGTGTGCCGGACGCTGGCCCTCGGCACGAACACCGATCCCTACCAGCCCGGCGAGAAGGAACTCCGGGTTACCCGTCGGATCCTCGAGACGCTCCTGGACTGCCGGCATCCCGTCAGCATCGTCACGAAGGGCGCTCTGATCCTCCGCGATCTCGACATCCTGGCCGATCTCGCCCGGCATGGCCTGGTCAGCGTCGGCATCAGCATCACGACGCTCGACAACGAACTGAAGACCAAGCTGGAACCGCGCACGGCGTCACCGGGCGCCCGTCTGCGCGTTGTCCGTGAACTGAATGCCGCCGACGTGCCCGTGGGCGTCATGCTGGCGCCCGTTATCCCTTTCATCAACGACCACGAGATCGAAACGATAGTCGACCGCTCAGCGGACGCCGGTGCCGAGTTCGTCGGCTACGTGATGCTGCGCCTGCCCTTCGAGGTGAAGGATCTGTTCGTCGAGTGGCTCGAAGAACACTATCCGCTGAAGGCCGCGCACGTCATGAGCCGCGTCCGGGAAATGCGCGGCGGCAAGGAATACCAGGCCCGATGGGGCGAACGCATGCGGGGTGTGGGTGTCTACGCGGATCTGATCGCCCGGCGCTTCGAGGTGGCTCGTCGCAGGCACGGTCTCGATGTCACGAAACGCGCCGAGCTCAGGACGGATCTCTTTCGACGCTCGCAATCGATGCTGTTCTGATCGCCTTCGCGGTTCGGTGGCCGTGTCCAAAGATAGGTAAACGGCGGGTCCTGCGACCGAGGGCTAGCGCGTCTCCCGCGTACGCCAGCGCGCCGCGCGAGTACGCCAGCGCGCCTTGCGAGTACGCGAGGCGTTCAAGTGCATTTCGAGCCGCTGTGCCAATGCAACCTGCGTGTGAACATCAACGGTGTTCAAGGAGTGTCGCCCCTGCGAGCCCACGCCGGTCAATGGCTGTCCTGATTCCTGGACGGCCATGTCGGCCAACTGCCGAGGCCGGGCAGCCTGATGCCCGGCGGGAACAGGCCGACACCGGCGGCGGCGCCGAGGAGGTTTATTTCGACGCCCTCGCGGCGGGCGGCGGTCACCCCCACGAGACCCTTGAGCGAGAACTGGTAGCCGGTGCCGCTGGGCGCGCGGCTCACCAACGCGCCGTTCGCAAGATAGTCCTTGCCGATCGCGGTGGGCGGCAGCGCGAGCCGGAGTTCGGGGACACGGCGACCCACGTACGCGGTGAAGGTATTGCTGTTGGGGCCAGGCCAGGTCTTGTATTCCTTCGCGTACGGATAGGTCTCAACCGCGGCTTCGATCTTGTCGATCACGGCGTCGACGCCCGGTCCCCGCAGGTCGACGAGAAGCGCCGGATGGTTGGAAAACCACATGGCGTCCGGTCTGCCGGGTTCCTGCACCAGCGCCGTACCCGTACGTCGGAGCCGCCAGCCGATGATCTCGTGGCGCAGGTAGTGCTCGGCCCCGGAACGCTTCGTCGATATCCAGGTATGTACTGCGACGGCGCCGCGAATGCCCCAGATCCTCGCGGCATAGACCTGCACCACGGGGTCCGTGGTTGCCGCCGGTGGCGGAGCCTGGCCGGTGGCTTCGTGACTCGCGCTACTCCAATGCGGTCGCTCGGCGAAGACCACCCGCAACCCCACCGCGACCAGGGCCGGGGCGATGAACACACCAAACACGATCCACGCCGCCATTCGCGCGAGCTTCCTTTTTCGACCGCTATTCACAAAGAGCTTACTTGAGACGAGGGCGGCAAATCCGACACACTCCGGCAATCCACCGACTTCGCGATGTGCCCGACGACCTTGGCCCGCCGCCACGACATCCCGCACCGCCACAAGGCATTCTCGATCGTCATCACCGACGACGGCGCCCTAGAGCTGTGGCTCGACGGCTGCCTGCGCAAACGCCGGGACCCGGGCCGCGACCCGCTCTACGTCTGGACCAATATCGAACTCGATTGGGAGGAGCACCACTACGTGGAGGCGCGCTTCTACCAGGACCGCGACGAACTCGAGGTGACGATCAACGGAGCGCCGATCCCTGTGGCGTCGCCGAAGACGCCGTAGGCGTCGGCACGGCCGCATCGCCCGGGGCGCGCCGCTCGCGCTTGCCCATGAAGAAGTCGTGGATGTTCGCCTGGATGGCGTAGAGGCACGGTATCAGGATCAGCGTAATCGCGGTGGCGAACACGATGCCGAACGCCAGGGAGACCGCCATCGGAATGACGATCTGAGCCTGCATCGAGCGTTCTAGCACGATGGGCACCAACCCGAAGAACGTCGTCAGCGAGGTGAGCAGGATCGGCCGGAAACGTACCGCGCCCGATTCGACCGCCGCTTGGATGTGCGTCGCACCTTCGGCCACGCGGCGGTTGACGAAGTGGACGAGGATCAGGCTG
>CAZJRX010000114.1:9381-10692 GCA_964548145.1 uncultured Pseudomonadales bacterium | reverse complement strand
CCGAGCTCATGGCGGAGGCGGACGTGCTCTGGCATGTGCTGCGACCGGTCTCGGCCGGGGACATGGCCGGGGCACCCAACCTCAGGCTCATCCAGAAGATCGGGGTCGGCGTGAATACGATCGACCTGAAGGCGGCCAAGGAGCGGGACATCCACGTTTGCAACATGCCGGGCACCAATACCCGGGCCGTGGCCGAGATGACGCTCGCGCTGATGCTCGCGGCCGTGCGCCGGCTCCCGGAATACGGCCGCGCCGTGAGCGCCGGGAAAGGATGGGCCATGGACGCGACCCTGCAGGACCAGGTGAGCGAGATCGGTGGTTCGACCGTGGGCCTCGTGGGGTTCGGCGCCGTCCCTCGGGCGCTCGCACCGATGCTCAAGGCCCTCGGCGCTCGCGTGCTGTACACGGCTCGGGACCCAAAGCCGGAAGCCGAAGGACTCGCGGCGTTTCGCGACCTGCCGGATCTGCTCGCCGCATGCGACATCGTTTCGCTTCATGTGCCCCAGACACCTGAAACCGAGGGCATTATCGACGGCGGCGCGTTGGCTCGCATGAAGCCCGGCGCCATTCTGGTCAACACGGCGCGGGGAGGGCTGGTGGACGAGAAAGCCCTGATCGCGGCGCTCGAAAGCGGACATCTGCGCGCGGCCGGCCTGGACGTCTTCGCTCGGGAGCCCGTCGATCCCACCGATCCCCTGCTGCGCCTCGACAACGTCGTGCTCACGCCGCACGTGGCCTGGCTCACCACGGACACCGTCGAACGGAGCCTCGAAGTCGCCGTCGACAACTGCCGCCGCCTCGCCGCGGGCGAACCGCTCATGTTCCAGGTCGTGTAACGGGGGTCGCCGGATGGCGGGACTTGACGAGACTTGGTGGGACTTGGCGGGACGGCGTACCATGTTTTCCGATCATTCTCAGAACGGGGACAGGTGACATGATCGATCTCTACACGTGGGCCACGCCGAACGGCCGCAAGGCCTCCATCATGCTCGAGGAAGTGGGGCTCCCCTATGCGGTCCACGAGATCGACATCTCGAAAGACGACCAGTTCTCGCCCGAATTCCTGAAGATCAGCCCCAACAACAAGATCCCGGCGATCGTCGACCACGACAACGGCCGCTCGATGATGGAATCGGCCGCCATCCTGCTCTACCTCACCGAGAAGACCGGCAAGATGATGCCCGAGGACGAGGACCGGCGCTGGCAGGCCATGGAATGGCTGATGATGCAGATGGGCAGCGTCGGTCCCATGCTCGGCCAGACCCACCACTTCGTCGCCTTCAACCCCGGCAAGGCGCCCTACGCGGAGGA
>CAZJRX010000114.1:0-9371 GCA_964548145.1 uncultured Pseudomonadales bacterium | reverse complement strand
CGCATCTACGGCGTCCTCGACAAGCGTCTCGGCGACGAGGAGTACCTGGCCGGCGAATACGGCGTCGCCGACATCGCCACCTGGCCCTGGATCGCGCGTTACGAGCGCCAGACCATGGATCCCAACGACTATCCCAATCTCAAGCGCTGGTATCTCGCCGTGGCCGAGCGCCCGGCGGTGCGGCGCGGCTACGACGTGCCGAAGCGCGACGAAGCGATCCCCATTCCGTAGGCGGAGGCGATCATGTCGGAAACCGAAAAAGCGATCCTCGCGGGTGGCTGCTTCTGGTGCACCGAAGCTGTCTTCAAGCCCGTCAAGGGCGTCAAAGACGTGGTCTCGGGGTACATCGGCGGCGAGACCGAGAACCCGTCCTATTACGAGGTTTGTTCCGGAACCACCGGCCATGCCGAGGCGGTGGAGATCACCTTCGACCCCGAGGTCGTCAGCTACGACACGCTGCTCGACGTGTTCTTCGCCACTCACGATCCCACGCAGCTCAACCGGCAGGGCAACGACGTCGGCACCCAGTACCGCTCGGGCGTGTTCACTCTCTCGGAGGAACAGGCGGCGGCGGCCCGCGCGGCCATCGAGCGCGCCGGCGATATCTGGTCCGGGGACATCGTCACCGAGGTGACGGCGGCGGGCACCTTCCACGCCGGCGAGGACTATCACCAGGACTACTTCGCCAGCAATCCGTATCAGCCCTACTGCCAGGCCGTGATCGCGCCCAAGGTCGCCAAGGCCCGCCAGAAGTACGCGCACCTGCTGGCGTAGGCCGACCCGCACCTCGACCCCGGCCCATCGGGCGGGGCACCTACTCCGCGGCCACCGAAACCCCTTCCTGCTCGCAGGTGTTGGCGACGTCGGACACGGTGGCGCGCTGGATGTCCCGGCGCCAGCGCGCATCGTCGTACGCGAGTCCACGGTGCAGCGTGCAGCGGTCGTCCCACATGACGAGATCGAACTGCCGCCAGCGGTGCGTGTAAACGAACTGGCGCCGGGTCGCGTGCGCGATGAGCTCGTCGACCAGCGCATCCCCCTCATCCGGCGACAGGCCGAGGACACGGCCGATATGCGAAGCGACATAGAGGGATTTCCGGCCCGATTCCGGGATCGTCCGCACCATCACCTGCGGCACGGGTGGCAAACCGGCGTTCTCCTTCTCGCTGAAGTCGGTGAAACCGACGCGGGCGCGGGACGCTCTGAAGGAATGCTCGGCGACCATCCCTTCGAGGCGACTCTTCATCTGCCCGGGCAGCGCGTCGTAGGCGGCGCGCGTGTCCGCATATTCGGTATGACCGCCGACCGGAGGGATATCGCGGCCGTAAAGCATCGAGATCTTGGCGGGCACCCGCTTGAAGGTGCTGTCGGTGTGCCACAGGCGATTGGCGAGGCGCATCAGGCGAATCCGGTTGTCCGCCCTCTTGATCCCATCGTCGAGATCCAGATTGGAGAGGTCCTCGATCCCGCGCCGGGTGCGGGCCCGGTTCCCCTCGCGGTAGACCTCGAGCTTGGTCTCGAGTGGTCCGAAACAGGCGGCGAACTCGAGGTGCTGTTCCTGGGTCAGGTGCTGGCCGGGAAACACGAGTACGGCATACTTCCAGAAGGCGTCCGCGACGGCTTCGAGATCGGCGGGATCGAGCGGCCGCGACAGATCCGCGTCGCCGACCTCGGCGACGAAGTCCGGCGTGACCGGACAGATCGTGATGGCCATCGACGCGTCACTCCCAAGTTTGCGATACTCGGGGCATTGCATCACGCGGAGGCGTCGCGTTCAACCGTCGGCCGCCGCGCGATGCCCGATGGAGGACGCCCATGAGCACCAGCAAGCAACCCTACTTCCCGCCCGGCACCGCGTACGTCGACGGCGACTACCTGCCGTTGTCGGAAGCCCGCCTGCCGATCCTCGACTGGGGTTTCCTTCACGGGGACGCCACCTACGACGTCGTGCACGTCTGGAAGGGCCGCTTCTTCCGGCTCGATGCCCATTTCGACCGGTTCTTCCGGAACGTGGACCGCATGCACCTCGAGATGGAGTTGGACAGAGACGGGCTTGCCGCCATCCTCGCCGAATGCGTGCGCCGATCGGGCCTGGAAGACGCTTTCGTCGAGATGATCTGCACGCGGGGGATACCGGCGATGCCGAGCCGCGATCCGCGGGACGCCATCAACCGGGTGTACGCTTTCGCCATGCCCTTCGGCTGGGTCGCCGACGAGAAGCAGCGCGAAAAGGGCCTTCATCTCCGCATCGCCCGGTCGGTGACGCGAATCTCGCCCCACGCGGTCGACCCCACGGTGAAGAACTATCACTGGCTCGATCTGATCATGGGGTTGTACGAGGCCTACGACCACGACGCGGAGAACGTCGTCCTGTGCGACGAGGCGGGCAACGTCACCGAAGGGCCCGGCTTCAACCTGTTCGCGCTGATCGACGGACGAATGAAGACACCGGCATCGGGCGTTCTCGAGGGAATCACGCGGAAGACGGCCATCGACCTCTGCGAATTGATCCAGCTGCCGGTCGACGTCACGACCCTGCCGGCCGAACGGGTCAGAGGAGCGCAGGAGGTCTTCATCACGTCGACGGCCGGCGGCATCATGCCGGTCACCGTCATCGATGATCAGCCGGTCGCGGACGGCGAGGTCGGCGAGACGACGCGCCGCCTCGACGGGCTCTATTGGGACAAGCACGACGACCCGGCCTGGAGCACGGGCGTCGACGAGCTCTTGCCGGAATCGAAGCTCGCCGGCGTCTCCTGAGTCACGCCGACTTTCGCGGTCGGGGCCTTCCATGAGCGCCTCGAGGACGCCTTGAGGCTCCGACAGGGTCTCGCCCACGGGATCGGGAAACTCCCGAATCGAGTGGACGGGCAAAGGTTTTTCGTTCTCGATGCCCGTGGTCTGATCGGACGGGTGCCTGAGGGTTAGTGCGGACGTGCCCGAGGACGTCCAGACCGCCGGTCGGGGACTCCGACCCTCCCCGTCTGGCGGTCTTCAGGTGACATAAAAACAGCGTGAATCTTTTTCATACAGCTCGGTGAGCACTCCCGGCTGCGGTCATAGCACGCCCCCCGCGGCCGAACTCTCCACACCCTCGCGCAGGGAAACCTTGTCTGGTATACACGTCAACCAATGGAGGGCTCGAACCATGAAACAGACGGCCGTGCGCCTGCCGGAAGCGACCTACAACCGCCTGCAAGCTCTTGCCGCCCGCTCGGGCCGGACCGCCACGTTCTATATCCGAGAGGCGATCGAGCGGCATCTGGAAGACCTCGAAGACCTGCACGCTGCCGAGAAGGCTGCCGCGGAACACCGCGAGTCCGGCGGCCGCACCCTCTCGCTCGACGAGTTGGACCGGTACCTTGGCGTGGAGGATTGAGATCACGGAGAGAGCCGCCAGGCAGATCAAGAAACTGGAGTCGTCGGAGGCAGCACGAATCCGCACCTACCTGCGGGACCGGATTGCACCGCTCGATCATCCGCGCCAAGTCGGCACCCCCCTGCGCGGCTCCAGGCTCGGTAATTATTGGCGCTATCGCGTCGGTGACTACCGTATCCTTTGCGAGCTCCGTGACGACGATTTGCTGGTGCTCGTGATCGAAGTCGGTCACCGTCGTTCCATCTACCGCCGACCCTGAGCCTGCTGGGATGTCAATGTGTTTGCCGAGGGCTATCTCGTCCGGACCAACGCACTCCCGCTCGATCCCGACGTCTCACCGCCCCCAACGCTCGACGCGCTCTACAATCCGACGCGACACGGCGTGCGTCGACGGCGACTACCTGCCGTTGCCGGAAGCCCGCCTGCCGATCCTCCGCTGGGGTTCCTCCACGAGGATGCCACCTACGACGTCGTGCACGTCCGGAAGGGCCGTCTCTTCCGGCTCGATGCCATTTCGATCGGTTCTTCCGGAACGTGCGTAAGGCGAGCCGTCAGGCCCGGTCTCGCCGTCCTTGTCGATAGCTCGCCCTTCCTCTCGTTCAGCGCGTGCCGGCGAAGCCGTACCACGGTTGTCGCGCACGAGCGTGCCCGCCATCCTCTCGTCACCGCCAGTGCGCCCGAAGAGGTTGCCGACGCCCCACATGGCGCGCCGGACCAGAATTCCATTTCCGTGAAATCCAGGTCCCCCCGCGAGGTCGATGGTCGGCGAGACAACGCGCCGTCTCGACGGGCTCCATTGGGACAAACACGACGACCCGGCCTGGAGCACGGGCGTCGACGAACTCTTGCCGGAATCGAAGCTCGCCGGCGTCTCCCGAGTCACGCCACCTTTCTCGGTCGGCCTTCCATGAGCGCCTCGAGGAAGGCGTCGTGCTCGTCCCCGGTGAGATACTTGCGCTGTTCGACGGCGTCGTGGAGTTGATACCAGATGTCAGGTGAGCGACCATGCGACATCCAATAGGCCAACACGGTGCCGCGAATGTGGCGTCGGTACTGGATGCGTCCGCCGCAACATCCCTCCGTCAGCCTGTAGCAGGTGAAAGCGAACCCATTCCTACGAACCTCTTGGCTGAGTAGGTTTGTAGGCAGCTCTGTCATCATGGGAGTCATTAATGAACAAAACCACAATGGCGGCGGCATTGCCGAGAAGTGGCGATTCGGGCCGGAGGATATGGCGGAGTACTATGATGCTTAAGCTTTATGCGACCCGGCGATTTCGCAAGTGGGACGTCGCTCCGAAGACTTGTTGGAAACGAAGACAGAAGGGCTGGTGTTCGTCGTCGGTTGGGCGGCGTTTGGCGCCGTGGAAGTGAGCCCGAAGGCTTGTGTTTTGCGTCTCGGAACGTAGAGAACATTCGGCGTGGCGTCAGAGCCAACAAATGGGCCGTAGCGACAGTTTCTGACTCGGCCATGCGTGGTCGCATCACCGAGGCAGAACGCTATTTCGTTCCGGGCACGCGCGGCCTGCTCCATTGCAATCCGACCCAGTCTTTCACGGTACCATTCATCGCAACCTCGGAAGCCGATCCAAGTTCCGTCGTTACCGATGTCTGGCCCGAGCCCTGGGTTTCGCCATTCTCGATGCGGCCGCTGGGTGATCCGCGCCGTCAAATCCACAAGGACGATGCCCTGAAGCGGTGGTCGATGCTGATCGAGCGGTTGCGCGATTACAATTCCGTGACCGCCGCAATGAACATCACCGGAACAACCGTGTTCGTTCCGACGAACATACCCGAACAGGCGTGGCAAATGATCTTGGAGGACCTTGCTATTGAGCCAGACTACGGCTCGCCTTTCCCTGAATTTTGATAGTTCCTTATCCAGCCGATCCAGTCTTTGTATTTTCAATGCAGACGAATAGGGACCCAGGCCCGCCTTCGCCTCGGTCAGGGACTCGATCAGCCCCGCCAGCATACCGAAGTAGATACGTCGTCCGGGCCGCCGAACGAGTCACGCTGCCTCGCCGACGGTTACGGTCACACGCTTCCCGAGCTGGCGCAGAGCGCGATCAAGCGTTGCGGCCTTGGTGCTGTGTTCGGGGTTCAACATCCGCCGCACTTCGCTCTCAGCGACGTCGAGGTCTCGGGCAAGGCAGCGTTGTGATATCCCCGCCCGGCGCCACGCCTCGTAGAGCGCCGCCTTCAGCGCGATCTGCACCGGCGGAACGACAAGCGGCCGCCCTTTCCCGGCGCGCGAAGGCTCGGGCAGTTCCCCGCCCTCCCGGATCGTGGTCGCGATGAGCTCGCGCAGCAGGTCCCTGGCCTCGGCCAGCGCCTCGCCGCGGGTCTCGCCGTCCGTCGCGCCCCACCCGAAATCCGGGAACGCGACGACATACCGGTCGTCCTCGTCGCGTGCGATCTCGGCGGGATAGTTGTAGGTGTCAGGCATGTCTGCGCCCCTCCGGAGATATATCCGTCGTTCCGTCTAGAATTCGTCCCTGTCGATCCCAAGGTCGATGAGCATCTTGGCGAGAAGCCCCTTGCCGATTTCCTTCTTCCGATCCTTAACCGTCGTTCTGCGACCGCCCGTATAGAGCGTTCCATGCGAGCCGGCGCCTTCGGAGGCCACGAACCGCACCTCCAGATCCCGGCTCCGCGCCCACTTGCGGACCCTTGCGATGAACTGCCGTCCGTTCATGTCGCCACAATGTGAGCCGGCGCAGGTTCCCGTCAAGGATAGGTGCGCACATTTTTGAACGCAACAATCCTGTTCCGATGACCGCCTGAGGCGCGTTCGCCGCTGTGACCAGCGTGTCGATCTCCGTGGGGTTCAGTGAGAGGACGAGGGCCGTCTCCCCGCTGTCCGCGATCAACCACGCGATGGGGCTATGCTATGCTCTGCTTCGCTCGCGGTCTCCCACAGTGGCAGGCAGAAATCAGGTAGTGCCGCCTAGACTCCTACCGGATCGCGGCGTGGCGGCGAAACGGAATGGCTAACAGTGTTTCCGGATCCGCGCTGACTTCTCACCAGGGATAGCGCTCGCGTTGCGATGGGCATCCGCGTCAACAGCCATGGCGTCGAGACCTACGTCGGTCCTTGCCGTATCGATCCCCAACATACCAAAACTCTTATTACTTACAAAAATGTATGTACTTGTTAATTTCAATACAGACATGCATTCTTCGTCGCAACCAACGAACACCAACCAACAGGGGGGACAAATGAAGGGCAATCTCTCGCCCGACGTGTCGCAATGCCTCGAACTGCTGCGCACCATGCTCCTCATCCGCAACGCGGAAGAACGCCTCGGCGCTGATTTCCGCGATGGCAAGCTGCCTGGCGGGGTACATTTGTCCATCGGCCAGGAAGCGGTGGCGGTGGGCGTGTGCGCGCACCTGGACGCTGGCGACCAGATCGCCAGTACGCACCGCGGCCATGGTCACTTCCTGGCCAAAGGTGGCGACCCGCGTGCGCTGTTCGCCGAGATCTACGGCAAGCGCGAAGGCATCTGCCGCGGCATGGGCGGGTCCATGCATGTCGCCGACTTTTCGCGGGGCATCATCGGGGCTAACGGTATCGTCGGTGCGGGCCTGCCAATTGCCACGGGCGCGGCGCTGGCCAACCAGCTCGATGGCGACGGCCAAATGACGGTCTGCATCTTCGGCGATGGCGCCTCCAATCAGGGCGTGCTGATGGAATCCCTCAATATCGCCTCACTGTGGCAACTGCCGCTCCTGTTCGTGTGCGAGCACAATGGCTTCTGCCAGTTTTCTCCTGCGGCCACCGTGACCGCCGGAACCATCAGCGATCGAGCGAAGCCTTTCGGCGTTCCGGTGGAGGTTGTCGACGGCAATGACGTGCGCGCGGTGTGGCGCGTCATGGCTTGGGCCACGGACCACATCCGCTCTGGCCAAGGACCGGCTTTCATCGAGGCGCGCACCTACCGGTTCAACAACCATTTCGAACGCGAACACCTAGTCGTGACCACGCCCTACCGCAGCGAAGAGGAAGTCAGCGAGTGGCGGCGTGATCGCGACCCGATCGCCCAACTGCAGCAGTGGCTTCGCGATGAATCGCTGGCCGATGACGCGGCCCTGGCCGCCATCGCCGACGAGGCGGCCGCAGTGGTCGAAGACAGTGCGGCGTTCGCTGCCGCCGGCACGGTGCCGCACGCAAACGAGGGAACCGGTTTCATGTTCGCCGGAACGTACAGCTGATGGCGCGCATACGATTCATCCAGGCCATTAACGACGCTCTGCGCGAAGAAATGCAGCGTGACGACAAGGTGATTCTGTTCGGCGAAGACGTCGAAGCCAGCATATTTGGGGACACGCGCGGATTGATCGAAACCTTCGGTTCCCGCCGGGTACGCAACACGCCCATCTGCGAGAACACGCTGACCGGCATGGCAGTCGGCGCAGCGGCGAGCGGCTACCGGGTGGTCCTGCACATGATGTTCGCGAACTTCATCTATACCGGCTTCGACGGCATCGCCAACCAGATGGCCAGGATGCGTCTGATGTCGGGTGGTCAGGTGCAGTTACCGCTCACGGTGATCGCAAGCTACGGCGGCGGTCGTTCGAACGCCGCCCAGCATTCGGACACACCGTTTGCGCCGGTGATGAACCTGGGGGGGATTCACGTGGCCGTGCCAGCTAACCCGGCCGACGACAAGGGCCTGCTGAAGTCGGCTGTTCGCTGCAACGACCCCGTCATCTTCCTCGAGCCCGGCGGGCGCGGCGGCGAACTCGGCGACGTGCCGGACGAGGAGTATCTGACCCCGCTCGGCGAAGCGGCGGTGGTGCGCCGGGGCGGCGATATCACGCTGATCGGGATGGGTTCGACCATGCGAACGACGTTGCAAGCCGCCGATATGCTCGCCGGAGACGGGATCGAATGCGAGGTGGTCGACTGCCGCTCGCTGGCACCGCTCGATGAGGCGACCCTGTGCGCGGCGGCGGCACGTACCGGTCGGGTGATCGTCGTCGATGAGTCGCGTGATCGCTGTAGCGCCGCGAGCCACATTGCGGCCGTGCTTGCCGATCGTGCCTTCGGCGACTTGCGCGCGCCGATCAAGCGAATCACCGTGCCGGACTGTTCGCTGCCCTACGCGCCTGCGAGTGAAAGCCACCTGCTGCCCGACGCCGACAAGATCGTCGTCGCGGCAACCACACTCGTCCGCGCCGAGGAAGTTGCTTGATGAAAGTCACTCTCAAGCTCACCCGCGTCGGCATGACCATGGAGGAGGCAACGATCACACGTTGGTGTGTCCAACCGGGTGAGCGGTTCGCGAATGACGACGTTCTCTACGAAATCGAAACCGAAAAGGTGGTGCAGGAAGTCACTGCTCCGGCGGCGGGAACGATGCTCGAGATCCTCGTTGCCGAGGGCGCAGAGGTCACCGTCGGCGATAACGTCTGCGTGATTGACGCCGTACCGCCATAATCGCACTCGCACACAGCGGTCTCACCACACCCGACCCTGCTGCTCCGCCGTCTTGACCGCCACGAAACTCATCGTCGTTCTTCTGCCGCTTTCACCGGACTCGTCCGGTGAATCGGTTCCTCGGTTCTCAAACGCGATTCACGCCGCAACTCGGTGACGGGCCGTCTATGGCGCTGTCATTGTCAACCTTTATGAGGAGAGAGTAATGTTCCTCCCTCAAGGAGCGATACCGCCAAACCGACTGATGCGGAGCGCAACACGCTGTACGCGGCGATCGAGATCGGTCGAAAGACCTCGGTGGTTGGGACCAAGAGACTTGCCGGCGAGAACAACGACCTTCACTGAAGCCCAACTCGCAAAGCGTAGACGAGGTCTCGCCCTTGATGCCTGAAGACATGCCCTCGGCGATAGCCGGTCGCCGAATGCGAGGGTGAAGGAGAGGAGAACCCGGTCGTGCCAAACGCTCTGCTGGTCTACCCGGAGCAACCGCCTACCTTCTGGGGGGCCGACTACGCGCTGGAAATGTCGGGGATCAAGGCGACCTTTC
>CAZJRX010000113.1:9813-10854 GCA_964548145.1 uncultured Pseudomonadales bacterium | reverse complement strand
GTCCATGTCGAGGTCGCCGTCCGGCTTCACGTACCACTCCGTCTCATGCGCGATCCCCGCTTCGCGGGCGTACATGAGCTCGCGGGGGATCACCTCCCGGTAGATCGGATTGGCGATCCGCGCCGTGCCGCTCCGCGCCAGCAGGCCCAGGTCGCGCACGTATTCGAGGTCGTCGGGGCTCGCCGCGCCGATCCTGTCGCCGCCGCTCAGCACCGGTTCCACCACGCGCCGCACCCGCTCCTCGCCAAGCTTGTCCGCGAGTTGGTGCAGGTGCGTCTGGCGGCCGAGAACGAGTTCCTCGCGGGCCGCCATGACGGCCTCCCCGTCGATGGCGCGGTCCCGGTCCCGGCCCGCCTTGCTCCTGAAGCAGGCTTGATAGGCTAGCGCGTTGACCAGCCACGGCTGGCCCTGCGACTGTTGCCACACGGTGGTGAGCGCGCGCTCGGTGAACCGCTGCCCGGTCTCGGCCGTGTGCTGGGCGAGCAGCGCGCGCATGTCGGCCTCGTCGAAGTCGCCGAGGCGCAGCGACTCCGCCTTGATGTTGAACGCGCTGCCGCCGGTGACGATGTCCCCCGACGCCGAGCGGATGGGGTAGTCGCGCACGTCGCGGACGCCGCACAGGATGACGCTCTGCGGGAACGCCGCGGGACGCATGTCGTAGCCGGCGCGGAGCTGGCGGAGCACGGAGATCAGCGTGTCGCCCACCAGCGTGTCGATCTCGTCGATCAAGAGCACCAGCGGCTTCGGGTCGTTCAGGCACCACAGGTTCAGCACCTCGGTCAGGGCGGCGTGCGGACCCATGTCCGCCAGGGTCCGTTGCCACGTCTCGGCCAGAAAGCCGTCACCGAGGGCGCGCGCGCGCATGGATAGGCTGGCCAGCACGGCGCGCATCCCTTGAGCCACGTCGCCGCGCGCCGTCTGCCCCGTCTCGACGTTGACATACACCGAGCGCTCAGCGCCGCGCCCGTTCAGCAGGTCGCGCAGTGCCAGGAGAGCCGACGTCTTGCCGGTCTGGCGCGGTGCGTGCAGCACGAAGTAGCG
>CAZJRX010000113.1:8074-9764 GCA_964548145.1 uncultured Pseudomonadales bacterium | reverse complement strand
TCGAGATCCAGCCGCCCGAGCGGCGGGATGCTGTAGTGCTTGGCCGGCACCACCGGCCCGGAGGTGTTGAAGAAGCGCTCGGCCATCGGCGCGGGCTCGATTTCCGCAAGGCGACCCAAGGCGGTCATCGTAGCGCATCCCCGGACCGAACTCCCGCGTCGGCGACTCGACGGCGAGCAATGCAGGCGACGGTGTTCGAACGCCGGGCGCGTGCGGGGCACTCTTCTCCTCGCCCGCGTAGGACATCGACCGTAGGGCCTGTAGGACGGTCTTCGCGTGTGTCCTGAGTCCCCTTAGTGCCGGTAGGACGGTTTTCGCGTGTGTCCTGAGTTCCCGTTTCACCCGTTTTCGGCCGTTTTCGGCCGTTTTCGGTCGTTGACATCCCCCCCCGGAGGGCTAAGGTGCAGGGGAATGCCATGTCCACAGGACCGTGAGCAGTATGAGGTCATCAGTCGCCTGGAGCACCGTGCTCGCTGTTGGCGTCACATGCGGTGGCATCGGAGCGGTCGTGGCCTCGTTGGTCCTGCGTAGCAGCGGTGAACCACCGCCTCCCGCGATTGCCATTCGTCAAGTCGCCCAAGAAGCGACTGCGGCACCTGCGGCTCTCCCGGAGAGTCCGTCGTTGGCCGAGGTCGCGGGAATCGCCGCAGATTCGCGCCGCAACGACGCACTCTACGACATCGTTGCCGACGCGGACATCTCACGAGTGAAGGAGATGCTTGACGAGGTGGATGCCTTGGGGCCAGCGCCGCACCGGCCGGATATCGCCCGCATTCTCTACATTCGATTCGCGGTCGTTGCACCGGAAGCAGCGGTCGACCACGTAATCGCCAGGGCCTACCGAACAAGCTGGTTGACGGCAGTTTTCCGGGCCTGGGCGCACGTCGACCTCGCCGCCGCCGTCGCCCGGGCGCAGGTGCTTGAAGACCACGCCAAGTCCATAGCGGCCCAAGCGATTCTCGAACTTGAGCTACCCGCTTGGCGGCGCACGGACATCGCCGATCGACTCGACGCCAAGGAAACACTGGCATCCATTCGGGCGGACGAAGACCTGCGGGGCGAGGACGACTTCGCCGTCGCTTGGAATAAGGCGCTATCGGTCACGGGCGACGCCGTAAGGCAGCAACGCCTCGAGGAGATCGTTGTTGCGTGGGCCAGGCAGGATCCAGTCGCCGCGATGGCCGCTGCCACAGAGCTGGCCCGTCAGGCCCACGACGACCCGTTTTCACCCTCGCCGGGGCTGCTGCTGCAATCGCGCGTGATGGACGTGTGGGCGGCCGCCGACACGCAGACCGCTATTGCTTGGATCACTGAGCAGAAATCGCCGAGAACCCTGCAGTCAACGACGGACAGTTTGATCGTGGCGGTTGCACAGGAGAGCATCACCGCCGCGATTTCGGTCTTGGACATGCTTCCGGAAGACCTGCTGGGAATCGCCCAGCGGGCGCTTGCGGCATCCGGACGTAACATGCCCGATGCGGATGTGGACACCTTGGTGGCTTGGTACGCCTCCTTGGAGCCGGGAACTCAGGAGGTCCTCGCCCCCTTCCTTTCGCAAACCGTGGTCGCACGGGATATGGAAGGGGCCTTCGACTGGGCTATCTCTCTCAGGGGCGATGCCAAAAGAAACGCTGTGCTCGCCGTCACTTGGCAGATTAGCTTCAACGATCCGGACTTGGCCAAGGACCTC
>CAZJRX010000113.1:0-7998 GCA_964548145.1 uncultured Pseudomonadales bacterium | reverse complement strand
GACGAACTAATCTACAAACAGGTGCGGGTCGCCCCCCTAGAAACACTGGAGTGGGCTGACTCGTTCACAAACAAGACCGTGCGACTAAAGTTAATGAAGACCGTGTTCTGGAATTGGTCCAATGTCGATCCCGACGGTGCCGTCCGCGAAGTGCTGCGTTTGCGCGATGCGGAAGTGCGCGACAACGCAGCCCACGACATTGTGTCTTCGCTGGTGAGCCAAAGCCGGGAATACCCCCGATATCTCGACCTCGCCGAGCAATTGTTCGACGCCATCAGGTCAGCCGATGTCCGACGAGACGTGGCGAAAGCGCTGTACCGACACTATGCCACCACGGTCCCGGATCCCCACGAGGCGGGACGCTACGCCGCCTTCATGACCGACGGTCGAGGATAGACCTAGGTGTTGCGTGTCCTACTAGAATCGGGAGACGAAGTGGAATCCCGTCAGACCCGTAATCACGAGCCTTGCACATCCCAGCCGACAACGCGGCCAAGGCTTCTCCACGCCCTTTTGCTCGCTCCATTCCTGACGTGCCCTTCATCGGCGCAGAACCCGTCCGAGCCCAGAAGCGGCTCCCCTGAAGGCTTGATCTATGGTCTCGACGCGGACTATGTCAACCAGCGCGTGGCCGCCTACACCGTCGAAGAGCCACTGCCGACACCAATTCTGGCGTGGTTCGCCTTGACGGACAGGTACCGCCACGAGAGCGATTTGGGGGACGACTTTCATGACGACGACCGCGAATTGCTCGCTGTCGTCGTCGCAATCGAGTGGATGACATCCGCTCGCATGGCATCCGCGCCAATTCATCAACAGCTGTGCGACGTTGCGGACGATGACGTCGTGCGGCGCGGGCGGTTGCTTAGCGATGCCATACGGACGGAATATGCGGCTTTCGCCGGGTTGATCGGCGCGTTGCTTGAACAGCTGACGTCGGACGGCGCCAAACGCGTCGACGCTCTGGTCAGCGAGGACTACGGCGCCGCCGCCCCGATGAACAGCCTCGTGGATTGGGAGTCGTTGGCGATGGACACGCCAGCGATCGTCGAGCGACGGACTGCGGGACTATGCCAAAAACTGCCCCGAGTCCCTACGAACTCCGTGAAGAGGATGAACCAACCAACACAAGGGAAAACTCAATGAACCTCAAGTCGTTCCTCTCGGCGCTTCTACTACTGATCGCGTTTTCGGCCCTTCCCGCCAGGGCTTATTCGGTGCATTGCTATCTGATAATGCATGATCCACAGGATTTCAGTGCGCCGTCGCCGGTAGGAGTATGCCGGATGACATACGCACCATCTGAGGTGGAGGATCCTGTGCCTAAAGGGGGATTCGACGCCGGTGGCGAATGCTCGTCGCCGGGAAACCGAGATACGGGCATGGCAGTAGCGCACCCCCCTCCCTTGGAGTGGAATGCCGGATCGTTACATAATCGACTACAGCGTAGTAAAGCCTGCCTCCGGGTCTCGGTGCCGCGTTTGGGCGAATGGGTGGATCGGCAAAGGAGAAGAGCCAATGAGGGCCGAGTTGAAATATTCCATATATTAGCGCGTACCCGCTCAGGAAGATCCCGGATTGCGCTCCTCGACGTAGCCGATCCACGCATTGGCGTCGCGCCGGACGTTGTCCTTGCCACTGCGTTTGGCGTTCTCGAAGGCATCGATGGCCTTGTCGAAGCGCCCCAACTCGGCAAGGGCGACGCCTTGCAGCAGCCAGACTTCGCCGGGGCTCTCGAGACCGCCTTTCTGAAGCGCCAGTCGGCAGGACGCCACGACTTCCTCCCATTCGCCGGTCTCGTTCAGCAGCAACGCCTTTTGGCGGTAGACCTCGCCGTCGTCCGCTAGCTGGGCAATCTTGTCGATGGTATCGATGGCGCGTTCGTTTTCCCGGGCCATCATCCACGCATTGAGCAGAAGCCGGAGATTCTCATCGTTTTCTTCGACGAGCCCTTGCCGCATCGCCTCGCTCAGAATCATGCCTCCCTGGGCGGGGTTCTCGAGAAAGAGGTTGAGCCGGACCAGGTCGAGGATGTCCTCCCGCGCCCGCAGGATGCCTCGTTGCCATGGAATCGAGAGCGCGGCGAGCGCGCCCAGGTCGTCGCGGGTTTCGGTATAGAGGCTCGACAGGGCGACGTAGTTGCGCACGTCGTCGGGCCAAACCCCGATGTTGTCCTTCAGCAACATGATGGCGTCGCCGAACTGCTTCAGTTCCACATGGATGGCCAACTGCAGATTCCGCCAGTTTCGGTTCGGCTCCTTGGCGAGTCGGTTGGCGAGCCGGACATACGGCAACGCCTGGCGCATCATTTCCCGTTGCGCGAAGTTCCCCGCCATGACGGCGTAGGCCTCGGCGCGGGGATTGGGCTCGTAGCGAAACCAGCGCAAGAGCGCATTGTTGGATTCCTCGTAGCGGTCGTTGCCTGCGTGGTAGCCGGCCACCGAGTAGACGATGTCCTGTTGCTGATGGGTGGGCAATGCACCCAGTTCCAGGCACTTTTCGAAGGCGTCGAATGCCTCGGTCTCGCGGTCAAGCTGCAAGTGGACGAATCCGTAGGTCTGGTAGAGCTGTGCGGCGGCGTATCTGCCGACGCGGTCGGGTCGGATCCGATCCAGCAGGGCCAGCGCTTCCACGGGGTTGTCTTCATCGAGCAGCTTGTGAACGCGGGACAGCCGGTTGTAGAAGCTCTCGCTCATGGTCGTGGACAGTGCCTCGCGCTCGTCGGCAACCCGGTCAGACCGAAGGGGATGCCACTGCGGCAAGTCGACGGTGTCGCTCTGCCCTTGGGCGAACGTCCCGAATAGCACGCACGCCAGGAAAACGAGCGCCCTCGTAGGGGCGGGGCTTGTCCCCGCCCGCGCTGGTAAAACCACGCCGTAGGTTGTGACACGGGCGACCACACCGCGCCCGCCGCGGCGCGCGGTCTCCCCTACGAGGCGTCGGCCCATCAGTCGTCCTCCAACTCGAAGACGATGCTGGTCTTGGCCCATCTTTCCACTGCAACGCCGTCGACGACGCGGGGTTTGAATACCCACCGCCGCACGGCCCGCAACGCGTTGCGTACGAACACGCGTCCCGGCTCGGCCTCCGTCACCCTGACGTCCAGCACGCTGCCGTCCTTGCCGATCAACACTTCGAACTTGACGTAGCCCTCCGTGCCATCGAACAGCGCCTGGCGCGGATACTGGGGATTGATCCGGACGATCGGCTCGACCTCGCCTTCGCGTGCGGTCTCGCCGGGCGACCAGGTGCCGAGAAACGGCCCGCCGCCGAGGGCGCCGGAGACGTCTATCTTGGGCAGATCGATTCGCATCGGGTCCTTCATCGGTCTCGCTTCGTTGGCCAGCTTCAGTTTGGGCGGTGGCGGCGGCTTGGGCGGCGGCGGCTTCTTCGGTCGAACGCGCCGCTTGGTCTGCAGGATTTCGTCTTCCTCCACGCGAATCAGGTCCACGATCTGGCCTGTGGTAGGCACCAGATATCCGGCGCGGCCGCCGGTGATCAGGGCGTTCATGACAAGGAACAGCACGACCGCCAGGAGCGCACCGCCTGCGACAGACGCCAGCGTACGTCGGGCCGTTTGGCTCATGGCCCGCCTAATCTACTTGAACGCGGCAAAACTTCCTCACTCGTGTCAGGTTCTGATGCCGTATTGTTATCATCGCTCGTCGGGCTAGGGTGCCCCCGCTAGGCCTTCGGCTGCCAGTGCGATGTTCGTCACGCCGGCGGCGCGTACATTGTCCATGAGGTCGAGGACCATGCCGGTGGAGGCCGCCTGGTCGGCGACGATGACCACGCTGCCCTCGGGATTCTGCAGCCTTGCCGCTTCGACCCGTTGCCGAATGCCGGGAAGGGGCACGCGCTTGTTGTTCATCCAGACCTCATCGTTGCGCGACACGGCGATCAGGATGTTGCCGCGTTCCTTGGTCACGGCGGTTTGCGCGAACGGGCGGTCGGGGTCGATGCCGGGTTGCTGGACGAAAGAAGCCGTGACGATGAAGAAGATGAGCATGATGAACACGATGTCCAGCATGGGCGTGATGTTGATTTCCCACTCGTCGTCCGGCTTGGATCTGCGGATCTTCCGCACGGCGGCTCTCCCTACTTTGCGGTGGCTGCGACCGAGACCTTGCCGGCACCCGCCGCGCGCGCCTGGTCTATTGCCGTTACGATGAGTCCGGCATCCGCGGTCCGGTCGGCGACCACCACCACCGTGGCGTCCGGCTTGCGGGCCAGACCGGAGACGATATTGGCTCGAATCGCGCCCGTGCGCACGGGCCTATCCTCGACGAAGACCTGACCATTGGCGTCGATCCGAACGGCGATGACCTCGGCACGTTTCTGCTCCTTGATCGGCGCGTTGGAAGGCCGGTCGAGATCCACGCCCAGTTCCTTGCCGAACGAGGTCGTGACGATAAAGAAGATCAGCATGATGAACACGATGTCGAGCAGCGGCGTAACGCTGATCTCGGCTTCCTCGGCCGACCGCTTGCGGCGCTTGCGCTCGATCATTGCCCGCCTTCCGGTCCGTCCTCGAATTGCATCCCTAGCTCGTCTCCGAGTTCCTCCATCTTGCGTTTAGCGCGCTCTTTCAACCAGACCGAAAAATAGAGGCCCGACAAGGCGGCCACGAGGCCGGCCATGGTGGGAATCGTCGCCTGCGAAACGCCGCTCGCCATCAGGCGGGCGTTCCCGGTGCCGAACACGGTCAGGGTCTCGAAGACCTTCACCATGCCCCATACGGTACCGAGCAGTCCCAGCAGCGGGAGAACCTGCATGAGCGTTTGGATGAGTCTCAGGTTGCGCTCGGCGTTCAGGCCCACCTCGGACAGAATGAGGCGTCGGACGCTGCTTGCGGTCCAGGATCCGTCACACAGACCGTTGGCCCAGACCCGGCGGGCGGT
Organism: uncultured Pseudomonadales bacterium; assembly: GCA_964548145.1. Lineage (GTDB taxonomy): Bacteria > Pseudomonadota > Gammaproteobacteria > Pseudomonadales > Azotimanducaceae > VXYL01. Next base: position 3,097 of record CAZJRX010000113.1, on the reverse strand, counting down.
ACGCATCTCCTGCGGCAGGACGCCGAGCAAATACCACAGCCGCTCCACGATCAGGGCCCACATGACCAGCGTTACGGCGAATATGCCGTATAGCACGGGCCCGCCCAACTCAAAGAACCCCCGGAGCGAGACCCAGGCGTCGAAGAGTAGATTCACCGCCTGGGCCCCTAGCCGGGTTGACCGCCGGACGCAGCCTCCGCCCGGCGCGCGATCAGCCCCGCGCTTTGCTCCTCGAGGATTTCCACGAGTCGGTGGCTCGCACTGGAAACGACGCTGTGCAACAGCACCAGCGGGATGGCGACGACCAACCCCATCACCGTTGTCATCAAGGCCTGGGAAATGCCCCCCGCCATGAGCTTGGGATCGCCCGTGCCGAACAGCGTCAACTGCTGGAACGTGATGATCATGCCGACCACCGTCCCCAGCAGACCGAGCAGCGGCGCGATGGCGGCGAAGACCTTGAGCATGCCCTGGTAGCGCTCGAGCACGGGTGCCTCGCGCATGATCGCTTCGTCGAGCTTGAGCGCCAAGGCGTCGAGGTTCCCCGAATGGTGCTCCTCGTAGACGCCGAGGACACGGCCCAGGGCGTTGTCGCCGTTCGGCGTCGAACTCTTGAGTTGGGCGCGGATGCCGACGCCCGCCACGTGCAGCACGATCAGACGCCAGAGCGCGATGATCAAACCGACAACGCCGATGCCGATGATCGTATAGCCCACGTAGCCGCCCTGGCGGATCCGCTCGGCGAGTCCGGGCGCGCGAACGAGCACCTCGAGAAGCTGTCCCCGGGTGGGGTCGAGCGCCATGGCCACCGTGCCGTCCCTGGCTTCGCCGAGATCCTCCGCCATGTCGAGGAAGCGTCCCGCGGGCTGGCGCGGCAGGATCCGCAACGCGCCGGAATCCGGATCCCGGGTCAGGAACTGCCCGTCGTGAACCAGGTTGAACGCACCTACCCGGATCACCTCGCCACGCGACCTCCCGCCGGACGGGTCCGTGACTTCGGCGGTGAACCGAACGACCTGTCCGGATTGCGCCATCTCCTCCAGCAACATCAACTGCAGGGCGCGCAGGTCGTCGAGACTGGGCAACTCCTTCGCGTCGGCCATGGCGCGGGCGTCCTCGGCACGGCCGGGATACTGCGCCGAGGCCAGCGAATTGAGTACCTCGCCAACGGCGTCGCCCGCAACGTCGCGTACTACGCCGAACAATTCGCCGAAGTTGCCGATCCGGATCCGCAAGCGTTCCTCGAGTTCCCCCAGGTCCGTCTCGTTCTGCTCGTATTGCCTATCGAGGTCGTCGCTCCGGCCGTTCTCCGCCGCCAACTCTCGGGACACCTCCTCGAGCAGGCGCTGCCGGTCGTCCCGCGCGTCGCGGAACCGTTCGATCCGCTCCCGATTCCGATGTGTGCCTTCCCGCGCCTCTTCCCGGATGAACTCCAGCAATTGCAACACCGAGTCGGGCCGTTCGGGAGGCGTGGCCGGTTGCGGTTCCTCCTCCTGGGCACTACCAACCGTGGCCAGCAGCAGGGCCGTGACCGCGCCGATAATCCTGCCGGGCGTCATGCACCTTCCCGGGGTGCGGCGATGGGCAGTTCGAGAATGTCGGGTGCCGCCAGGCTTCGGGCGATCCGTATGCCGAGGCCGACCGGGCGCCGGTACCGGTTGTCGAGGGTGCGCCACTGCCGCGTCCTCGTGTCCCAGTAGCCCGTCTGCTCCCGGTCCGGTGTCTGGTACGCGAGCAGCACCCGGCCGACGCGGAGAAAGTCGACCGTGCGGGGCACGCCTTCGATATTGAGTTCCCCGGAGTAGGACTCGATGTTGCGTCCGACGGCGACTTCGTCCTGGTAGGAGGCCATGACCTGGCGGTATCGCTCCGCGATGGTGACGTCGGCGCGGTCCATGAGGTCGCGCAGCCGCGTCACGTTGGCACGTCGCTCATCCAACCGGAAGGGCACGTCCAGCGCAACGAACCGCTCCAGGTCGTCCACCATGTCGATCAGCAGGGGGACGATGCCCCGTTCGAGATCGCCGAAGTCGTTGATCTGCCGTGCGAGCGCCGCCTTCTCGCGGTCCTGATCGGTGATCGTGCGCTGGAGATTGTCGTTGTAGCGACGAAGGCGGTCGAGTTCCTGCACCCGGACGCGGTACTCGCTGACGGCATCCTGGGTCTCGTCCGCCAGGCCGTCCACCTCGACCTGCGTCTCCCGATCAGCCGCCGTGGCGTCCTGTTGCACGGTCAGGATCTCGTCGACACGCTCGTCGGCTGTAGCGATGTCGGTGCATGCCAGCAGGCCCATCGCGATCACAACCAGCCTGCCGGCAGGTGAGGATTGGCCCACGAGCCCCGCTCTGACGTCGTTTGAACCCCAAGAAAATAGCATATGCGCACACCGGCATGCGGGTGAGGGCGAAGCCGTTTGCTCTCGCATGGAAAAAATCCGCAACCCTTTGAATTCCACGTGGTGATTTCGTAGGGGCGACCGCGCGCCCTAGCGGGCGCGTTGTGGTCGCCCGTGTCGGAAATGCCGCTGCCTAGACAGCGGGACGGGACAAGCCCGTCCCCTACGACTCGATGCGGATGCTCGGCCGTCCCGATCGAGCGGCAGCACCCGACGGTCGTCGCCCGCCGGGTGCTGCGGTGCCCTCAACGCCCCAGTTCGAAGTCGTAGGTCAACTCGAGAAAGAACACCCGTCCCCGCGCATCCCAGCGACCCGGATCGTACGGCGCTTGGCCGTAGAACCACGAGGGCGGTGCTTCGCGGTCGAGGATGTTGCGGCCGCCGCCACGTATCTTCAGCCCCATGTCCATCGCGTAGGTGACCGTGAGGTCCACCGTGGTAAGCGACGACACTTCAAGCGGGATGGGTACGAAGGCTTCCGTGCAGACGGTGCCGGGCAGACTTAGGTCCGATCTCTGGCAGAACGGCCCCTCGGCTGGATGGCCGGGCGTGTAGTACACGAACAGGTCGGCCGCAAGGCGGTTCCACAGCCAGGTGAGCGAACCCTCCCACCGGTATTCGTCATTTCCGCTCTGGGTGCCAAGCACACTCAGACCCGGCTGGCCCGGCGCGATTCGAGTGAACTCCTCCAGATAACGCGTA
>CAZJRX010000112.1:0-10922 GCA_964548145.1 uncultured Pseudomonadales bacterium | reverse complement strand
GGTCGCGGGTTCGTAGTTCGATCCCGAGTTCCTCCTCGCGGGTGGCGCGGTCGAGTTCATCGGGGAAGTTGGACGCTTCGTCCTGGAGTTGGTTGACCGTGCGGTCCACCTGCTCCATGAGGTCGCGACGCCACGCGTTGAGGATGTTGCGGAAATGGGCGACCTGGTCCGGATTCATGTACTCCTCTTCCGAACCGGGGCTGTAGGGTACGAAGTTTCGAAACGGCGAGTCGCCTGCGGGCGCATCGCCCACCACGGAGTCGCCTTTCGGGTCGATGGCTTCGCGGGTTGCTTCGTTGGTCATGGCTTTACCGGCAATCCTCTTGATCCAGTATCCTTGGCCGCCGCCAAGTGCCTCTCCTTTCGAGAGTGCCCTCTTTCGAGAGGGCGCGTAACCTACCAAAAGGACTTCGCAATAACCACATCGAATGCGTTACGGGAAGTTACCGTCCCGTGAAGTTCAAACCGCCCCTGCAACGTGCCACCCTGATCCGCCGCTACAAGCGGTTCCTCGCCGATGTGGAGACCGGCGGGGGAGAAACGCTGACCCTGCACTGTCCCAACACCGGCGCGATGACGGGCTGTGCCGATCCGGGCGTCGTGGCGTGGTATTCGACCTCCGACAACGTGCGCCGCAGGTACCCGCACACGTTGGAGATCGTCGGCGACCGCCACGGCCATCTCATCGGCATCAACTCCGCGCGTGCCAACGAGTTGATCCTGGAAGCGCTCGCCGCCGACATGCTGCCCGGTTTCCCGGCAACTGCTCGAGTGCAACGCGAGGTTGCGGTTCCCGGTGAGCGCGGACGCCTCGACCTCTTGGTGGACGGCATGTACGTGGAAGTGAAGTCCGTGACGCTCAAACTGGCTGATAGCGGAGCATTTCCGGACGCGGTGAGCGTTCGTGCGACGCGTCACGTGGAAACGCTGGGCCGTCTCGCCCGTGGGGGGCAACGCGCTGCGTTGGTGTTCTGCGTCCAGCACACGGGCATCGACAGGGTACGCAGCGCCGACGAGATCGATCCGGATTACGGCCTCGCACTGCGCCGCGCGGTAGCCGACGGCGTGCATGTCGTTGCGGTACGGTGTCGCGTGACCCCGTCGGAAATTGCGCCGGTGGGCGTTGTGCCGGTGGATTTGCCGGGCTGAACGAGCGCCCGAACCGAGCTCGCCAGGGGCTCGGGCGGTTGACGATGGTCATCCGTGGACCTTCGCCAGAGTCGTCGGCCCCGCTCGCAGGGCGACTACCGGCCATAGCGTTCCTTGATGAGAGCGTAGTCGGCGATAGCGTCGAGCCGAGCGCCGTGTTGGGCCACCAGTTCGGCGGCGGCGAAATTCGCGAAGCCGGCGGCGGCAGCGGGCGCCGCGCCGTTCACCGTCGCGTGGAGGACGGCACCGGCGTACATGTCGCCGGCACCGGTCGTGTCCACGGCGTGGCTTGGCACCCCGGGGACGAAGTGGCGTCTGCCTTTCGCCACGGCGAGGCTGCCACGGGCGCCCAGGGTGATGTTCAGGAACGGCGCGATGTCGGTGAGTTCGGCGATCGCTATATCCAAGCGGTCGGTGCCGGCCCAGTTCAGGGCTTCCTCCTCGTTGCAGAACAATTGTTGGACGCCATTGCCAAGCATGTCGACCAGCGCGTCGCGGAAGTTGCCGACCATGGATGGATCCGCGAGCGAAAGGCTGGTTCGGACCCGGTTGGATTCGGCGATCTGCCTGGCCAAGACGGCGGCCTGTCGACCGGTCTCCGACGCTGCCAGGTAACCCTCGACGTAGAAATAGGTGGACCTTGCGATGCCGGCCTCGTCTAGATCCTCCGGCCCGAGTTCGGCGGATGCGCCGAGGAACGTCGTCATCGTGCGTTCGGCGTCCGCGGTGATGAGCGTCAGGCAGCGGCCCGACTTGCCGCGACCGTCGCGCGTACCTGCGGTGACGACACCGGCGCTGCCGAACTCGTGCAGAAAGAACCGGCCGACATCGTCGTCGGCGACGCGGCAGGAATACGCGCCCCGACCGCCGAAGGCGTGTACGGCGAAGACGGTATTCGCAGCGGACCCGCCGGCGCGGCGTTTTGGGTCGTGACCGTCGAGGCTTGCGGCGAGCGCGTCGATGCGAGGCTCGTCGACCAGGGTCATGTGACCTTTCGCGAGGTGCATATCACGCAGGTAGGCGTCGTCGACCGTGTATTCCAAGTCCACCAGGGCGTTGCCAAGCCCGTAGACGTCGAAGCGACGCTGACGGTAACCGGTTGACGGGGAAGGCATGGGCCGGGACACGGGCTCAGTCGAACCCCGCAAAGACCGCCCCGGCTGCCTCGAGGGTGCGATCCACCTCGTCGGTGCCGTGGGCACCGGAGACGAACGCCGTCTCGAACGCCGACGGCGCGAAGTACACGCCCCGGTTCAGCATACCGTGGAAGAACCGTCGATACCGGTCGATGTCGGCGGCCGCCACATCGTCGTAGTCTCGGACCGCGCCGTCCTTGAAGAACAGGCTGAACATCCCACAGGCTCTGTTCACCGTGAGCGGCACGCCATGCGATTGGGCCAGATGGACCATGCCGTCGGCGAGACGGTCGGTTGTCGCCGCCAGGGATTCGTAGAAGTCGCTACCAAGGGAGTCGAGCATGGCGAGTCCTGCGGCCATCGCCAACGGGTTGCCCGAGAGGGTTCCGGCCTGGTAGACGGGCCCGTTGGGCGCAAGCCGGTCCATGATCTCCGCCTTGCCGCCGACGGCGCCGACCGGGAGACCGCCGCCGACCACCTTCCCGAGCGTCGTCAGATCCGGCATCACGCCATAGCATCCCTGGGCACCCGCACGAGCGATCCGGAACCCGGTGATCACCTCGTCGAAGATCAAGAGCGTGCCGGCGTCGGCGGTTGCCGTGCGGAGCGCATCGAGGAAACCCGACCGCGGTGGTACGCAACCCATGTTTCCCGCCACGGGTTCGACGATGACGGCGGCGATATCCCGTTTGTAGCGCTCGAAAGCGGCAGCGACGGCCCGGGCGTTGTTGAACGGCAGGGTCAGGGTGTGTTTCGCGGTGTCTTCCGGCACCCCCGGCGAGTTGGGGAGCCCAAGCGTCAACAGTCCCGACCCCGCTTCGGCGAGAAGAGCGTCGGAGTGGCCGTGATAGCAGCCCTGGAACTTGACGATCATGTCGCGTCCCGTACTGCCGCGCGCCAACCGGATGGCCGTCATGGTGGCCTCGGTCCCGGAATTGACCATGCGCACCTTTTCGATGGCGGGGAATCGCGCCACGACGGCTTCGGCCAACGCCACTTCGATCTCGCTCGGCGCACCGAAGCCAAGTCCGTGCTGGGCACGGGCACGTACCGCGTCGACGACCGGCGGAAAGGCGTGGCCTTGCAGCATGGGTCCCCAGGAACCGACGAAGTCGATGTAGCGGTTGCCATCCACGTCGGTGAGCCAGGCACCTTCGCCGCTGGCGAAGAAGACCGGCGTGCCGCCGACGCCCTTGAAGGCTCGGACGGGCGAGTTGACACCGCCTGGGATGCTGCGTTCCGCCCTTTTGATCAGGCCGGCCGACTTTTCTCGATCCATTCGTATTACCACCAAGCTTGTCTTTCGATGTCCTCTCGGGTCAGCACACCGACCACGGGAATCGGTTCTGCGTTGCGACCTGCCTTCGGCGAAGCGTCCCACGTCGAGCCGCCGCCGTGCCGCCGCCCTCTATCGTACCGAGGTGCCGCCACATGCGCCTTGGCCGACGTCGCGCGAAGCACGCAGAGCGCACTGCTGCCGGCCCGGTTGAGTTCCGTCAACGCCTCCTGCAGGGTCGCCCGGACATCGACGGTGCCGGCGCCACCACCCGCCGAACCCAAGTCGGCCAGGTCCAACCGGGTGCCCGCAGCATCGTGCTCGTCGAAGTATGCGCCGACGTCGGCGGCGCCTAGAACCAGTGGCATGCCGCCGGGGATATCGACGACGATCCAATCGGGATTCGTCGCCAATGCCGCGTTCAGGACGCCGGGTTCCGGTTGCGGCGGCAGTTGCGCGATATCGCGGGACATCAGGCTGGCAACGCCGACCCGCATGAGGTGTTGCGCCGCCGGATGCGGGGGGTAGCGAACCCCCAGCGTAGCCAACGTGGTGAGAAGCACCGACCGTTGTCTCAGTAGTTGACTGACCGTCAGCGTCGCCAACGCGATGATGAGCATGGCGGGCAGAATGACCTTTGGATTCGACGTTAGCTCCAGGACAGCCACCAGCGCGGCAAGCGGGGCTTGAAGCACAGCGGCCATCATCGCCGCCATGCCCAGCATGACGTAGAGGGCTGGGTCGGATGCGTGTCCGGGCGCGAGTGCGTTGCCGGCGGCGCCCAACAAGCCACCTAGCAGGGCGCCCATCACCAGGGTTGGCCCGATGATCCCCACCGGTAGGCCCACCCCGACGCAGGCGGCCGAGGCGACGACCTTCGCGACCAGGATGACGAGCAAGGTCGTCCACACGAAATTGTCGAGCAAGGCCTGATTGACGGTGTCGTAGCCGACGCCCAGTACCTGAGGGGCGAAGATCGCCGCGATACCGGTGATGGCGCCGGCGGCGGTCGCTCGCACCCAGAACGGGCCGGTCTTTATTTCGGCGAAGGTCTTGACGAGGACGATGAAGCATCCGCCAACGATGCCCACGACAACGCCGGCCAGCATGATGTAGGGCACCTCGAGCAGCGATCGAAGATCGGTCGTGAGCCCCGAGAATTCGATGACGTCGCCGAGGTACCACCTGCTGAGCACGGTAGCGGTCACCGTGGCGATGATGATCGGGATGAAGCTCACGATGGCGTATTCCATCATCACCACCTCCATGGCGAAGATGATTCCCGCCATCGGGGTGTTGAAGGATGCGCCAATGGCCGCCGCCGAACCGCAGGCTACGAGCGTCCGCACGCAATTGTCGGGCAGCCGGAACGCTTCGCCGAGTAGGCTCGAAGCCGCGGCGCCGAGGTGCACTGCGGGTCCCTCGCGGCCACCGGACAATCCCATGGCCAGGCCGAATACCCCGCCGGCGAATTGGTTGATGGCGCCCTTGAGGGGTAGCCGCCCGCGGTGGCGCGCTAGTCGTTCCATAACGTGAACGACGCCGACCCGGCGCGACTCGGGTGGCAAGCGGTTGAACAGGACCCCAAGTACAAGCGCCCCGGCGACGGGAAGAACCCACCGGAGCTCCAGACCCAACGCCTCGCCGTCTGCATGTGTGTTCGCCAGCCACGTAAGACCGTCGAGAGCTCCCTGGAATAGCAGGACCACGGTGCCGGTGACCAAGCCCACCGCGACCGCCAATGCCGACAGCTGGGGGAGTGCCCCACTGTCGGCAAGCTGACGGCGCAGGAGGTCCATGGCGAGCGCCGGCCCGCGTTTCTCCTTGGGCCGCTTCATGCCGTGACGAGTCCTTCGTGGACAAGCGGGCGTGGCGCGATCGACGGCGGCGTTGACGCCGGGCGGGCGCGAAGGGAGTTTCGCGTCCGAAGCATGGCTCTGGCCACGCGGCGCTCAAAGGCTTGCACCGATCGCGCAGGGTGGGAGAGCCGGGCCGGGCGGTGTCCGCGAGTAAACGTCAGAGCGAGTCCTGTAGGCGCACGTGGGACGTGCCATCTTTTGCAGTTGTGCGGCGATTTTCAAGCGGCCGTTTCGGATTGCCAACAATGATCCGGGTCTTGGTGGCCGGGCCGGGGCTTGGGTTTGGCGCGACAGGGGTATAATCGGCGCGATGGACGCCAACATTCAGTTTTCTTCCCGTGCCGCCGGCAAGGTCCGCGAACTGATCGAGGACGAGGGCAGCGGCGACCTCAAGTTGCGCGTGTTCATCACCGGCGGCGGCTGCAGCGGCTTTTCCTATGGCTTCACCTTCGACGACAGCGTCGCGGCGGATGACTCGGTCGTTGAGCGCGACGGCGTAACAGCGGTCGTGGACCCCATGAGCTACCAATACCTTGTTGGCGCCGAGATCGACTACAAGGAAGATCTGTCGGGCGCGCAGTTCGTTGTCACCAATCCCAACGCGTCCTCGACCTGCGGTTGCGGGAACTCGTTCGCGATCTAACGCGCGGTATCCGCCCGACCCGATCGGGCTCGCCGTTATTTTCTGGCCATTAGTCGTCGGGCTGAGGTGCCTGAGCGAACGTCGACTTCCGCCCAGCAGGCTTGTTGGCTTGCCGGGGCGTTACCCGCCGGGGTGGATTGCACCGAGTATCCTCGCGCCCTTGGCGCCCGTCACCGCCGGTACGTTGCTTGGCAGCCCGGCTAGGGTTCGGTACGCGAACCAGGCGAAGGCGGCTGCCTCCAGGCCGTCGCCGTCGACGCCTAGGTCGTCGCTCGAAAGGATGGCGTAGCCGGGCAGGTGGGCAGCAAGGCGTTCCGCCAGTGCGTGGTTGTGTCGACCGCCACCGCAGGTGATCAGGTCGCCAATCCCCGGGCCCCAGCGATCGACCGCGGCGGCGATGCTCCAAGCTGTGAACTCCAGCAACGTGGCTTGGACGTCTGCGGGGTCGAGGGCGAACGGCGTCGCGGCACGGATGACGTAGTCGAGGTTGTAGACCTCCTTGCCGGTGCTCTTCGGCGGTGGCCGCGAGACAAAGGGGTCGGCGCGGAGCGTGTCCAACAGCCTTGTCGCCACGGTGCCTTCGCGTGCCCAGGCGCCGCCGGCGTCGTAGGGCTCACCCTTGCAGCGTTGGATCCACGCGTCCAGCAGTGCATTGCCCGGGCCGGTGTCGAAGCCCAGGATCGAGTCCGACCCCGCCGCCAGCATTGTCGCGTTGGCGATTCCACCGATATTGACTACCACTCGATGGCGTTCGCCATGCCGGAACAGAGCGTCGTGGAACAGCGGCGCCAAGGGCGCCCCCTCGCCGCCGGCGGCAATGTCGCGGCGGCGCAGGTCGGCCACCGTGTCGATGCCCGTGATTTCCGCGATGCGGTTGGGATCGCCAATCTGCACGGTGAACGGGGGCGTCGAATCGGGGCGGTGGCGGATCGTCTGGCCGTGACAGCCGATCGCCCGGACGTCGCAAGGGGCGATCTGCCATGCGTCGAGGCAGCGGAGAATCGTTTGGCCGATGAACTCGCCCAGTGCGGCATCACAGGCGCCGGATCGCTCGACTTCGTCGTCACCTGGACTGGCAAGAGCGACGACGGCGGCGGCCAAGCCGGGTGGCAATTGCAGAGTCTTGCAGTGGACAAGCCGCGGTTTGCCACCGGACATGTCGACGAGCGCCACGTCCAAGCCGTCGACGCTCGTGCCGGACATGACGCCTATGTATTGCATAGCCTTGGCGAGGTTGCTAGCGCGTCCTGGTGTCCGAGCCGTCCAAGAGCGATTCGCAGCGCCTTCGAAAAACCTGGTTCAAGCGTGTAGATGGGCGCTCGTCAAGAACGCTAGCGCGTCTCGGGAGTACCCGAGCGCGTCTCGGGAGTACCCGAGCCGTCCAAGAGCGATTCGCAGCGCCTTCCGTGAACTTGGCTCAACTGTAAAGATGGCCGGATCTCAGGAACGCTAGTCGCCGGCCGATGGGACCAGCGGGCTCAGATATGCCAGGCGGCGAGTCTGTTTGTGGTCGTCCAACGCGTCGAGCAACTGCGTCGTCGAAGCATGGAAACGCGAACGCTCGGCGGCATCGATGGATTCGGCTGAGGGTAGCGGGACCGTGCGCGGGTTGGTATGCCTGCCGTCAACAAGGAACTCGTAGTGCAGATGCGGTCCGGTAGCCCATCCCGTCGCACCGACGTAGCCGATCACTTGGCCCTGCTCGACGGGCGTCCCGGCTTCGATCCCCTTGGCGAATCGGGACAGGTGCAGGTACTTGGTCTGGTACCGTGTGCCATGTTGTATGACGACGTAGTTGCCCTTCGATGGCGACTTTGACCGGGTCGTTACCGTACCCGCCCCGGCAGCTTTGACCGGTGTCCCGGTACGCGCAGCGTAGTCGATGCCGCGATGCGGCATCGTGCTCTTCCATAGTGGATGGACGCGGTTGAGATTGAAGTTGGAACTGATCCGCGAGTAGTCCAGGGGTGCGCTGAGGAACGCCTTGCGAAGATTGTCCCCGGTGGGGTTGTAGTAGCTCGCCTTGCCGTCGCTATGGACGTAGCGGACGGCCCTGAAGGTCTTGCGCCGGCTTTCGAACTCAGCGGCAAGGATCGCCCCGAAGTCCACAAACTCGCCATCGATCAAGTGTTCTTCGAAGAGCACGTGGAACTCGTCGCCCTTCTGGACGTGGAACATGTCGACGTCCCACTTGAAGATCTCCGCCAGTTCCATCGCGAAGGCATCGTTGAGGTCGATCGTTCGACAAGCCCGGGATAGTGAGTGGTCGATTTTGCCGTGCCGGTAGCTTTGGATGGCTTCGGGCTGCTTGAACTGGGTCGAGGCTTCGAACTCGTCCCCGACACGTTGGAACTCCAGTGTCCGCCAACGTCCCTGGCGGTACCTGACATGGACGAGGTTCTTCTCGGCGTCTCTGCCGAACTCGATGTGTTGACCAGGATGGATGGTCTCGAGCTGCCTTCCGGTGCGACCGCTCTCGACCAGGAGATGCAAGTCCCGGGCGGCCAGGCCATGGCGTGCGAAGATTGCCGACAGGCTATCGCCGGGCTGAACCTGCGTGGTGAACGTCTCGAGGTTGGGCGCCGGCGGCGGGGCGGGGGCCACGGGGGCTTGCGATGGTTTGGTGGCACTCGGGTCGGCGTCCGTCCCGGTCGCGGCGTTGGCAGGTTGCTGGGTGACGCCACCCGCAGTCAACAGAATGCCACCGCACAGGGCCAAGGCCAACGCCCAGCAGACGTGCGTGTAGGGTTTGCGGGACACGGTCCTTATTCTGGCCTCCCTCCTTACTACTCCCTGCGGGTTCCCCCAATCCCAGCCCAAGAAGGCCGCGTTTCGGAAGTATATGTGAATTGGCGATGATGGGAACCCCTGATCGCGATTCGACGACGGCGTCTCGAGACCGCAACAGGGCTCGTGCCAACGCACCGGGTGCTCTGCTATGGTGCGTGCCGTTCGCAAGGTCTCCCCAGGATCCATGTCTTCGTCGCTGCTAGACGCCCTCGACCGCCGCAAACTGATCGCGCAAGTGTCCGATCAGCGTGGTCTGGACGCGCATCTGGCGAGTGGCTCGCAGGCCGTATACGCGGGTTTCGACCCGTCCGCGCCCAGCCTTCAGGTGGGCAACCTCGTACCGCTGCTGATGCTGCGGCGATTCCAGCTCGCGGGACACCGGCCGGTGGCGGTATTGGGCGGTGCCACGGGGGCGATCGGCGATCCGTCGGGCCGAAGCGAGGAACGGACGCTCAACGACGCTTCGACGATAGATTGTTGGCTTGAGCGCATCGACGGACAGGTCAGACGGTTCATCGACACCGATGGTGATCGTGGTGGCCTGGTCGTCAACAACCTGGACTGGACGCGTGGGGTCGATGTGATCTCGTTCCTGCGCGACGTCGGCAAGCACTTCTCGGTCAACGCCATGATCCAGCGGGATTTCGTGCGCACCCGGCTCGAGCGCGAGGGCGCCGGCATCTCCTTTACCGAGTTCAGCTACGTGCTGCTCCAGGCCCACGACTTCCTTCAATTGGCGCGCCGGCACGACTGCCGCGTGCAGATCGGCGGTGCCGACCAGTGGGGCAACCTCGTATCGGGGATCGACCTCGTGCGCCGCGTGCTGCAACGGCCGGCCTTCGCGTTGTCGATGCCGTTGATGACCAAGGGTGACGGGACGAAATTCGGAAAGAGCGCGGGCGGCTCGGTGTGGCTGGATCCCGCACGAACTTCACCGTACGCGTTCTTCCAGTTCTGGCTGAACTCGGCGGACGCCGATGTGTTGTCCTACCTGCGAGTCTTCACGCTCTTGGGCCTGGATGAGATAGACGGGGCCGCCCTCGACATGAAGAATCGGCCGGAACGACGGGACGCACAGCGATTGCTGGCCCGGGAGGCTACCCGGTTGGTACACGGCGAGACGGGCGTGGCGACCGCACAACGCATCACCAATGCACTATTCGACGGCGATGTCCGCCGTTTGGATCGTGACGACCTGATGCAACTCGAGCAGGACGGGATGGACGCCACGAGGGTCCGGCCGGGGACGGGCTTACTCGCCGCGTTGGTGAGCGCCGGTCTCGCGAATTCGAACGGTGCGGCCCGCCGCCTCGTCACCTCGAACGGTATCCGGCTGAATGGTGACGGCGTGGCGGACCCGACGCTCGGCCTCGATGCCGCAGGCGCATTGTACGGTCGCTACTACGTCGTTCGGCGGGGTCGAAAGACCTGGCATCTCATCGTGGTGGATACGTAGGCGGCTTGCACTTCAGCGGCACACGCGGGCCCTTCGTCGGGGCGGGGTCGACACCATCCTCGGCAGGCATGAAAGTCGTTGACAAGGACCGATCCGGGCGTATGATACGCACCCCTTGGCCCGGCGGCAGAGGCTCCGGGCCTGCTCTTTAAGAACGTGAAGACAAGCCATTCGTGTGGGCGCTCGTATTGAGCTTCGAGCAAACCCTTCTGGCTGTGTTGCCAATGGGCCTTGGCCCGGCGGTGGCACGGTCATAGTAAATAAACTGAAGAGTATGATCATGGCTCAGATTGAACGTTGGCGGCAGGCCTCATACATGCAAGTCGAACGCGAAAGGCCCTTCGGGGCTGAGTAGAGTGGCGAACGGGTGAGTAACGCGTAGGAATCTACCCGGCAGTGGGGGACAACTCGGGGAAACTCGAGCTAATACCGCATGTGATCCCCGGCACTCGTGCCAGGGATGAAAGCGGGGGATCCCCCGTCGTGACTTCGGTTGTGACGGGATGACCTCGCGCTGTCGGAGGAGCCTGCGTTGGATTAGCTAGTTGGTAGGGTAATGGCCTACCAAGGCGACGATCCATAGCTGGTCTGAGAGGACGATCAGCCACACTGG
>CAZJRX010000111.1:0-10923 GCA_964548145.1 uncultured Pseudomonadales bacterium | reverse complement strand
GATTCGTATGGAGTTTCGTCATGGCACCAAGCGGCTGGTGAGAAATGCGGGCTAGGCTGACCCGCGCGAAGCGGATTGGGGCGTCAGGACGCCGCGCGTTCAACAACCCGTGCGCACCCCCCGGCCCGGAGACGTGGACATAGCGGACCGCGTGCGCCGTGCAGCCGCGCCTTGCCCGACACACACGTTTATGATGGTCCTTTGCATGTTGACGGAGCAATAGATGAAGCTCGGCGTGGTATTCCCGCACAACGAGATCGGCACTGATCCTGGCGCGATACGCGACTACGCCCAGGGGGCGGAAGCGTTGGGTGCCGACCACATCCTGACCTACGACCACGTTCTCGGCGCGGATCCTGATCGACCCGGGGGCTGGGGCGGGCCCTACGACAAGGACGTGGCCTTCCACGAGCCGTTCACCCTGTTCTCGTTCATGGCGGCCGCCACCCGGAAGATCGGATTCTGCTCCTGCGTGATGATCCTGCCCCAGCGCCAGACGGCGCTCGTCGCCAAACAGGCCGCCCAGCTTGCGATCCTCTCCGGCAACCGGTTCCGGCTGGGTATCGGCACGGGCTGGAACGAGGTCGAGTACGAAGCCCTCGACGTACCGTTCGCACGACGGGGCGCACGACAAGCCGAACAGGTGGCCGTGTTGCGCCGACTCTGGACCGAGGACGTCGTCGACTACCAGGGCGACTTCCACACCGTCCCCAAGGCTAGCATCCTGCCGCGGCCCACCGAACCCGTGCCGATCTGGTTCGGCGGCGGCGCGCCTGCGCTACTGCGACGCTGCGGCCGACTGGGCGACGGCTGGGTTCCGATCGGCGGCCCCAACGAGAGCTCGCGCCGCGCCCTGGCCACCATCCGGGAAGCCCGACAAGCCGCCGGCTTGCCGTGGGAGGGTTTCGGGATCCAGGCCCAAGCCCAGACCCGGGGCGGCGACCCAGACCGGTGGCGGCAACACCATGGACGATGGCGCGACCTCGGCTGCACGCACCTTGCCATCGTCACCCACTACGTCGGTCACGGAACCGACGTCGACGCCCACCTGAAGTCTGCGGAGACCTATTTCGATTCCGTGCGTGATTGAACACGTCCGACTCGTTTGGACGGGTTCGTCAAGCCACGATGAAACGTACGATCACGAGCTTCCACCGCGACCAGCACGCCGACTGGGTCGCCCGGCTCGACTGCGGGCACGCCCAGCACGTTCGTCATCGGCCGCCGTTTCAGAACAGGCCCTGGGTCGTGGCGGAAACGGGGCGGAGTCGCATGCTGGGCACCGAACTCGATTGCCCCCTTTGCGACCGGATGGAGCCGCCCGTCGGCGCCGTCGCCTACCGACGCACGCCCGAGTTCGATGCGGCCAGCGTCCCGCGGGGACTGACGTCGGACCACGCGACCCGGCAGGGAATCTGGGGACGCATCCACGTCCTCGAGGGACGTCTCGTCTACCGCGTTGGCACCCCGGTGAATACGTCGTTCGTAGTAAAGGCCGGTTCGTCGGCGGTCGTGGTCCCGGAAGTCCGGCATCGGGTCGAGCCCGGCAAAAGCGCTCGGTTCTACATCGAGTTCTCGCGGTTTGCGGGTGTATGAGAGCCGCCGCGGTGGCAGCCGCTCACTCTGGCGACACCACCACCCGCTCGACCGCGTTGGCCGCCAACCAACCCCGGGTGCCGTCGGCCAACGCCACCCGAATCCAGGAATCTCGGGTCTCGGCGACGGCAACCTCCGTTCCCGCCGGCAGAGGATTGGCGAACGTCGGGGACGCGCCGGCACTGTCCGCGGAACGCAGCGTCGTACCATCCGCGACGACAACCGCCTCGTGGGTAGCGTCCTCGACCGCGAGTGCGGAGCCGACAGCCGTAACCCAGACCAGGAACGCGGGAACGGAAACCACACCGAGCCACTTCGGTCGCCGCCGCCAAGGGGTCAAGAGCAACACCCCCAGGGCAAAACCGGCCGCGCCGACGAGGTGCAGCTGGCCCTTGGCAAGGCGGTCCCGCCAGAACAGGAGCGAGTCCAAGGCGCCGTCGTCCGCCGGACGCGGTAGCCAGATCGGCAATCGGTCCCGGAGCCAAGCGATATTGGCCTGCGCCCGCTCGTCGCCCGGGGCCGCATGCAGGGCGCGGCGGTAGCCGAGCACGGCACGGCCAGTGTCCTGAGCCCCGAGGGCGGCGTTGGCCCAGTCGACCTGCAACGCCGGCGAATCGGGGTTCGCCATCGCAATCGGCCGGTAGGTCCTTTCGGCACCCGCGAACAGACGGACCCGGCGCAGCCGATCCGTTTCCTCGATCGCCGCGGCGTAGCGGTCGCGCGCTTCCCGCAACGCGTCAGGCATCGTCTCGTCGGCAGCGGCTTGGTCGGCACTACCAATCAGAAGAGCCAGTACCGCCAGCGACAATGCCGCAGCCGGCGCTTTCGCGAGCACCGCGCCATGCTCCGCAGTTGCCGTCGTGGCGGATCCACGAGCCCAGCCCCGCGCAACCCGACGCAGTTCCTCCGCCGTCTCGCGGGGCACCGCCTCGCCCGTGGCAGCAGGATTGAACGCGCGCATCTCCAGCGTCTGAAGCAATGCCCCCGTCTCGTCCGGATCATTGCCGGACACCTCCGCCAGGCGGCGCATGGCGGCAATGATCGCCGGTGCGGCCTGGCGCGCAGGCGCCCGGGTGTCCAAGGTCCTCTCCAAGGCACGCAACGTCTGCCGGACGGTGCGACCTCGCGCCCGGCTGCCACCGGTTCGCACCACCCAGAGCGCAAGCAGGGCCACGATCAGGGGTACACCGTAGAGGGTGCCGAGGAGCACCCGCGCGTCGCCCGTTCCCCATGGCGTGGCCAACGTTGCCGCCGGCGCACTCAACGACATGTCGGCACCGACCAGGGTGGCGATGCTGCCGCCGGCGTCCGACCGATCATCAATGGCCCCCCGGGCGGCAACCGACGGGGCCGCAACGACATCGGCAACGCCGACCGTATTGCCGGCACCTACCGACAGCGCAACGGGTTGGCTGGTGACGGTGCGGTACTCGCCCACGGTCGGATCGAAGTAGGAGAAGGCGACGGGCGGGATCTCCCGCACCTCGGCGCTCTTCACCCGCACGGTAACGGTGAACAGCTTTGAGTTGGTCTCCTCGTCGACCTCGCCCGCGATACTGCCGTCGGGCACCGTGAAGTGGCTGTCCGGCAATCCGCCCGGACCACCCAAGGGCGGCAGGCTCACGCCGGTGAGCGATCCATCCCCGCGCAGGCGGATGCTGAGGTCAACCGGCTCGCCGAGCGATACCACGGTGCGGCTGGCCTGTAAATCGAGGACGTAGCCGCTGCCGATCGCGTTGACGAAGGTGGGAGGCCGACCTGCAACCGGCAACGGTCGAACCGTGAGGCGACGGGGTTCCCCTTCGGCCCGGAACAGCTCGTAGCGGGCGCGGCGGAAACCCCAACTGTCGCGAACCGTTCCCGACCGCAACTGCGCCACCACCGTCACGGGTGGCAAGTCGACGACCCCGGCCCGGGCCAGTGTCACGCGAGCGTCGAAGCCGAACCGGGTGTAGTCGCCGCCCGCCTCCTGAACCGTCGTCTTCGACAGGGGCAGCTCGACCTGGCGTGCGCCGGCGTCGAAAGCGATGCTGCGCCCGCCGGGGGCGAGGGGACCCGGTTCCACTTCGACACCGTCCAAATCGAAGAGCGGAATCGCGAACTGGTGGTCCCCGACGTCCCGGGACAGCAACCATTCCACCTCCACCGGGAAGGTCTCGCCGACCCAAAGGGGACGTTCGGGCAGCTTCAGGCGCACCCGCATGTCCCGCGTCAACGGCACGTCGGCGGCGTCGAACGCTACC
Source organism: uncultured Pseudomonadales bacterium (assembly GCA_964548145.1). GTDB lineage: Bacteria > Pseudomonadota > Gammaproteobacteria > Pseudomonadales > Azotimanducaceae > VXYL01. The sequence goes on along the minus strand of CAZJRX010000111.1, from coordinate 7,084 downwards.
GGAACACTCCTCGCCTCGGTGCCCGACTGCTCCAATCGCAACGCGGGTACCGTGTAACGACCCGCCGTCGGGGCACGGACACGCCATCGGTAGACAAACTCCACTTCCCGCCAATCCGAACGCCGGCCATTGATGATTTCGATCCGCGACGAGACGTTGGGGCTGACCCCGAGATAGGTGACCTCGCAACCTTCGATGGCGAGGTCCGGCGGTTCCGGCACGGGTTCCTCCTCGAACCCCTTGGCGGACAACGCCAACGTGAACGGCATGTTGGCGTGAATCGCCTCCGAATCCACGGACAGCGACAACGTCGCAGCGAACGCCGAACACCCGAAGGAAGCGCACAGCGCCACGGCCGGAAGAACGGCCAATGCCGAACGGATGCTCACCAGTCCTTCTCCACGGGTTCGTCGCCGGCTTGGTTGGCGCGGTTGCGCTGACGCTCGGCTTCCCGGTCCCGGATGGCCTGCAGTCGCCGCAATGCCTGACGTTGTGTCATCTGCTCGTCCTCGCCGGACTCCGGCTGAGCCTCACCCGTCTCGTCCTGTTGCTGTTGGTCGCCTTGCGGTTGCTGGCGCTCTCCGGGGGGCACCAGTTCCTTGAGGGCGTTCTCAAGATGCTCCATCGCGGCCAGTTGGTCCTCCAACGCAGGTGCCAGGACCGGCGACATGGTCTTGGCCCGCTCGGCGCCGTCGGCCAGCATGGTAGCAGCGGCCAACATGCGGCCACCTGCCTTGCGGACCTCCTCGGCGGCCTTGGCGAGCCGTTCACCGGCGGCGGGATCGACCGGCGCGGCGGGTGCGGCGGCAGCATCCGGCTGCGACGACGCGTTGGCCGCATCCGCCTGTTGGGCCAACGCCGCCGCCAACTGGTCGCCGAGACCGGCGTGGCCAGCCTGGCGTTCGGCGAGGGCACCGATGGCCGGTGCGTATTCGTCGCCCATCGCAGCCGAAGACTCGGCCTCGAGCGTCGCCGAGCGGTCGTGGGTGTCCGCCTGGTCGGCAAGCAATGCGGCAACGTGTTCGACGATGGAGAAGAACAGCCGTCGGAGTTCCTCGAGATGCGCGAGGGCTTCCTCCGCACTCGAGCGAGCGTCGTCGACGGCACCTTCCTCCACCTGCGCGGCGAGCGTCGACAAGCTCTCCGCCGCCAAGGCACGCAGACGCCGGGCCAACTCGTAGCGTTGTGCCACCGCTTCCTGCCGATCCGAATCCTCGCCGGCCTCAGCGGATGCGCTCGCCGCCTCCTCCTCGAGCAGAGTCTCCAAGCGGCCGATGCGCCGTTGGTTGTCGGCCACCAGTTTCGAGGCCAGGGCTTTGCGCTGCGTCGCCGTCAGGGCTTCGTCATCCGGCTGTTGACCGGGGGTGAGCAGCGCAACGATGCCCTGCTGCGTGCCGTAGGCTAGTTCGATCAGGTTCTTGACGTCCGCGAACAACTCGATGGCCTGGGCGACGGCTTCGACGGCCCGCTGCTCCTCCGGCAGCGCCGACGACGCATCGCCGGACTCCAGCGCCGCAATGGCCGCGCGCATGGACGCGAGACCGGCGTCCAGGATCGGCACCGCCTCGCGGGCTGCCGCCACCGCGCGCTGCGCCTCCTCCCCGCCGGGCGAGGTGGACGACGGGTCGGTTGCGGTGATCGCCTCGAACCGACTTAGTACGCCGCCGGTTCTCACGGCGATGTCCTCCTGCCGATCCGCGAGGTGCTTGTCCGTGAGCCAACCCGGAGGATCCCGGTCCAGACTGAGAGCGTCACCGGCGAACGCCGCGAGTGCTCGACTGTGGACGATGAGTTCCTGTTCGTCGCGGGTTACCGCCTTCAGGATCGTCACCGGATCGAGCAGTTGCTCCCGGGCCCGTTTCAATTCCGCAAGTGCCGCGTCGACGCGACGGTGGCTCCGCTCCCCTTCGAGGCGCCGCAACCGCCGCCGGGCGTCGCTCAACGACTGTCGTGCCCGTTCCAGGTAGTCCGACATGGCGGCGAGTTGATAGGCGCGGCTCTGCTGCTCCGGAGCACGTTCCTGCTCCGGTGTCTGTTCGATGTGCAGCCGTTCCTCCGCAGCGAGGTCGATCACATCGCCGACCTCGGCCAGCAGCACGCGTTCGCGGCTCGCCAGTGCCTCGAACTCGTCGGTGAAGCCAATCGGTTCCGTCCCGGCATCCTCCGCGTCAATATCGGTCAGCAGTTGACGGACCTGGTCGCGCAGACCGCGTTGGTCGTCGATCAGTCGATCGAGGCGCGCTTCGAGGCGGTCGGACTGGTTGAGTTGATCGGCCAACTGCAGGATCCACCGGGAAACCACTTCGAGATTGATCCGCGCGTCATCGTCACCCGCCGGGGCCAGGCGAACCGCGTCGTTGAACCACGCGGCGCTCTGACGAAGGGTGTCGATGATCGCCTCCGGAGACGGCGTCGGCTCCCGAGCGGCAGGCAGTGTCGACTCGTCTCCCACCCCGGGCAGATCGGAATCCGCCCCGTCGAAACCGGCCTGGGCCGCGAGCGCCACACCCAGGTTGAACGCGGCACGATATCGCAACTCGGGATCGGGTCCGGCACCGTCGCGGGCAGCCAGGAACTCGTCGGCCGCGGCTTCGAGTTCGCCGTCGTCGAGGTGGGAAAGCCCCAGGTTGTAGCGCCCGCGCGCAGTCAACGTAGGACCTTCGACGCCCGCCTGGTCCGTTTCCGCTGCGGGGCTGGACGCCAACTCGGCGACAGGTACGGCGTCGTCCGTGGTCGACTGCTCCTCGGCGACGGCACTGGCGCAACGAAGCGCGAGGGCCGCGATAGCTGCCAAGGTCACGAGCGACCTCTTTCCCGACGCGCAACTCATGCCATTCCCCCGGACCGACGAACCCTGCCCCCAGGCGATGCCCGGAACGCGGCCGCCCAGACCGCGGCGACCAAGGAGGCGATGGCGGCGAGCACGAACCAGGAGTAGTGCTCCGTGGGCGCCCGGCGCTGCAGACGGGCGGCGGCGTCGGAGACCAGGGGCTCGACGTGTGCTTCGACGATGGCGTCGAGGTCGATGGCGGAGGTGCCGGCGGGCACGTAGACGCCCTCCGTGCGCAGCGCCAGTTCTCGCAGCAGTTCGCCGTCCAGTCGCGAGCGGACGACGACGCCGTCGAGATCCACCAGCACCCGCTTGGCACCGGTTTCGGGATCGGTGAGGGTGATTTCACTGCCGGCTTCGCTGCCGAAACCAATCGCGACGATGCGGATGCCCGCGTCGACCGCCTCCTCAACGGCATCGAGGGGATAGGAGTCGTGATCCTCGCCATCGGTGATCAGCAGCATGACCCGGGATACCCCCCGGTTCGCGCCGAAGGTCGCCACCGCCTTGCGGATCGCCTCGCCGATTCGTGTACCGCCCCGCGATACCGAGGAATCGTCGACGCCCCGAAGCACCAAGTGGAAGTAGCCGTAGTCCGTGGTCAGCGGGCTCATGACCGCGGCCCGTCCGGCGAACGCCACCAGGCCGACCCGGTGGCCGGTCACCCGGTCCACGAACTCCGCGACGTCGGCCTTGGCCCGGGCGAGCCGATTCGGTGCCGCGTCCTCGGCGAGCATGCTCCTGGACACGTCGAGTACCACCATGATGTCGGCGCTGATCCGGCGTGCCGCAATGGCCTCCGTACCGCCCGGCGTCTGCGGGCGCATCAGCGCCACGATCCCCAACAGCAACGTCGCCAGGATGAGGACCAGCTTCACCACCCGGCGCACCGTCGAGGCCCCCTCGGCGAGGCGTACCTGCATGGTCGGCGAAACGAATCGGTGAAGCAGACCGCGGCCGCGGAAGTCCAGCCACGCCAGACCGGCGACGAGGGCCAGGGCAGGCCAGATGCCATGCACCCAAGCGGGATTGGCGAACACGATACCGTCCATCAGGGCACCCGCGCGAATACCCCACCACGGCCAAGCCAGCCCAGCACCAGCAGCAGGAGACCGGCGAGGAGCGGCGCCGCGAACAGTTCCTCGTATTGCCGCGAACGCTCCTCGGTGATCCGGGTCCGTTCCAGCCGGTCGATCTCGGCGTAGACGTCGACCAGGGCGTCGGCGTTGTCGGCGCGGAAGTAGCGCCCCCCGGTCCGGTCGGCGACGTCGCGCAACGTCGCCTCGTCGATCTGTACCGGCACCGAACGCAATATGCCGCGCTGATCGCGCACCGGGGCGATGCCCGTGGACCCGGCACCGATCGTGTAGACCTTGACCCCCTGCGAACGAGCCAGTTCGGCGGCAGTCGCCGGCGTTTCCACCCCCGCATTGTTGACCCCGTCGGTCAACAGCACGGCGATGCGCGACTGTGCCGGCGACTCCCGGAGCCGCTCGACGGCAAGCCCCAGCGCATCGCCGATCGCGGTGCCGTCCTCCGTGCGAAGCCGCGTGATCTCGAGATTGCGGGCGACCGCGACCAGGTTTTCGTGATCCAGCGTTAGCGGCGCCGCGGTATCCGCGTAGCGCGCGAAGCTGACCACCCCGATGGCGTCGTCGGGTCGACCCGTGAGCGCCCCGCCACCCAGCACGAACTGTTCGAACACGTCCTGCACCGCCTCCAGCCGGGTCCGTTCCCGATCCGGGGTGATGAGATCGAGCGCCGCCATCGAACCGGAGGTGTCGATGACCATCATGATGGCGATCCCCTCGCGCTGTACCCGGCTGGTCCGTTCGCCGATGCGCGGCCCCGCCAGGGCGATCACCAGGGCAACCAGGGACAGCGCCAGAAACGCATCGGGCACCCACGCCAGACGCGCCCGCCAGCCCCTTCCGCCCGCCGGCAGCAACTTGAAGGACGAGAACAGCACGCGGCCCGGCGCCCGGCGGGCGAGCAGGAACACGGGAACGGCGAGCAACGCCAACACCAGCAAGGCGGGATCCCGGAACTCTAGTGCAGCCATGTCGCTCGCCCCACGGGCAGTTTGCAACAGCAAACTGCCAACGCCACCTGGTCCATCTCTGTTCGGTTTGCGAAGCTCATGGTCAAGGCGTCGCCGGGACTTGCGACGCGACCGGCGGCGCGGTCGCGCGTTCCTCGGCCAACCGGGTTTCGGTCAGGAAGCGCCGCGCCACGGCGAGTGCTCCCTCCGACTCCTCCTCGCCCGGACTGTAGCGGGCGAACTTGACCCGGTCGCAGGTGGCGAGGAAGTCCGACAACAGTTCACCGTGCGCCGGTGTGAGGTCCGCCGAACGTCCGGCCTCGAGTAGAAACTCCTCGGTGGTGAGTTCCGGCGCCCTGAGCGCGAACCGTTCCTCGATGTAGCGGCGGACGATGTCGGATAGCTCGACGTACCAGGCATCCGCCGAATCCGCGGTCGGCAGACCCTGCCGCGCCAGGCGTTCGAGGCGGGCGAGCGCGCGATCGAAGGAGGTCAGGCGGGCGCGTTCCTCCGCGCGCCGCCGCCACAGCACGACGCCCGCGACCATTCCTGTGAGCACCACTGCACCCAAGGCCAGCCACGGCCAGTTGCGCTGCAACCACGGACCTTCAAGCTCCGCCAAGGCGGCACGCGCCGGGCGCAGTTCGTCGAGCGGCTGTCCCTGGGGCAACACGGAGGCGACGACAAAGGCCAGCTCGTCGGTAAGGAGTTCCTTTGCTCTTGCCGGGGCATCCGGATCGCGCTCGTCCAGGAACTCCAGACGCAGCCGCGGTATCCGCTGCCGACCGCTCATCGACGCCTGCAGGGTGTAGCGCTGCGACAGTCGCACGCCATCCGCTGTGGCTTCCTCCCGGGGTGCGAAGTCGACAATCGCGAACCGACCCAAGGCTTCTCCAAACGCGGGCATCTCGACGGCGACACCGGTCTTGGCGGTCACCACAAGGGTCAGCACGAGCGAGTCGCCCAGGCGCGGTTCCGCAGGCGCCAGGGTCACCGTGGCCGTTACCGGACCCTCCTGGTTCTCTACGAACAACGGGGTCGACTCCTCGCTGACGGACTGCTCGTCAGGAGCCGGATCGTCCGTCGTGGTTCCATCGTTTTCCGCCGGGGCACAGGAGACCATCACCACGGCGATGGCAAATACGCCGAAGCCCTTCATCGCCGGTCTCGCTTCTGGCGCATGCGGAAGAACCGCAGCAGGGGATCGACGACCGATCCCGCGGCATCGATGGTGACGAGGTCGATCCCCACCCGGCGCAGCGCTTTCGCCAAGTCCTCATCCCGTTCCCGAGCGTCGTGCATCACGGCCTCGCGGAACGCCTGGGAACCAGTGTCCACCAGGCGCCGCGCGCCCGTTTCGGCATCCTCCAAGGTGATGAGGCCGCCGCTGTCGATGGCCGATTCGCGGGGGTCGGCCACCTGCACCGCCACCACGTCGTGCTTGCGGTTGGCATTGGACAACACGTCCAGGTAGTCGTCGTCGATGAAGTCCGAGACCAGGAACAGGATCGCCCGGCGCGGAAGAACTCGTTGGCAGAATTCGAGCGCCGCAGCGATGTCCGTTGCCCGGCGTGTGCCGTTGCCGGTGCGGCGTAGCAATTGCGCGAACCGGCCAGCGACTCGACGCGGCAGCCGTGCCAGGGATCGCGCCTGGCGTTGGTCCCGTGCCGCGACCGTCTCTTCCCGGCCCCGGGCCAGCACTTCGCGAACCACGCGCAGCGCGTGCTTCTGACCCTTGCGCGGCGGAATGTACTCGTCCACCCCGGCGTGGAACAGCAACAGGCCCACCTTGTCGTCGTTGTAGATGGCGGAGAACGCGAGCAGCGCCGACAGCTCCACCGCCGCCTCGCGTTTCGAACGATGCGCCGAGCCGAAGTCCAGCGATGCACTCATGTCCACCAGCAGCATCACCGTCAACTGCCGCTCTTCGACGTAGCGCTTGACGTAGGGCGCGCCGACCCGCGCCGTGACGTTCCAGTCGATGGTCCGGACATCGTCGCCCGGCACGTAGGGCCGGACCTCGTCGAACTCGACGCCACGGCCCTTGAACACCGACACGTACGCACCCGCCAGCACATCGGCCACCTGGCGACCGGTGGTGAGCTGGATGCGGCGGACCTGGCTGACGATCTCGGCGGGCAGCATGGCTTGTGCGCTTGGCTAGTGTCCCGTCAACCCTCAAACGTCGCGTCAGTGGTCGCCGGAGCGTTCCT
>CAZJRX010000110.1:7448-11061 GCA_964548145.1 uncultured Pseudomonadales bacterium | reverse complement strand
GGCCAACGTGGACTACGTGCAGGCTTCCGCCCAGGACGACGTCGCGGAATTCGAGCTGCCGACGGAAAGTTATGACGACCTGCGCGCGCGAGTCGCCTGGAGTTTTCTCCAGGGCGACAGGACGGTCGACCTGTACCTCGCCGGACGCAACCTCACCGACGACGAGCAGCGGCTGCACACGTCCGTCGTCAAGGATCTGGCACCCCAGCCGGGTCGCACGATCGAAGCGGGAGTGCGCATGCGCTTCTAACGAGCTCTACCTTGCGGAGGAGACGCCCCGTCACGAGGGCCCCAGCAACGACCGGATTGCGCTGTGGCGCCGGTGCCGGCCTGACCAAACCAACGGGGTGTCTCCCCGACCGTCTTTGGTGGCGACGTCCGCGCCGGCGTCGATAAGCATCCTGACGGTCGCTTCGTCGCCGTATGCCGCGGCCCAGTGGAGCGGTGTCTCCGAATAGACCGTGACGTGGTAGAAGCTGTCGGTCTCAACCCCCTGCTTGGTCTTGCCATTCGGATCGACGCCTGCCTGGAGCAGGAGCGCGACACACTGCGTTGAGTTCGACCCCTGCCCGCTCTTGGCCACGGCAACGTGCAACAGATTCTCCCCTGATTCGCCGTGGACAAAGTGTGGGTCAGCGCCGCTGTCCAATAAGAGCTTCGCTGGGCGTGGATGTCCTTCGTACACGGCAAGGCCCAACGGACTCCATCCGTCGTAGGCGCGAAGATTGGGGTCCGCTCCGGCATCCAACAGGTACCGGACGATCTCGTCGTGGCCGTTGTATGCGCTGTACCCCAGGGGGGTGTTGCCATGGGTCCCGCGGAAATTCACGTCGACACCGTTGCTGACGAGTTCCTTCACCGCGGCGAGGTCGCCTTCGGCACATTTGTCAATGAGTTGCTGACACATCGCTTGATTCCTCTCGTAGACATGGAAATGCCGACGAGCGGTTGAATACGTCTCGCCTGTGTCAGACATACGCGCTCGAATGAGACGCTTGAGGGTATTCCGTTTCGTCATCGGCTATCCAACCTCAAGCGAAACACCCCAGCTGCCACGCTCAAGGCAGTCAGTCGATGATGCTTCGAGGACGGTGCCCCCTTTGCCTCCAGGAATGGTCTCGCTGGGGGAGACCAAGAGAGGTTCGGCGTGATAGCTCGCTCGACGCCAACTCTAGGCGCGTGTCCCGTCCCGCGTCAATCGTCCGCTTCGATACGTGGCGCGGTTTGGGGCATTCAGGTGGCGTTCATGTAGCGGTGTGAAAGTCCGACCTGCCCAAGCGTCGTTTGGCGTGAGGACCGCCGGCGGGTACAAGGCGGTTCTTGCCCTCGGCGCTGATTTCAACTGCGCGCCTGGCGCGCTGCACCCTCGCCCGCCCTGGCCAAAATGGGGCATTTCCACATCGCCACGTACACGGTCGTATTGATTGCGGCGGCGAGTTCCAACACGATTAAGGGGATTCGTTGCGACGCTTGCCCATGAACGACCAAGAGAAATACCTGTTTGACCTTCGCGGCTACCTTCATGTGAAGAACGTGCTCACACCCGATCAGGTGGCCGATCTGTCCGATCGATTGGAGGAACGCCGCTCGCCCGGCGGCAAGCGCACGTACGGGTCCGACCGAACCCGGTACCCGGAGGGGGAGAGCACGGCCTTCTCAGCCAAGTCGCTAATCGAATGGGGCGGTACCTATATCGACCTGATCGACCTGCCCACGATCGCGCCGTACCTCACCGCCCTGCTCGGTCCGAAATACCGACTGGACCACGACTACATCAAGATCGACAGCGCCGCCAACGAGTTCAACCGGCTCTACCTGCACGGCGGCGGTCAAGGCGCCGGCGGCGGCGGCGAAAGGGACCGGGTCGGCCCGTCGGACGGCGGGCAGTGCTACTACCGCTACAGCAACGGCAAGTTCTACAACGGCCTGGTCGCGGTTGCCTTCGAACTGAACACCGTGCAACCGGGCGATGGCGGATTCGCCTGCGTGCCCGGCAGCCACAAGGGGAACTTTCCGCTCCCGGCCGAGTGGCGCACCAGCATGACCCAAGAGGAGATGCCCGAATGCGTGCACCGCGTGGCGGCCGAAGCGGGCGATGCGATCATCTTCACGGAGGCCTGCGCCCATGGCACGGTACCCTGGAAGGGGAACCGCGAGCGGCGCACAATCTTCTACAAGTACTGCCCGCACGCCGTGGCCTGGAGCCCCTGCTACTACAACGCCAACCGCTACGGGGAACTGACCGACAGTCAGCGCGACATGCTGATGCCGCCAAGCGCCTATGGCCCCCACGAACACACCCGCCCGATCTGGGAACGGGTTCAGGCGGACCAGGCCGAACTGCAGCGGCTGCGCGAAAAGGTGGCGGCGCTAGAAGGAGCGGAACCGGAAGCCGTCAACGGTCCGTCGTGAGTCGCGCAGCCTTGGCCTCGTCGTACCACCACCCGTCGGGGTAGGCCGGCCGGTAGCGCGGTTCCGGCGGGAGGCCGAACTTGTCCCAGTACACCGTCCGACGCGAGTCGTACGCGTAGAGCGGGATCAGGTAGTGCTGCCATAGGAGGACACGGTCGAGAGCGCGACAGGCCGCCCTCATCTCCTCCAGGGTTTCGGCCGTTTCCGCCGTTTCGACGAGAAAGTCGACCGCGGGATGGCTGACACCGGTGTAGTTGCGCGAGCCTTCCGTCTGCGCGGCACTGGAGTGGAAGTTGGCGCGCAGTTCCATCGTCGGCGGCATCAGGAAATCGTTGCTCTGGACCAGCGCTTCGTAGTCGTGTCGACGAACGCGATTGGTGTATTGGGTGATGTCGAGCAGGCGGATACTCGCCTCGATGCCAAGTTGCTTGAGCCGTTGGAACCAGGGCAGGAGAACCCGGGCGTTGCCAGGATCCCCGGAGAGGAACTCGAGCGTGAACGGCTGGCCGTCGGCATCGCGCAGTACGCCCCTCTCGATGCGCCAACCGGCCGCCGCGAAGAGATCCCGCGCCTCGATCAGATTGGCTGCGGTCTGACGTCCGCCAACGGGGAATGCGAACGGTCGTTCGAACAACGCCGGTGGCAATGAGTCCCGAAACGGCGAGAGTAGCGCCAACTCGTTGGCACTGGGCAAACCGTCGACCGACAGGATGGTACCCGGCCAATAGCTCCGCGCTCGAACGCGCTCGCCGTGGTAGAGCCTGTCGTTGACCCACTCGTAGTCGAGCGCCAACGTCAGCGCCTTTCGGACACGCCTGTCGGCCAGTCTCGCCACCCGGCTGTTCAGGACGAACGCCTGCCCGATACCCACCCAGATGCCGTAGTTGCGGCGGATCTTCTGGATTCGGCCGCTAGCGAGATCCGGTCCTTCGTAGCCGGTCACCCAATAGCGGATGTCGTCCTCGTCGATGATGTCGAGCAATCCCTTGCGGAATGCTTCCCGGGCGACGGAGTGGTCGCGGTAGACCTCGTAGCGCACGGTATCGAAGTTGTACCGACCCTGGTTCAGCGGCAGATGCCAGCCCCAGTAGTCCGGATTCCGCTGGTACTCGATGTAGTGCCCCGCGCGCATGTCGCCGACGCGATAGGGTCCGCTGGACAACGGTGGATCGAGGGTGTGCGCGGTGGGATCCCGGTCACG
>CAZJRX010000110.1:867-7438 GCA_964548145.1 uncultured Pseudomonadales bacterium | reverse complement strand
GGTCACGCCAATGGTGTTCGGGCAGGATGGGGATGTATTGGATCAGGGTGACGTGATCGTGGGTCAACGGGGCATCGAGACGGAACGCGACGTGGCGTTCGTCGAGGGCGTCGACCGAGTCGATGAAGCCGAAGAACAAGCTGGCCCCGACCCCCTCCCGCTGTACGTCGAACGTATACACCACGTCACCCGCGGTCACCGGCACGCCGTCATCCCATCGGGCATCGGGATGGATCCTGAACACGATCGACCGTTCGTCGTCGGCAACCGCGATGCCGTCCGCGAGACGGCCGTAGAACGCCACGACCTCGTCGCCGCCGCGCACGATCAACGTCTCGCCCCGATACAGATAGCCCGTCGGCGCGCCGGTCTCGCCCTGGGGCATCGGCGCCAGCGTGTCGAACGCAAAGGGATGGGCCAGCACCAAGGTGCCACCCTTGGGAGCTTCGGGATTCAGGTAGTCGAAATGGGAGAAGTCGGCGGGATACTTGAGATCGTCGAAGAACGCGATCCCATGCTTGAATTCCAACCCGTCCAGCACGCTCCCGTGGGCGAGGCAGGCGAATAGCGAAGCGAACAAGCCGAAGCCGGCTCGCCGTACGTCGTTTACACGCATGGGCCTGACATTAATGCGTTGAAGGCAAGGTGTCTTCCGATTCGGGAACGGGTGTGGCGATAGGAGCGGTCGTCCGGCGCCGACCTCAACCCACAGCCGTACCGTCCCGCATCGCCGAACCGGGCTGCCAGAACGGACCGATGGGGCGACCGAACTTCGCGTGGTAGTCCTCGTGCACCATCTGCTCGTAGGACGTGACGCCCGCGAGCGGCAACGCAATCGGCGCCATCCCGTTAAGGGACGACTCGTAGATCGCCATCGCCATCTCGACGTCCTTGCGTCCCTCGATTCCGTATTCGGCGGGTTCATCGTTCAGCGCCGCGTTGGCGAGACTCATGATCTCCGCCGCATGACCCACACACCAGTCGTTGATGGCGTAGTCCCGGAACGGGTTCTCGTAGACGACGGGCATATCCGTATGCACGACGATACGCTGCAGGACATCGACGCCGTCTATTCGGCGGCGCTCGGTTTCGACCGGGATGTCTTGCCAGTCGTCGCCGATCCGCAACCTGAGCGGTATATCCTCGCCGAACGTGTCGTTGTCCAGGATGCCGCCCAGGGTTCCGGTGATCTGGCAGTATCTCTGCATCTCGCCGAGCCGGGACGTCTCGTAGATGCCCACCGCGCCGCTCTCGAAGTCGATCACCGCGTGCGCCCAGTCCTCGCTGATCCGATTGGGGTCCGACATGTACTTGCGCACGGTAGCCGCGATCTGGGTGGGCTCGCTCTGCGCGTAAAGCCGCAACTGGGACAGCCGGTGCGCGCCCATGTCCATGCACATGCCCGATGTGCGGCCGAAGCCCGCGATCGGCCGGCCCAGGCCCTTGTGCGCGGCCTTCGGCTCGAACGGGTCCTGCCGTTTGGGCTCGACGAAGTAGACCCGGACGATGTCGCCCAGGATGCCCGCTTCGACGAGCTTGACGATCATGCGCTGCTTGGGCATGCGGAAGTAGTTCTCCGCCACCTCGAACCGCACGCCGTTGCGCCGGCAGGTGTCGATGATCTGGTCGCAACAGGGCAAGGTCAGCGCCATCGGCTTCTCCACCATGACGTGCTTGCCGTGCTCGGCAAAGAGGCTAGCGAGCGTATGGTGCGTCGGGTCGCCGGCGACGATGTCGACGGCAATGATGTCCTTGTGCTTGTCGAGCATCTCCTCGGCACTGGTGTAGTAGGGAACGCCGTACTTGACGCCGTTTTCGGTGGCGAGTTGCTCATCCATGTCGCACAGGGCGACGAACTCGATCTCGCCGCGCCTCGACAATTCGGCGAGCGTCGGCAAGTGCCATTTCCGGGCCGGGTTGCCGCATCCGAGCAGGGCGATCTTCGCTTTCATGCGCCCGTCCCTGCTTGGTGGTTCGCGGCGTGGCGGCGAAGCATGGCGGCGCTTTGGGGCACCTGTTCCTCGGAGAGTCCGTGCAGGATGATCGGTACGTCGAACGGCAGCCCGCAGAGGAACGCCACGTAGCGGGCGTAGTCGAGCTTGCCGGTGCCCGCCGCCAAATGTCCTGCGTCGCCGCCGTGGTCGAGATCCTTGCCGTGGGCGATGGCGACGTAATCGCCGAGCAGGTCGAAGGCCTCGTCGAGCACCTCCGCCATGCGCACGAGGTCGTCCTTGCCGAAGATGTTGGCGGCATCGAACACGACCTTGAGGTTCGGCGACGCCATCTCGTCGATGATCTGCCGACTGCGTTGCGCGTCACTGGCGACGTTGTTGATCTCCGGTTCGAAGGCGACGGTCACGCCCGCCGCCTCGGCCACCGGCAACACCTGCTCCAACGTTCCGCGCAGGTCGGTCCAGGCTTCGGCCGAGGCGTTGTCGGGATGGTGCCGCCACATGCTGTCCGGGTGGCGGGAGCCCGTGCAGGTCGCCACCACGGACGTTCCTGCCGACTTCGCGGCACCGATGATCATGGACAGGCGCTCGACCCCCTGGCGACGCTTTTCGGAATCCGGGTCCACCATGTTGACGTTTCCCGCCACCGCGGCGATGACCATGTCCCGCTTCGAGGTCTCTTCCCGGATGACCGGACAGATCTCGTCGATCACCTCCGGCAGCGGCCCGGTCGGATGGGCCGAGCCCCAGTTGAACTGGAGGTGACGGATGTCGTGGGCGAGGATCGCATCCAGCGACTCCCCCAGCGACGGGCGGGCGAACGTACCCGACATGATTCCTACTTGCATGGCTTGTGCTCCGGTTGGTGTTTGCGCGGCGGGTTACGCGGCGTCGGGCTGGTGCATCAGAAGTTCGGTGATCTCCCGTTGCGGACGTCCGTGGCGTACCACGCGTTCCTGAAATTCGGCCGGGTCGTTCACCGATGCACCTCCTCGTCGACGGTGGGAGTCAGCCGTTCTGGGCATAGAGGGTTTCCTTCGACCGACCGAAGAACTCCCGCCAGTCGTCGTCCGTCAAGCGTTTGGGCTCCCCCAGCTGCCGGGCGAGCACGTATTGACGGCACATGATCTCAAGGCGCTGCGCCTGGTTCACCGCCCGCTTCAACGTCGGTCCGCGACTGATCATGCCGTGGTTGCCAAGCAGGCAGGCCGTCCGGTCCGTCAATGCCGCCGCCGCGTCGTCGGCGAGCCTCTGGGTGCCGAACGTGGAGTAGCGGACGCAGGGCACGTCGTCGCCGCCGAACACGCCGACCAGGTAGTGGAAACCCGGCAGCACCGTGACGTGACTCGCCACGGCCACGCAATAGTCGGAGTGGGTGTGTACCACCGCCTCGGCCTCGGCGTGCATCGAGTAGATCGCCGCATGCATGCGCCACTCCGAGGACGGCCGTCGCTCGCCGGACCAGCGACCGTCGAAGGTCGTCTCGACAATGGACTCCACCGAGATGCTCTCGGCGGTCGCGCCGTTCGGCGAGATCAGCATCCCGTCGCCGAATCGGACGCTCAAGTTGCCGGACGACATCTCGTTCAAGCCGATCGCCTCGACCCGCTTGTAGTAGGCGACCAGTTCCTCGCGCAGCGCCGTCTCGTCGGTGATGTCAGCCATGGTGGTCTCCGTTGCCAATCAGTTCGCCACGGCCTGCGGGCGCAACCGCGCCAAGGCCAGGTCCAGAAAATCGTCGCTCCCGGCGCCTCCCGCCTTCAGAACCAGGGACAGCGGGTCGCCCCCCGGTTCCTGGCAGAACCCGCCCTCGAGTTCATCGTAGGCGCCGACGTCCAAGCGATGCACCCCCAGCGCGTCCAACACGGTACCCGATGTCTCGCCGCCGGCGACGACGAACTTGCGCACGCCACGGTCCCGAAGCTGCCGGGCAACGTTGCCGAGGATATCGTCCGCCAGCGCCGACGCGCCCTCCCGGCCGAGTTCCGCCTGGGCACGCTTCACGCCGTCCGCATCCGCCGTCGTGGCGACGCCAACGGGCCCGTACGCCAGCTTCTTCCCAGCCCAGTCGACGATTCGCCCAATCCGGCCTGGGTCGCCCGCCGCTTCGAGGAGATCGATGCGCGAAACAGGATGGTGTTTTTCGAATCGCGCCAACTGCCGGTAGGTCTTGGGCGTGCAACTACCGGCAATGACCGCCACCTGCCCGCCCGGGCTCACCTTCGGTTGATACGGCACGCTGCGGGGCCTCGCCCAATCCCGCGCGAGTGCCACGGGATAGTCATCCGAACCGGTGGTGAGGCGAGCGTTCCGGGCCAGCGCAGCGACTTGGGCGAGACCGTCGCCGTCGACGACATCGACGATGAAGAAGCGAACGCCGGCGGCGGCCTGCTCGGCGAGGTAGCGCTCGCATCGGGCTTGACCGGCCCGCATCGTGTTGTGGTCGAGTAGGCCTACCTTGACGTCGCTTTGGGACTGCAACAGCTCGACGAGGTTGGCGTTGGTCATCGGCGTCACCGGATCGTTGCGCCGGGGCGTTTCATGCAACAACTGCGAGCCGATGAAGAGCCGCCCCATGTAGACGGTGGCGCGCCGGTCGGGGCGGGCCGGACAGAACAGCACCGTCTCGGCCCGGGTCAGTTCCATCAACGCCTCCGCCACGGGTCCGATGTTGCCCCGCGCGGTAGAGGAAAACAGCGCGCTGTATTTGTAGTAGAGCTGTTTCGCGCCTTTCGCCAACAGCCCCCGGCCGGAGCGCACGGCATCGGCGACGGCTTCGGCGGCCGGTAGCGACAGGATCTTGCGGCCCATGACCACCGCGGCCACATCGTCGTCGAGGGATTGAAGGGCCGCCACGTTGGTCACCAACGGACAACGCACACCAGCGTCCTCCAAGAGGCTCGCCAACTTCACGCCACCGGTTAGATCGTCCGCGATCACGCCCAGTTCGAGCGCCGGGATGG
The DNA here is from genome assembly GCA_964548145.1 of uncultured Pseudomonadales bacterium. GTDB lineage: Bacteria > Pseudomonadota > Gammaproteobacteria > Pseudomonadales > Azotimanducaceae > VXYL01. The sequence goes on along the minus strand of CAZJRX010000110.1, from coordinate 2,523 downwards.
CCTCGCCGACGGCCGTCATCGGGCTTTGATCGCGGCACCACGGCCCGGTGCCGGGACCACCCCCTGGATGGGCACCATGTTGTGCACGTTGAGTTCGATGCCAAACACATGCCGCACGCCGGTGCCGACGAGAAAATCGACGATGATCTCCCCGCCCGTGCGGGTGCTTTCGCCTGCATCAAGGGTCATAGTGCCAGTCGCCAACAGAACGGCGATCCATTGTGCCGAAGGTGAATTCCGCCCCACGAGGGGCTACCGCGCGGGTTGCGTTCCACATGGAAACGCGACCTACCACCTAATTGACGCCAGTACCGTTCGCTTCCTCACTTCCCCACCCCGGGACCGTAGGATGGTGCACATAGGTTCACCGGTCGCCAGCGGGCGTCTGAACCGCGATATGAGGATCGACACGCCCTTGGCGTCTATCATCCACAGACAATGCGAAGGAGCCCACAGCACGATGTCAGTCGATCAACTACAGCGGGATGGATTGGCCGGTCCCTACGAATTGGCGGACAAGTCCGGGCTCGACGCGGCACGCGACGCGGTGTTCGAGTTCAAGACGCTGCGCCGACAGCAGGTCTTGGCGCAGAAGGCCGGCGAAGACACCACCTACGTGAACCCGTTGATCGACCGGCACAAGGACGTGGCCGCGATTCGAGATCTCTATTTCGACGCGAACGTGCAAAAAGCCGTCGCAGAGCTTTTCGGCACAAATCTCCACATCTGGCGATCGAACTTCTTCGTCAAGAGCGACGGCACGGGACAGAACAAGTGGCATCACGACCGCCATTTCGAAAACGGTGACGCACCGGTCAACCTCTACGACACCAGCAACCACTTCACGATCACGATGGCGCTAACCGACATCGGCATGGACGAGGGCCGCATCGAATACGTCAAGGGGTCGCACCAGCCGATCGACGGTTGGGACAGGGACATTCCCCGCCATATCGAGGAGGTTCCCGAAGTCGTTGAGGACCGGGTCACCCCCCTGCCGCTCAAACGCGGCCAGTTCGTGCTGTTCCACGGGTCGCTGCTGCATCGCAGCCTGCCATTCGGCATGGGCAACCGGCGGGTCTCGATGGCCGCCCGGCTCATCCGGGCCGGCACGAGGATTCCGCCGTACGGGTCGGCCAATCCGGCCGGCGGCGCCCTCGCCCGCGCCGAGCCGACAATCTACTACCGGGAATCCGGACTGATGCCCTTGAATTGAGGCGCTCGGTTTGTCGGGAACGGACGCCACATGGGCGTCCCTACGGATCTGAAACCCACCAACTGTCGATGACGCGCGCCAGGCCGCCTTCGAGGTACTCGTACACGGCCGCCGCGTCGTCGGCACGCCCGAACCTGTCCCAATAGAGGAAACGCTCGTCGTCCGGCATATTCAACGGAATGTGGTAGAAGCCCCAGAGCAGGACACGATCCAGCGCCCGGCAGACGACCGAGGCGGTCTCCATGTCCGGCGCGCGCATCGCGCGGTCGATCAAGTCGTCCACGACGGGATCGCGGATACCGGCAAGATTGCCACCCATGCCGATTTCCGCGTTCGCCGAACCGAAGTAGTTGCGCAACTGACCCATGGGCGGGTTCAGGAAGTCGAGACCCTGGAAATACATGTCGAATCGGCGCTCGCGCTTGAATCGCATCGCCGTG
>CAZJRX010000110.1:0-857 GCA_964548145.1 uncultured Pseudomonadales bacterium | reverse complement strand
AGCAGGCGAAGCGTTGCCTCGATGCCGAGGATCGCCAGCGACTCAACATAGGGGAGCAGCAGCCGCTTGGCCCATGCATTCTGGGTGGCGATCTCCAGCGTGAACACTCGCCCATGGGCATCCTCGAGCCGGCCGTCCACCAAGGTCCAACCGGCGTCGGCCAACAGCTCCTGTGCATGCTCGAGCGCCTCCCTGTGCCGCCCCTCTCCCACCGACATCGGCAACCGGAACGGTTCGGTGAACACCCTCGCGGGAATCCGGTCCCGGTACGGCGCCAGCAAGTCTATCTCGTCTTGCGACGGCAGGCCGACGGCGGCCAGCGACGAGCCGGCGAAATAGCTCAGCGCCCGGTTCTGGGAGTCGTAGTGGAACACCCGGTTCTGCCACTCGAAATCGAACGCGAGGGCCAGTGCCTCCCGAACCCGGGGGTCGCGAAACATCTCGCGGTTGAGATTGAACGTCAGCGCACGCTCCTGGCCGATGGCCTTGCCCACGGGTCGCGTGTCCTTCAGCAGCCGACCCGACCTCATGGCGGGGACGTCATACGACGTGTTCCAGTAGCGCGCGTCGGTTTCCCAGAAGATGTCGAGCATGCCCTTGCGAAACGCCTCCCGGGCCACGGTGGCATCACGGTAAACGTCGTAGCGGATCGTGCCGAAGTTATGGCGCCCGCGATTGACCGGGTTGTCACGACCCCAATAGTCGTCAAGGCGTTCGTAGGTCACATGGTTTCGACCGAAATCGGCGATCCGGTAGGGACCGCTGACGAGCGGCGGTTCAAGCGTGACCTTTCCCGGATCCCGGCCGGCGTAGTAGTGCGCGGGGCGCATGGGGAAGGTGGACAACGCCAGCAGGTG
>CAZJRX010000109.1:4000-11113 GCA_964548145.1 uncultured Pseudomonadales bacterium | reverse complement strand
GGGTACGTGCGTGCGAGGGGCGCTCCGGCGACCACCCGAAGGGCGCGTCCGCAAGCGCCCATCCGCGTTGTTGGCGCCTCTCGACGTATGGCCGATATGCCTTCGAGGCGCCGCCTAGCGGACTGGACGCTTGCGGATGCGCTGACACGACGTTTGAGGGTTGACGGGACACTAGGCGTTTCCGTGTTCCGAAAAGTACTCATCGCCAACCGCGGCGAGATCGCGGTGCGAATCTGTCGAACCCTCGATTCGATGGGAATCGGCAGCGTCGCCGTGTATGCGGAGGCCGACCGGGACTCGCTGCACGTCGAGACGGCGGACGAGGCCTATTCGGTGGGTGCCGGCGGTGTGTCGGAGACGTACCTGAACATCGACAAGCTCCTTTCGATCGCAGCGGCGAGCGGGGCGGAAGCCGTTCATCCAGGCTACGGGTTCCTGAGCGAGAACCCGGCATTCGCCACGGCCTTGGCGACCCGGGGCATCGCCTTCGTCGGACCCCGGGCCGAACACCTGCGCGGTTTCGGACTCAAGCACGAGGCGCGCGCCCTAGCCGAACGCACCGGCGTCTCTCTGCTGCCGGGCAGCGGCGTGCTGGCTAACGTCGAGGGAGCACTAACGGCGGCCGGTGCGATCGGCTATCCGGTGATGCTTAAGAGTTCGGCGGGTGGCGGTGGCATCGGCATGCAGCGCTGCGACGACGCGACGGCGCTCGAAGACCGTTTCCGGGCCATCGAGCGACTCGCCGAGTCGCAGTTCGGCGACCCAAGGCTTTTCGTCGAACGCTGTCTGTCCAGGCCGCGGCATGTTGAAGTGCAGGCGTTCGGCGACGGCGAGGGGAACGTCGCGATACTGGGCGATCGCGACTGCTCGCTGCAGCGGCGCCACCAGAAAGTCGTGGAGGAGTGTCCGGCGCCGAATCTGCCGGCACACGTGCGCCGGCAATTGCACACCGAGGCGCGGACGCTGCTCGCAGCGGTTGACTACGCGAGCGCCGGAACCGTGGAGTTCCTCTATGACCCCGAGCGCGAGTCCGCTGCGTTCCTCGAAGTGAATACCCGGTTGCAGGTTGAACACGGGGTCACCGAACTGGTCTACGGCATCGACCTAGTTCGCTGGATGGTCGAGTTGGCTGCCGGCGAACTGCCGCCGCTCGATGAACTCGTGGCTGCACTTGCGCCCCGGGGCTGCGCCCTGGAAGCACGGCTGTGCGCGGAGGATCCGAAGCATGGATTTCGCCCAACGCCGGGAACCGTCTCCGTGGTCCGGTTTCCGGAACGGGACCGGATGCGGGTCGACACCTGGCTGAGGGACGGCACTGAAATCCCGCCCTTCTACGACTCGCTCCTTGCCAAGGTCATGACGGTGGCAGGGGATCGCGAGGCCGCACGGCAATCCCTCGCCGCCGCACTCGCCGAAACCGTCGTGCACGGGGTGGAGACGAACCTTCAATACCTCGCCGATGCCGTCGGGTGTGATGCCTTCGTCACGGATGCCCACGACACGACGACGCTGGCCACCCTGAACTACCGGCCGGCCACGGTGGAGGTTGTCGACGGCGGCGCCCACACCACGGTGCAGGCGTACCCGGGTCGCCAGGGGTATTGGCCGGTGGGCGTGCCACCCTCGGGGCCGATGGACGATCTCTCGTTTCGCCTCGGCAATCGTTTGCTTGGCAACGACGAGGGCGCGGCGGGACTCGAGATCACGGTGCACGGCCCTTCGTTGGCGTTCGGCATCGACACCACGGTACTGCTCGCCGGTACGTGTGACCTGGCCATCGACCGTGGCGGTCAATCGAGCCCGTTTCCGCCTTGGCAGCGCGTTGCGGTAAGCGCCGGCGACATCCTGCGAATCGGCGGCGTGACCGTCGGCGTCCGCGCCTACCTCCTGATCGCCGGTGGTTTGAAGGTGCCGGCGGTCATGGGCTCGGCGGCGACCTTCACACTGGGCGGTATCGGTGGCATGAACGGGCGCGAACTGGCGCCCGGGGATGTGCTGCGCATTGCGCCGCAACCGTCGGGCGTCGTTCCCGGGGGCGTTCCTCGGGGCAATACGGAACCGGCGGGACGCCACGTGCTGCGGGTGACGATGGGACCGCATTGCACCGACGACTTCATCTCGCCGAAGGGTGTGTGCGAGTTCCTGAACGCCGAATGGACCGTCCACTACCACTCGAACCGAACGGGCGTCCGCCTCGTCGGTCCACGCCCCGACTGGGCGAGGGCCGATGGCGGCGATGCCGGCCTGCACCCGTCCAACGTCCACGACAACGCCTACGCCTTCGGCACCATCGACTTGACCGGCGACCTGCCCGTCGTCCTGGGCCCCGACGGTCCGAGCCTGGGGGGATTAGTTTGTCCCGCCACCGTCATCGAGGCGGACGGCTGGAAGCTGGGCCAGCTTGCCGCTGGCGAGAAGGTGCGCCTCTGCGCCGTCACCGAGGCCGAGGCGAGACGCGTTGGCAAGATCCAGGACGACGCGATCACACGCGGCGACACTGCGGCGTTGGCGAAACGGGTGGCCTTGAACCATCGGTTCGAGTCCGTGATCGTCGCCGAGATCGGCGATATCCGCGTCCGTCGTGCCGCCCAGGACACGCTACTGGTCGAGTTCGGGGCCAACGTGCTCGACCTCGGACTGCGGCTTCGCGTGCACGCGTTGGAAACGGCAATCGCCCAGGCACGCCTGGACGGCATCCTTGAGATGACGCCGGGTATCCGTTCGCTGCTGGTTCGCTACGACTGGCGACGGTGCTCCGCGGCGGATGTTGTCGCGCGCCTGCGGCCACTCGTCGATGCCGTACTCGAGGTTCCGGGCGAGCGCGTTCGGTCCCGCACCGTGCATCTGCCGCTTTCCTGGGACGACCCGGCCTGCAGGCAGGCAGTTGACCGCTATGTCCGCTCCGTACGGGCCGACGCGCCCTGGTGCCCGGACAACGTCGAGTTCATACGCCGGATCAATGGACTGCCCGACCGGCAGGCGGTGAAGGACATCGTGCTCGGGGCGGAATACCTGGTCATGGGCTTGGGCGACGTCTACCTCGGTGCACCGGTGGCGACACCCCTGGATCCGAGGCATCGCCTGGTGACGACCAAGTACAACCCGGCGCGCACCTGGACGGCCGAGAACTCGGTTGGCATCGGCGGTTCCTACCTGTGCATCTACGGCATGGAAGGACCGGGCGGCTACCAGTTCGTGGGTCGCACGTTGCAGGTCTGGGACGCCCAACGCCGCGGCCGAGCCTTCGATGAACACTGGCTACTGCGTCCCTTCGACCGCATCCGCTTCCACGAAGTCGATGCCGGGGAGCTGGCAGAGATGCGCCAGGCGTTTCCGCGCGGTGCCCTGGATATCGAGATCGAGTCCGGGATCTTCGACTACGAGGCGCACCAGGCGTTCCTCGACGAACATCGCGCCGACATCGACGCCTTTGGGGTACGACGCCGCGAGGCGTTTGCCCGGGAACTCGACGACTGGCGTTCGAAGGGATTGATGACCTTCGAACATGACGAGCCGGAACCGGGGCAGAACGGCGGTTGGGCCGCAAGAGACGACACCGCGCCGCTGGTCGCAAGTCCCTTGGCGGGGTCGGTCTGGTCGGTAGCCGTGGAGGCCGGCCAGCGGGTGGCGGCGGGCGACGTGCTCTTCGTCGTCGAATCCATGAAGGCCGAATTCGAGGTCAAGGCACAGCGGGCCGGCGTGGTCGGCGAGGTGCTGGTGCGTGTGGGACAGACGGTGCGGGCGGGACAGCCGCTCGCCTCGGCGGCATGACGTTGCCGGCGACCATCACGGCGCTTCGCGACGCGTCGTTGTCGCGTCGGATTGAGCCGGTGGATCTGGTCGATGAACTTGGTTGTCGGATAGAACGCACCCGGGACCACCGGGCTTGGATTCGCTTGCTCGGCAACGCCGAACTCGCACCGTATATCGATCGTCTCGCCGAACTCGACCCCGCCTCGGCGCCGCTGTGGGGCGTGCCGTTCGCCATCAAGGACAACATCGACCTCGTCGGCGTTCCGACCACCGCCGGGTGTCCCGACTATGCCTACACGCCCGGAACCTCGGCGACGGTGGTGGAGCGGTTGGTCGCGGCGGGCGCGATTCCGGTGGGCAAGACCAATTTGGACCAGTTTGCAACGGGCCTGGTGGGGACGCGGTCACCCTACGGTGCGGTCGTCAACGCCCTGCATCCGGACCATATCGCGGGCGGCAGCAGCAGCGGCTCCGCAGTGGCGGTGAAACTTGGTCTCGTCCCGTTCGCCCTCGGTACGGACACTGCCGGATCGGGGCGCGTGCCGGCGGCGTTCAACGAGCTCGTCGGGTTCAAGCCTACCCGCGGCTGGTGGTCGACGCGTGGCGTCGTCCCCGCCTGCCGAACCCTCGACTGCGTGTCGGTGTTCACCCACACCGTTGCCGACGCACGCACCGTAGCAGGGGTCGCGGGCGGCTTCGACGAGGCGGATCCCTATGCCCGTCGCATGGTGCACGGTTCCTTCAGCGCGGACGAAACCCGATTCGGGTACTTCGATCCGGTGGATTTGCCGCAGATCGACGAATGCCATCGCGAGTCCTACGCAGACTTCGTCAACGCACTGCCCGGCAGACCGGTTCCAGTGGGGCCCGCCCCGTTCCTCGCAGCGGGCGAGCTGCTCTATGACGGCCCGTGGCTGGCGGAGCGGTATGCGGCCGTCGGGTGTTTCCTCGAGCGGAATCCGGATGCCGTTCACCCGGTGACACGACGGGTCATCGCGGGCGGGAAGGCCGCCACTGCAGCGGACTGCTTCGCGGGTCAGTACCGGCTAGCGACACTGAAACGCGAGGCCGAACTCGCGTTCCACGACATCGATGTCCTGGTGATGCCTACGACCCCGGGAATCTACACGCAGGCCGAGGTCGAAGCGGATCCCGTCCGGACCAATGCGAGACTCGGCACGTTCACGAATTGTGTCAATCTGCTGGATCTCTGCGCCGTTGCCATCCCTGCCGGTCGGAGCGCCGCAGGCTTGCCGTTCGGCGTCACGCTGGCGAGCCCCGCCATGTTCGACTTCGCACTGTTGAACGTGGCGGCCCTGCTGCGGGGCGAGCCAACGGGTCGGGCTACAGGCTGACGCTGCGCGTGCGGCAGTTGTCCCCGGGGTTGCCTTCGCAGGGAACGTCTATACAGGTCTCGTAGACGGTCGTTCCTTGCTGGCCGGTATCGATTTCGTGTTGATCGAAGGACTCCTCCCTGCGGGGATCCGCCACGGCGATGCCGACACGCCATCGGTTGTTCCTGGAAGATCGGCTGCCTGGGGCATTCCTCGGTATTGCCACACGGTTTATAGCCCCGCTACGGGGGCGTGGCAACTTGGCGCTTGGCGGCGCTGGACCGTCAGCGGGAGCGAACGACCGCCGATTGGGATTCGAGGCCGAGCAACGCGCGGCCGGCGTCTTCCATCAGGTGCGGTGCCACGGTCGCGTGTTGGCGAACCACCCGGACATCACGGCTGATGCGCTCGAGCGGGTCGCCGATCCGGTTCGCGGACGTCCCCGCCGCTTCACACAGGATGTCGACCGTCTCCACGGCGGCGCGTGCCGTATCGGACGCGACGATGTGGAATAGCGCCCGATCCCGGTCGGACACTTCGTCTCCCCGGACGACTGTTTCCCAGCTTGCCGCCGTGAGCTCCATCAACGCCGCCCGCGCTCCGGTGAGGCGCGCTTCGGCGAGTGCGATCGCTCGTTGTGCAAAGGGCCTGTCCCGGACCGTCTTGGTCGTGAAGCGGGGTTGCTTGTTGGTCGCCAGGTCGACGAACGCATCGATGCCCGCTCGGGCGATGCCGATCGCCACGGCGGCCTTGTTGTAGGCCAGACGGTTGCCTAGCGGCAGGCGTAGTTGGGGTGTCGTCGCCTCGTTGCCGCCGATGGGCGCGATGATCCGGGTATCCGGGACGTAGACGTCCTCGAGACGCACATCGTGGGAGCCGGACCCGCGCAGGCCGGCCACGTTCCAGGTGTCGACGATCTCGAACTCCTCCTCGGGCACGACCGCGTAGCGGTTGCCCTCGTCGAGGAGTTCGTCGCCGTCGTAGAGGCGCACCGTTGCGCCGAAGATCTGGGCGTTGTGGATGCCGCTCGCGAACTGCCACTGGCCGGATACGCGCCAGCCGTTGCCGTCCCGCTGAGCCCGGTGAACGGCCGCCGTTGAACTCGCCATGATGGTCATGGGGTCGGCGATCAGTTCCGGGCAGCGGTCCTTGAACCCGGGACCGATCAAGCCGAACGTCTCGATGCCGATCATCAGGTTCCAGCCGGCGCTGCCGTCGGCCCGGGAAGCGGCTTCGATGACGCCGATCTGGGTCATCGGGTCGGCATTGCTACCGTGGATGTCCTTGGTGCCGGCGAGGCGGTACAGACCCTGTCGGGCGAAAGCCTTGGCGACCGCTTGGGGCAGGTGGCGGATGCGCTCGGCTTCGTCGGCGTGCCGACGGATCAACGGCGCCAGGCTTTCGGCGTTGTGGATGTGATTCGGTGCCCTCACGCGCACGAGTGTAACCCGCGTCATTCCAACGTTGGACGCGGGTAAGATGCGCGCATGGGCCAATCATCCTGCGGCGAAGAGACCGACCAGCCCGACGCGGAGACATCGTCGGCACCGGTCACCTGCCCCAACTGCGGCTCGTTGAAGCAGGGCAGGTTCTGCGCGGTCTGCGGCCAGAACGACCGGGACTACCTGCGGTCGCTGTTTCCGGTTGTCTACCAGGTTCTCGCCGAGACCTTCGAGGCGGACTCGCGGGTGTGGCGGACGTTCGGTGCCCTGTTCCTCCGCCCGGGGTTCCTCTCGCTCGAGTTTTCGCGCAACCGGCGTGCCCACTACCTGTCACCGTTTCGGCTATACCTGTTCACGAGCCTGCTGTTCTTCCTATTGCTGTCCTTATCCGTCGACGACCGCAAAGGAGACGACGGCCCCGGCCTGATCGAGAGGGGCGTAACGGAGGACAACGGGGAGATCGAGGCGAATGCCGAAGCCATCGAGGCCCTAAAGCGCAGCTTGGGCGAAGAGCGAGCCGCCAAGATCGAACAGATACTGGCGCGCCCCGAATCGTCGGTTCCGCGCATGCTGCTCATCGTCAC
>CAZJRX010000109.1:2805-3990 GCA_964548145.1 uncultured Pseudomonadales bacterium | reverse complement strand
GGCGGTGGCGAGGGTCTCGACGAACCGTTCGACGTGTTCGTCGTGGGTCAAGTCGTGGACGTGTTCCACGCGCCCTGGCCGGTGGTCCGGGATCGCTTCGTCGGCTACCTGCCGGTTGCCATGTTCTTCGTGCTGCCGCTGTACGCGCTGATGCTGAAGGTGATGTTCATCCGTCGGCACCGGTTCTACGCCGAGCACCTGGTGTTCAGCCTTCACATCCACACGATGGCGTTCATCGTGTTCGGGGTCGCCTTGCTGACACCAGAGAGTTGGCCCGCCGTTGACGGAATCCTGCTGCTGGCGCTGACCGCGTACTACTTCGTGGCGCTCAAGCGCTTCTACTCGACGGGCGTGTTCGTGGCCCTCGCGAGTTTCGCGGTCCTGACGTGGCTCTATTCGCTGCTGCTGGCCGCAGTGATAGCGGGCTCGTTCGGGGCCGTCGTCGTGTTCTTCTGACGCGCCTATCGCGGGTCTAGCCGACCTCGCTGCGGATCGCCTCGTGGGCGCGTCCGAGCACATCGACCATCGCATCGACGCTGCGCGCACCGGCCTGGAAGATCGCCGTCGCGTTGAGTGCGCCCCAACCGAAGCCCATCGCCCTGACTTCGGCGGCGCGGGCGCGGACGCGATCCAACTCCGCATAGAAGCGCTTGCCAGCCGCGTCCCTTGGCGGTACGTCAAGCATCATCTGATAGCCGATCTCGCTCGGGTCCCGCCCCGCTGCTTCCGCATAGGCAGTGATCCTGGCCCGGCAGCGGGCAGCGACGTCGGGATCGGTGATGGCGGTGGCCAGCCAACCGTCGCCGTATTCGGCAACCCGTTTCAGGGCGCGGTTGGAGTTTCCGCCGATCCAGATGGGTAGCTGTCGACCTTGCGGCGGTTTCGGCTCCATGGCCATCGCAGTGGACGTGTAGAACCGACCTTGGTAGTCCACCTGCTCGTCGGACCAATAGGCACGCATCAGTTCGATGGCCTCGTCCATGCGCCGGCCGCGGGTGGCGAAGTCCTCCTCCAGGGCGTCGTATTCGGATTCCTGCCAGCCGACGCCGATGCCGAGGCGCACACGACCGCCGGAGAGCGTATCCAGCGTGCTGACCTGCTTGGCGACGAGCACCGGCTGGCGTTGGGGTAGGACGAGAACCTCCGTACCGAGGCCAATTCGTTCAGTGACGGCCGCGAGATGCG
>CAZJRX010000109.1:0-2795 GCA_964548145.1 uncultured Pseudomonadales bacterium | reverse complement strand
AGGCTTCGAGGATCGGCATCTTCGGGGGGTACATCGGCGCTTCGCGATCGGCGGTGGGGAAGCCCATGACCACATGGTCGAATACGTCGAGTTGATCGAAGCCGATCGCTTCGATCTGCTGCGCCAGCCGACGAACGCCATCGCCGCCTTCGCGATAGCTGACGCTCGGGAACTCGACCGATAGTTTCATGGCGTGGCCTTGCTGGATGCTATGCGGATGCCGGACGTGAAACCGGGGTGGTGCCGCGTCCGGCACCACCCCGGTGGTTTGGTGAGGGAATCAACCTCCCTCAAGAATCCAAAAAGGAATCAGAGGGGGTTGCCCCCAACAAAAGATTGCACTGATCACCTCCTTATTCTGCCCAACACGTCGCCGGACTATACCCAGTTGAATCGTCAGTGCAAGCAATGTTTCCGCCGAGCCGTACAATGACGCTCGACTCACCTCGGGACCGGTGCCATGGCGGACGTTGGATTCTGGGAACCGCCTGCGCCGCAACCGCCTCCGACCGCGCGGCTGCTCTCGCTGTTCGACCGCATTGGCCGCGACCTCGCACTCGGGTTCGCGCTCTTCCTGCCTGTCCCGCTCAAGCGGCGCACGAGCGGCGATGCCCGCGGGATCCTGGCCGCGCTCTTCTTCCTGTTCGGGCTCGCGTTTGTCGTCGACTACGTGGATGCAGGCCGTGGAGCGGTGTTCCAGCGCTGGGGGCTGTACGCATTCTGCGCCATGCTCTTCGCGAAGATCACAGTGCTGCTGGTCATTGCGGTGGGCTCGGCGCGGGTCGATCGATTCGCACATCTTTTGGCGGGCGTGCTGGCGGTCGAGATCGGCGGCGTTGTGGTTTACGCTGTGGTCCATGCGTTCGAGTCACACATCGCCGAAAGGGTTCTCGCCTACATCGTCGCCGCCGTCGCGGCCCGGGTCGTGTTCCGGGAGCTCGATGTGACCCGGGCGCGCCGCGCAGTTGCCGCGCTCGCCGCCCTCGCGGCGCTTGCCAGCTTGGTCGCCTGCCGAGGTCCGTCGGTGCCGATGGTGGTGGCGCCGTCGCCAAAGCGGCCGCCGCTCGACGTCGAGACCCTCTACTACGATCAGCCGCGCCTTGTCGAAGCCGCGCTGGCCGACGTTCTCGCCTCTGAGGACGGCGTGCCCGAGACCTACTTCGTTGGCTTTGCCTCCAGCGCGAAGGAGGATGTCTTCGAGAACGAGGTCAAGCATGTCGAGTCGCTGTTCCGGGAACGGCTCGGCGCCGAGGGTCGAACGGCGATACTGGTCAACAGCAGGAACACCATGGACGAGTTGCCGTTGGCGAACGGTCCGAACCTCGAGTCCATCTTGAAGGGCGTGGCCCGGAAGATGGGCCCGGAGGATCTCCTGTTCCTGCACATGACGTCACACGGTTCCAAGGATCACAAGTTCTCGGTTCTTTTCGAGTCGATGCGCCTCAACAACTTGTCCGCGAAACGGCTCGGCGAGATCGTCAACGGTGCCGGCCTGCCATGGCGCGTGGTGGTGGTTTCGGCCTGCTTTTCCGGCGGCTACATCGAGGACCTGAAGTCGCCGCGCGCCATGATCATCACTGCCGCCAGTGCAGACCGCACATCGTTCGGTTGCGAAAACGGTCGCGAATACACCTACTTCGGGGAGGCGTACTACCGGGACAGCCTCAACGACGACGACTACCGGGCCGCATTCGACCGCGCCGTGGCGTTGGTCCGGGAACGCGAAGAGAGCAAGGGCTACAAACACTCGGATCCGCAGATCTGGGTCGGCGAGGAGATCGTCGACAAGCTGCCGTTGGCGGTAACCGAGCACAGCTCGGTACAGTGACGAGCGCGGGACGGGACAACGTCGCCAGGCGGCTCGTTGCCTCGACGTTGGCCACCCGGCGTTGCCCGCAGACGTCCCCTACGGTTCCTTGAGCTGGGTCTGGGCAATCCGTTCCAACGTCCTGAGTCGGAGTTCGTCCTCCACCGCCGTGGATTCCGGCAACCCTGCCAAGTTGCGGGTTTCCTGGGGATCGGCGTTGCGGTCGAACAGGAGGTAGCACTGGCCTTCGGCGTTCAGCGCCATCTTCCAGTCCTGGGTCATCAGCATGAACTCGCCATGGATCTCCGAGGCAACGTGGTCGCGGTGCATGGCGTTGACGTCGAGCGCCGGGCACAGTGAACGGGCGAACTGGCGATGCTGCAATTCGCCGCCGGCAAGTTCGGCCAGCGTCGGACCCAGATCGCAGTTCTCCACCAGCGCATCGCTTACCAGGCCCCCGTTCTTGGCCGTTTCCGGGGTACGCACAAGCATCGGCACGCGCACCGAACCGTCCAGGAAGACCATCTTGTAGATGAGGCCCCAGTCGCCGTTCATCTCGCCGTGGTCGGATGTGAAGCCGATGACGGTGTTGTCGAGTTCGCCGCGTTCTTCGATGACCGAGAGAATCTCGCCGATCTGGTCGTCGATCAGGCTGACGTTGCCGGCGTAGTTGGCGCGCATGGCGGCCTCGTCGCCCGGGTCCAGCTTCGGACTGCCATGCTCCATCCGTTGATCGAGATAACCCTTGGGACGGGGATGGTCGTCGACGGGCCGGGGCACGGGAACCGGCATGGCTTGCGGGTCGTACATGCTGGCATAGGGCTCGGGTGCGTCCCAGGGTTCGTGCGGGCCGCCGAAGCTCACCCAGCAGAACCAGGGTTCGTCCCGGTCGTAGTTCTCGAGGTAGCGCTTCGCCTGCTGCCCCACGTAGACGTCGATGTAGTCCGCAAGCGGCAATACCGACGGCCGGACCACGTGCGGCTTGTTG
>CAZJRX010000108.1:0-11136 GCA_964548145.1 uncultured Pseudomonadales bacterium | reverse complement strand
GGCATCGAGAAAACGGGCCTCGGGTGCGAGATCCACCGCCTCCCGTGCCGCGTCGTCGGGCAGGCAGAGCACCACGACATCGGCCTGCTCGTACAGTTCCCCGCGACGAGCAGGATCCTTGCGCAGGCCATCCTCGATGGCGAGCAACTCGATCTGGGCGTGGTCCTGCAGGCGGGCGGCGAGTTCAAGTCCCGTCGTGCCGGCCTGACCGTCGATGAAGACCCGGAGGGACATGGTGGGGCGCATGGGCAGAAAGGCGGCGATTATACCGCCCGCCAGCCGCCCGAACGCGCCGGCTGCAAAAACCCGTCTTCGCCGACCCCTGCACCGGGGCGTCGCCGGCCGGGTCACGCGGGAAACCGCGACGACGCCCTTGTGACGACCGAGGGACCGGTTGTCGGCAAGCCGAGCCCAGCCGGATTGCCCGAGGCGACGGTGCGTTGATTCTGATATTTGACAACACTATCGCTGATTATCATGATAATCAGCGATTCAGATGCTGATCATCATACCTTGGCCGGCCCGATTCCCCGCTACCTGAACGTCCGCGAGATTCTCGACCGGCGATCCTGCCTGTTGTTCGGTCCCCGCCAGACCGGCAAGTCGACGCTGATCCGCCAGCAGCTTGCCGGGCTACCCGTGTACAACCTCCTAGACCAGACCCTGTTCCTGCGTCTGGCGCGCAATCCGGCACTGATTCGCGAGGCCTTGACGCCGGAAACCTCCGCCATCGTCATCGACGAGATCCAACGGATGCCGGAACTGTTGAACGAAAAGCTACGTCTTCCAGGAGATGAAGGCGTTCTGCGACTACCACCGACTCGACACACCCAGGTACTGGCGTTCCAAGTCGAACATCGATGTGGACTTCGTGCTCGGCAACCTTGCCGTCGAAGTCAAGGCGAAACGCGTTGTCGGCAAACGCGACATGCGGGGCCTGGCCGCGTTGCGGGACGAGGATATGTTCGACCACTACGTCGTCGTGTGCATGGAGTCGACACCCAGAACCGTCGATGGCATCCGCGTCATGCCCTGGGAAACCTTCCTCGACGAGTTGTGGGGCGGTGAGTTGACGACACGCTGACCGTGCGCAGCCGAGGCGTCAGTCGAAGTTGGCGGTGAGCCACGTTGCGATATCGGCGATCTCCTGGGGGCAAACCTCGTGACCCATGCCGTATTCGTGCCACTCGACGTCGTAGCCCAACCCGGTCAAGGCCTCCCGGGATGTGATGGCGCGGGCGATGGGAATCATCGGGTCCATCTGCCCGTGGGCCATGAATACCGGCGTGTCGATGCTTGCGAAGCTGATCTCGTCGGCCAGGTGTTCGTGATCGTGCACGTAGGTGGACAACGCCATCACGCCGGCGAAACGCGCCTCGGAACGCAACGCCAGATGCAGCGCGATCACGCCGCCCTGGGAGAATCCGGCCAGTGCAATTCGCGAGTGCGGCACGCCCCGCGCCTCCTCGTCCCGGACCAGGTCCTCCACCGCGTCCGCGGACGCCCGGATATCGGCGGTCCCGGCAAGCGGCTGGCGCGGGTCGATGTCGTACCAGGCGCGCATCTCCATGCCACCGTTGATCGTCACCGGACGCACCGGCGCATGGGGAAACACGAACCGCACCGCCACGCCGAGGTCGAGCATCGGCACGATGGGTTCGAAGTCGTGGCCGTCGGCACCCAGCCCGTGCAGCCAGATCACCGTTCCGGCGCAATCCCCGTCGGGCTGTAGCTCGATCCTCTCGAGGGACATGCGACTTACCGTTTGACGGCGAGGGTGAGACCGTCGCCGATCGGCAGCATGGCGGCATCGACGCGCTCGTCGGCGTGGACCTTCAGGTTCAATGCCCGGATGGCGCGCGTGTCCTCGTCCTGGGCACGTTCGTCCGCGACGCGCCCACCCCACAGCACGTTGTCGATGCCGATCACACCCCCGCGTCTGAGCAAGGTCAGACAACCCTCGTAGTAGGCATCGTAGTTGGCCTTGTCCGCGTCGATGAAGGCGAAGTCGAAGGACTCCCCCTCGCCGGCGGCGATCAGTTCATCCAGCGTGTCCACTGCGGGCCTCAGGCGAAGGTCGATCTTGTCCGCCACCCCGGCCCGTTCCCAGAACGGTCGTCCGATCGCCGTCCACTGTTCGGATACGTCGCACGCG
This sequence comes from uncultured Pseudomonadales bacterium, assembly GCA_964548145.1. GTDB lineage: Bacteria > Pseudomonadota > Gammaproteobacteria > Pseudomonadales > Azotimanducaceae > VXYL01. The sequence goes on along the minus strand of CAZJRX010000108.1, from coordinate 8,981 downwards.
ATGAGGCGACCGTCGTCCGGCAGCGCCTCGGCCACAACCAAGGCGCTGTAGCCCGTGAACGTACCGACCTCCAGCGCGCGCCGGACACCGAACAGCCGCACCAGCAGTTGCATGAATGCGCCCTGCTCCGGAGACACCTGCATCCGGTGCGCGCGCGTCGCGACGAGGGTGTGGGCGCGCAGCTCGCGGGCCACCGCCGACTCCCGGGTGCCGTTCGCGAGCAGGTAGTCGTAGAGAGTCTCCGTGAGTTCGATGGTGTGGCTGGACACGCGTGGCCTCTCCCGGTTGTTGGCTGTCAGTTCTACTACCTACTACACCGAGAGCGCAACGCCCATCGCCCGCGTTGGGTTTCCGCGTTGCCCGTGCACTGGGCCCCGCGAGTCCTTAGCCTCGCAGGGGCGGGTCGTGGACCAGCGCCGACGCAAAATCGCCCGCCGCGGCGGCAAGCGCGGCGGCAGCAGCAAGCTTGTGTTTGGCCTGCCAAGGTGGCCCGACCGAGCGCCCCATCGTCAACAACAGCGCGCCGATGTCCTCGCAGCCAAGTGCGGCGGCGGCCTCCCCGAACACGTCGTCGCGGTCGTACCAGGTCACGGTCCAGCCGCGCGCCTGCGCCGCGCCGGCGAGAGCCTGTCGATACATCACCGTGTCGGCAACGGTCTGCGCCCGGTTGTCCCTGATGCGTTCCTCGGTCGTCGCCGGCAGTTCCGGACATGCGCGGATCGCGATCCTCTCGATCGGCACGGATACCGCCGCCGCCAGCTCTCCGAGACACTCCCGAGAACCGCATGCAGCCGCCTCCCGAACGCGCTCGACAAGCTCGACAGCTTCGGCAAGGGTGATCTCCCGCGCCCAGGTGTTGTCTCGGTACCGACCCACCGCCCACGAGCCTTCATGGTGATGCGGGTGGGTCGGCAGCCCATTCGTCAAGCCGACGCGACGGCGATCGAGGAGTTCACCATCCGACGCGACGGTCACGAGCACCGCCGAGTTGCCGTGCTCCGTGACCCCGACCGTTGCCGCGCGCTCCCTTCGTGCCTTCGTCAAACGTTCAACCAGGTCGATTTACCGATCTGACACACCGTTCCGCGACCTTAGCGCACGGGCTCGCCGATGCGGTAAGGGAATCGCCCGTCTTGCGCATGCGGGCGCGAATCAGACGTTTGAGGGAATTGCGTGCGGTCATCGATCACCCCATCAGCCCCGGCCACGACTCCCCCAGCGAGCCCGCCGGAGCGGGTTGACGATGACGCTTCGAGGACACACGCCCCCTTTACCTCCCAATCGGCCCTGCTGGGGAAAGCCGGCTGAGGTCAGGCGCGAAGCACGCTCATTGGCACGCTACTTCAGGGCGTCACGTGGGTCAAGTTGAGAACCCTAACACCCCCTAACACCCTAACTTGTGCCGTTGCGCTGTGCCCGGTTGCCGCCAAGTCACACGAATTTGTACGATTGGCCACCCGGTACCAAAGCCCGCAACGATAAGGTCTCGCCATCCTGGAAACGACGTCACGTAGCGCCACAAAAGCCGTTGCCTCGCGGCACCGCCTTTTGCCCCAACCCAAGCCGCCCCATAACCCCGTCGGCCTTCTCGGCTGACGCCGCCAAGTCCGACAGGCTGCTGGGCGGTCATGTCCAGGCTAGCGAGCTCGAATGTGCCTCGGGCCGGCATGCTTGCCACGGTCCGCAACCGTCGCGGTGTCGTCGCCGCGGTCGAGCCGTTCGCCGGGGAAGACGGCACCATCCATCTCGTTCACGTCGAATACAAGGACGCGCAGTCGCCTCCCGACGAGAAGCTGCTCTGGGAACTGGAACCCAAGTGCGACCTTCTCGAGCCCAATGCGCTACCGCGCGCCGAAGACGATCCGATGGCTCCGGCCGACTTCGATGCGTTGGTACGTGCCGCCCGTTGGACCGCACTCTCGCCCTACCTCGATCCTGACGGCGACGGGCCGTTGCGGCGCGAGCCGATCGCCAGCCCCTTCCACGGCAGCGTGCGCGTCGAGGACTACCAACTCGTACCGTTGCTGAAGGCACTGCGGATGCCACGGGTCAGCCTGCTCGTCGCCGACGACGTGGGGCTCGGCAAGACCGTCGAAGCCGGTCTGATCATGACCGAGTTGCTCTTGCGGCGACGCATTCAACGCATACTCGTGCTGACACCCGCATCCCTGCGTCAACAGTGGCGCGAGGAGCTTTGGGACAAATTCTCCCTTCGCTTCGAGGTGGTCGACCGCCAGAGCACGGACCGACTGCGGCGACGCCTTGGCATGGACGCCAACCCGTGGCGTTCGTTCAGCCGCATCGTGGCCTCGTACCACTACCTGCGCCAACCCGATGTCCGCGAGCAGTTCCTCGCCGCCTGTCGCGCCCCCGAAGGGTCGCCGCATCTGCCGTGGGATCTGCTAATCGTCGACGAGTGCCACAACCTCATGCCCTCGCCTTTCGGCGAGGACAGCGAGCTTTGCCGGACGCTGCGCCTAGTTGCGCCTCAGTTCGAGCACCGCCTGTTCCTATCGGCCACGCCGCACAACGGCCATACGCGTTCCTTCACCGGCTTGCTCGAGATGCTGGATCCCGTGCGGTTCACTCGAACCAGCGAGATGAGCCCCGCCATGCGTGGCCGCGTCGAGGATGTCGTCGTACGACGCCTAAAGCGCGACATCAACGCGGGCAGCGAGCAGCGCTTTTGCACCCGCAACCCGCCGCATGCGCTAGCGCTGCCGGTCGACACAAGGGAGACGGAACTCTCGAACTCATTCGATGCGTTCCGGGCAGCCATCCGAGATCTCGTCGACGTCGGCACAAAGGGCCACCGTCGGGCGGGCACGTTCGCCGTCGAAGTCCTCGGCAAGCGCCTGCTCTCCTGTCCCGCAGCCTTCGCCGAGTCCTGGCGCCGAGCGCGCCACGGGTTCGCGGATCAGCCCGCAACCGACCGCGAGCTAACCGCGGCCGAACGTGCGCTGAAGGCAGAGACAGGCGACGACCGCGAGACGCAACAACGGGAGGCAACCGCCGCGACCGTCGTCGGCGCGTGGATCAAGAACTACGCGGACGACGTGGCTATCGAAATCGAGCGCATCGAACGCGCCCTCGGACAACTCGGCTTCGATCTCGACGCCGGAGACGACACTCCCGGGATCACCGATCAGATACCGTCGGTCGACACCCGTTTCGACGCGCTCGTCGAGTTGATCGAGGATCTCCTCGTAGGGAACAAGCGCGTACGGGAGCACGAGCGACCAGACGCGGTTGGTCAGTGCGCGGTCGGCGTGGCTGGGCCGGAGGCGGAGGCGGCGCACAGCGAAGCGAAGCGCCGACCCGGCTATGGGGCGCTGCGAAGCGGCGGTGACTTCCGCCTGGACGAGCGTCTCATCGTGTTCACCGAGTACAAGACCACCCTCGACTATCTCGCCCGACGGTTGCGCGAACGGTATCCACCCGAGCGGATCCTTACGCTCTTCGGTGCGGGCGGCCCGGAAGGTCTCGACCAACGCGACCGCGAGAACGTCAAAGCCGAGTTCAACGACCCGGCCTCCGCCGTGCGGATCCTGATCGCCACCGACGCCGCATCGGAAGGTCTCAACCTCCACCGCACCGCTCGCTACCTGCTGCACTACGACTGCCCCTGGAACCCCTCCCGCCTGGAACAACGGAACGGCCGCCTGGATCGCTACGGGCAAGGCCGGGACGTCACCGTGCACCACTTCGTCAGCGAGTCGGATGCCGATCTCAAGTTCCTCGATCACGTCATCCGCAAGGCCGACGAGATCCGCGAAGACTTGGGCTCCCTCAACGAGATCTTCGACCGCGCCACCCATCGCCGCCTGATTCGCGGCGAGACCTCGGTGGCCGTCCAAGCAGAACTCGATGTCAGCATCGACGCGGCGCGGGGCAAGGCCGTGATCGATGCCGACAACGCCGTGAAGCCTTCGGAGCGCGGAACCCGGGAAGCCGCCCGGCTTGAAGCCATGGCCGACGAAATCGACCTCGATCCACACGCGTTACTCGAGACGCTCGACACGGCGCTGTCCATCGGCCGGCAGCGCCCGCAGCTGGAGGTGGCGGACGAAAGGGGCCTGTACCGGGTCAAAACACCGGACCTCCCCGGCTGGCGGGACGTGATCGACGACGCCGTTCGCACACCGTCGACACGCGGCGGACCTGGCGCAATGCCGAAGCTCGCCTTTAGTACTGATCCGTTCATGGAACGTCTCGACCAACTGACGGTTTTTCTGCCACGCCGCGATGCGCTCCTGATGCACCTGGCCCACCCGTTGGTACAACGGGGACTCGGCACGCTCGCGAGGCGGCGCTATCCCGGGGAGGCGCAGGTGTCCCGATGGACGGTGCGATTGGGTGACGTGCCAACGAACGCCGAGGCCCTGATCCTCCTGAGCATCGAAGAACTGGCGGTGAACGAACTGCGGGAGACATTCCATCGGTGGGTGCGGACCGTGGCTTTTCCCGTCCGGGACGGCGAGCTCGGCGAACCGCTCCCGCACGCGTCCGCAGTTGACCAGCGACAGGCTAACGGAGTGACGGCTCCCGAACATCGCGAGGTCGCTGCCGACGCCTTATCGGACACCGCCCGCTCCCTGCAGGCTTGGATTCGCACCTACGCGGAGCAATTGACGGCGTCGCTGAAGGACCAACTCGTCGTCGATCACGACACGGCACGACAACGGGAAGACGAGCGCTACCGCCAACGGCAAGGCGAGCTGTCGACGCTCATCGAGCGGTCCACGGTTGATCGACTCGAGCGCGAGATCGTCGAACTGCAGGACAAGCAACGCCAAGGTCAACTCTTCGACGAAGTCGAACAGCTCGCCGTGATGGACCAGTCCATAGAAGCGAAGCGTGAGGAAATCGAACGTCGGCAACACCACTACGAGGAAATCGGCGAGCAGCTTCGAAGGGAACGCACGCGAATCCTCGACCACCTCCTTCCGGGGCGCCATGCACTGGCGGGAACTGCACAGGTGTTCCCCGTCGCGATCGAGGTCCGGCTGCCGGCGGCGCGCCCTGGCCGGCGCGTTAGCCCATGAGCGACGAACCTGAGACGTTGCCGGGATGGGACCGGCTGAGCCACCACGGACTGTTGCTCGACGTGAGCCGGCTGCAGGACCTGGCACGCTTCAAGCCGGATCCGTTAGACGACTACACCGTGCGGCAATTGCGGCTTCGAGCCAACGCAATGATTGACGAGGCGCATGGCCCAACCGATGGCGCATCGCAAGGCGATGCGACCGAAGATAGGATCCGGTTCGTGACGTTCGTCTTGGAGGAGGTCTGCGGGCTCGACGCCGCAACGGGCACTTGGCTGCGCGGAAGCGCCGTGCCCACCTCGGAGCGCAGGCCTACGGCAACCGGCGAGTCGGTCAAGCCGAACCACCTGTGGAAAGGCATCCGCGGCGCACGGCTACCGGTGTTCATCGACGACAGCAAACGACTCGGTCTCGGCCGCAGCCGACGGCTCGTGAGCCAGGCGATCGGCTATCTGCGCGCCAACAACGAGCATCTCGCGCTTATCACCAATGGTCGTCACTGGCGCTTGCTCTTCGCCGGCCTGGACTTCGAGGCATGGTGCGATTGGGACATCGACCTGTGGTTCGAGGAAGGCGAACTAGCCAACCAGGTGACAGCACTGCGAGTCCTCCTGAATGCCAAGGCGTGGACGCCCGACGCCGACGGCGAGACCCCGGCGTTGCTCCAAGCCATCCGCGACACCCGCAAGGGCCAGGCCGAACTCTCGGAGGTACTCGGGGAGCGCGTTCGGGAGGCCGTGGAGATCCTGATCCGTGGGCACGGCGACGCACTCACCGACCTCGCAACCACACACCGCGATGACACGGCAGCAGCCGACATCTACCGCGCCGGCTGCCGGGTCGCCATGCGCCTCGTCGTGGTCCTGTTCGCGGAGTCGCGCGAGCTGCTGCCCCGCGAGAACACGCTCTACCATGGCAGCTATGGGCTCAACGGCCTGTTCGAGCAGCTAGAACGCGATGCGGCGCAGGGCCGGGCGATGCGAGAGAGCTACTCCGCCTGGCCCCGCGTACTGGCTCTGTTCAAGTTGGTGCGCGAAGGCTCGCACCACCCAGACCTGCCCGTCACGAAGTATGGCGGCGAACTGTTCGCGCCCGGCGACAGCGGCACCCCGGATGCACTATCCCAAGCGCTCGCCGTGTTCGAGAACGCAAGTCTCGAGAGCAACGTCCTGCCGGACGCGGATGTCCATGAAATCCTGAAACTGCTGACGCGGACGACGATGCGCATCCGCCAACGCAAGGGCAGCACCCGCACGACCGTTCCGGTGGACTTCACGGACCTCTCGTCCGAGTACATCGGCATACTCTACGAGGGTCTACTCGACTACGAACTGAAGACCGCTCCCGCAGACGATCCGATCGTTTTCCTCGCCACCGGCGATCAACCGGCGCTGCCCCTTTCGCGGCTGGAGGCGATGGACACCAAGGCGCTCAAGGCCTTGTTCGCGAGCTTCAAGGACAGTTCTTCGGAGAGCGCCCACGAAACCGAAGAAGAAGACGCGGCGGAGGCGACCGAACCCGAGCCAACGGATGAACCCATCGAGGAAGCCGCCGAAGCCCGCGCCCAGTACGTCGTCAGCACCGACGAACGACAACTAAGCCGTGAACGCGCCGAACGATGGGCACGGGATGCGGTTCAGGCAGCCGGACTGGTCAGCAAGCGAGGCAGGAACACGCCGGAACGCCAACTGCGGCTACGCGAGGAAATCGGTCGAAAGGCGCGCCAACTGGTCGTGCGCGTCGTTCTGCCCGGCGAGTGGTACCTCGTCCGGTGGGGCGGGACGAGGAAGGGTTCCGGCAGCTTCTACACGCGGCCCGGACTGACCATTCCGACCGTGCAGCGGACCTTGCGACCGTTGGCCTACGAACCGCCGAAACGGCGCGACGGCACGCCCAACCCCGACGCGCCGGCCACCGAGTGGACGCCCCGCGTACCCGAACGGATTCTCGCGTTGAAGGTCTGCGACCCGGCGTGCGGATCCGGGAGCTTCCCGCTCGCCGCGCTGCGGTTCCTGACCGACGCCGTCTATGCCGCGCTGCAGCACCATGAGAGGATCGAAGGAGCCGATGGCGACCGCTCGCTCATCCGACTGCTCGGCGTGGCGGATGACGCCCGCGAAGGCTTGGGCGAAGAACGCATCCCCTGCCCGCCCGACGACGAGCGATTCGAGGACCTCACCAAGGCCGTCCTACGCCGCTATGTCGTGGAGCGCTGCATCTACGCCGTCGATGTCGACCCGCTGGCCGTCGAGCTGTGCCGCCTGTCGCTGTGGATCGAGACCATGGACAAGTCGCTGCCGTTCGGTTTTCTCGACCACAAGGTCAAGTGCGGCAACTCGCTCATCGGCGCATGGTTCGACGAGTTCGCCCACTACCCGGCGATGGCGTGGAAGAACCGCGAAGGCGGCGACAAGAGCCACTCCAACGGCGTCCACTTCGAGAAGAACGCACGAACCAAGGCGATCAAGGCGTTCGTGAACGAGACGCTCAAGCTCGAGCTCAAGCTCGTTCTTCAAGAGGACATGTTCGAGGCGGATTTGCTCGCCTTGGCTGACGCCACACACGCGCAGGCCATGGGCGTCATCGACAACATGCATGCGCTCCCCGTCCACAATGCGGACGAGCGGGCACGCCTGTATCGGGACGAACTGCTGGGTTCCGAAGCGTGGTCGTCGTTGAAGGACGCCATGGACGTGTGGGCTGCGTGCTGGTTCTGGCCGGCCGACGAGATCGACGTCGCACCGTCTCCGCGCGAGTTCTCCTCCCCCTCCGACGTTACGCGAGCCGTCGCTCGGCGGGTTGCGGCAGACATGCGCTTCTTCCACTGGGAGTTGGAGTTTCCCGACGTCTTTCGTCAAGTCGAAGGAGACGGATCGACGGGATTCGACGCGATCCTCGGCAACCCGCCGTGGGACATCGCGAAGCCGGTGTCCAAGGAGTTCTTCTCCAACATCGATCCGCTCTACCGATCCTACGGCAAGCAGGAGGCACTCCGCCGCCAGAAGGGCTATTTCGAAGACGAGACCACCGAGCGCAACTGGCTCGACTACAACGCGCGGTTCCGTGCTCAGTCCAACTACATGAGCTACGCCGGCAACCCTTTCGGAGATCCGGCTTCGACCAAGAAGAGCCAGGCCCGATTCTCGATTGTTCAAGGCCGTGCCAACGAAACGTTCCACGGGGAGTGGCGCAGAATTCGTGCGAGGGGTACGGGGTTTGTCGACCCGGCGCATCCATACCGTCACCAAGGGTCTGCCGACCTCAACCTCTACAAGCTCTTCCTTGAGAAGGCACATGCGCTGCTCGGGCCGCAAGGGCGGCTTGGGTTTCTCGTGCCGTCGGGCCTCTACTCGGACCACGGCACACAGGCGCTGCGGTCCCTGTTCCTTGCGCAATGCCGGTGGGAATGGCTGTTTGGCGTCGAAAATCGAGACGCGATCTTCCCGATCCACCGTAGCTACAAATTCAACCCGATCATTGTCCAGAAGGGCGGGAAGACCGAGGCGATCAACACGGCGTTCATGCGCCGCAAGCTGGAGGACTGGGAGCGCGCCGAGGACATCGCGACGCCTTATTCGCGCCAACAGGTCGAGCGTTTCAGCCCGAACAGCCGGGCGATCCTGGAGATCCAATCCGCCCGCGACCTCGAAATCCTGGAGAAGATTTACGCCAACGGCGTGCTGCTCGGCGACGACAGTCCCCATGGGTGGGGCATCACGTACGCCCGCGAGTTCGACATAACGAACGATTCCCACCTGTTCCCGCCGCGACCGGAGTGGGAGGCCAAGGGGTACCGGCCAGACGAATACAGCCGATGGCTGCTCGGCGACTGGCGGCCCATGGAAGAGCTTTGGGGGATGCTGGGCATCGATCCGTCGAAGCCCGAACCGGCTGAGATCGAGCTCGAGGATTGGCTGTTCGACACGACTGCGGGGC
>CAZJRX010000107.1:9369-11241 GCA_964548145.1 uncultured Pseudomonadales bacterium | reverse complement strand
CTTCGGCAGGATTGGACGGCGTGATCATTGGCCTCGCGGACATGCCGTTCATCGAAGAGGACACCGTCCGATGCCTACTCGACGCGATGACCCAACACCCCGACGCCATCGTCCGCCCCCGCTGCCGCGGTCAAGCCGGCAACCCCGTGGGCTTCCCCAGGCGACTGTTCGGCGAACTCCAGCAACTACAGGGCGATACCGGGGCCCGGCAGCTCGTGACCGGGAGCGACGATGTGGTCCACGTGGATGTGAACGACGAAGGTGTCCTCGTGGATGTCGACCGGCCATTCCCGTAGGAGTGGGCCCAGTGCGACTCTTTCGGACGCCCGGCTTGAACGATGCGAGCCGCCGCGCGCCCGTCCGGCGTTAGCGGCGTCCCCCGAGTCTGGTCGCCCAATCCAGCTTGCTGCGGCAGGACTCGTAGAAGCTGTGGCCGATGGGAAAGGCGAGCCGAAGCGGGTCCGCGTGCTTGACGATCCGCACCTCGTCCCCCGGGCCCAAACCGAAGTCGACCTGCGAGTCGCAGCTCACCCTGGGTGTGGCCGCGGCATCGCCGAAACGCACGCCGATGGTCGAGTCGCCGTAGACCACCAACGGCCGCGACGTGAGCGTGTGGGGAAACATGGGCACGATCTCGATCGCATCGAGGCGGGGATGCAGGATCGGTCCGCCGGCCGACAGCGCGTAGGCGGTGGAGCCGGTGGGAGTCGAGACGATCAATCCGTCGGATCGTTGCTCGTAGATGAATTCGTCGTCGATGAACAGTTGGAAGTCCATCATCCGCGACATGCTGCCTGCATGCACCACGACGTCGTTGAGCGCGACCCCGACGTCCAGCGATTCTCCCGCTCGATGAACGCTGGCTTCGAGCAGGAAGCGGTTTTCCACCGTGTAGTCGCCGGCCATGACGTGGGCGACCTTCTCGACGATCTGATCCGGCGCGATATCCGCCAGGAACCCCAACCCGCCCCGATTGACGCCGAGCACGGGCACGCCGGTATGGGCCACCTCGCGGGCAACCCCAAGCAGGCTGCCGTCGCCGCCGACGACCACCACCAGGTCGACGCGCATGCCGATCGCCGTCCGCGGCACTCCGTCCGACTTCCCCATCATCGTTGCGGTATCCGCTTCGAAGACGAGATCCGCACCGGCCTTGTGTAGCGCGGACACGACGATGTTCAGCGAGTCGACCACATGGGGACTACCCGTTCGGCCAACGACGGCGACGCGCCGGAAATCGGTCATTGCGCTACCCGGAATGGAACGTGGGCCGAGTATACGCGGCTCCGATGGGCTTCCTTGCTACGGACGCGTTCGCTCCGGTTCGAGGCTTGAAATGTCATTGCCGCTGGGTCAACCTGTCGCGCCGCCGCTACCCGCAGGCCGAGAGAATTGCGTCACGTGATGAACGAGGGTGTCCAAACGCTGCGTAGCATCGTCCTCGAACGCTACCGGGAGACGGGCGTTCTCGATGTCGAGTCGATCTGGGAGACCATGCGCCGCGAGGCCGCCACCAAGGCGGAGGAAGAGCCCATCCTAGGCAGCTATTTCCATGCCACCATCCTCAATCACCTGAGCTTCCGCTCCGCGCTATCGTTCCGGCTGGCGAGCAAGTTGGACAACCCCATGCTGCCGACGATGCTCATCCGCGACGTGATCGACGAAGCCATGGGCGATGACGAGGGCATCCTTGCAAACGCGCTCACCGACATTCTCGCCACCTTCGACCGGGATCCGGCATGCGAGGATCTGTCGACGCCGTTCCTTTTCCTCAAGGGGTTCCACGCCTTGCAGGCGCATCGCATCGCGCACTGGCTCTGGCATCGCAACCGCCACACCTTGGCCCTGTTCTTCCAAAGCCAGATAAGCGTC
>CAZJRX010000107.1:0-9359 GCA_964548145.1 uncultured Pseudomonadales bacterium | reverse complement strand
TCCCGCAGCCCGGATGGGGCGTGGCATTCTGGTGGACCATGCCACCGGCATCGTCATCGGCGAGACGGCGGTGGTCGAAGACGATGTCTCCATCCTGCACGCGGTCACCCTGGGGGGTACCGGCAAGGAGACCGGCGACCGGCACCCGAAGGTCCGACACGGTGTCCTGCTGGGCGCCGGCTGCAAGGTCATCGGCAACATCGAAATCGGTGCCGGGGCGAAGGTGGGCGCGGGAAGCGTGGTTCTCGAGGACGTTCCTCCGCACGTCACGGTGGCCGGCGTACCCGCCCAGATCGTGGGGCCCACGGCGGACGAGAATCCGGCGTTCGGCATGGACCACAGCCTCCGCTGAGCCGGATCGCGGGTTCCGATGACCAGCGCGGCCTCGCCCGACTCGGGGCACACTACGGAGTCGGTCGTCGTGGTCTGGCAGTTCGTCGACGGCAAACCCGGTCACGAGAAGCAATCCGCCGCGCTGCTCCAGGGCATCGAAGCGTTGCGCCCCATCGAGGTCCACGACATCGACGTGCGCTCCAAGGCGATGCTGTGGCGTCAAGTCCGCCGGCATTTGTTCGGCGGGATGCCGGACTTTCCCTCGCCGGACCTGCTGATCGGTGTCGGCCATGGCACCCACCTGCCGCTCCTGGTCGCCCGCATCGCCTGCGGGGGGCGGAGCATAGTGTTGATGAACCCTACCCTACCCTCGGGCTTGTTCGACCTCCTGTTCGTGCCCCAGCATGACCGGGTACGTCGTCGGGCCAACGTTGTCGAAACCCGGGGCGTCATCTGCCCCTCGGTCGCCGTGGACAAGGAACCGGACTCGGGTCTCATTCTGCTTGGCGGCACAAGCATCCACTTCGAATGGTCAAACGGCGACATCGGCAAGCACGTCGAGGCCATTGTCAGCGCGTCACCCGAGGTTGCCTGGCAGGTCTGCGACTCGCGGCGCACGCCCGAAGGGATCGCCGAGTGCCTTCCCGACGCCCCGAACCTGACATTCCGCCATTGGCGTTCGATGCCTGCCGATTTCCTCGAGAAGGCCCTGCCCGGCGTCGAGTACGTCTGGGTCAGTGCCGACAGCGCGTCGATGCTCTACGAATCGCTATCCGCGCAAGCCCGCGTCGGCATCATCGCCCTTCGACCCAAGCGAAGGCACGGCAACAAGCACACCGCCAGCCTCGAGAAACTCGTCGCCGATGGCTACGTGATGTCCAGCGCCAAGGGCTTGCGTCTGAGCGATCACGGGGAGCGGCCGATCTTTCGCCCGGAAAATCACCGATGCGCGAAGATCGTCCTCGACCGGCTGTTGGCGCCTCACTGAACCGCGCCAGTCATTTTGTTAACATTGGCCGCCATGCGAGCCCCACCCTGCCGAGTCACTCTGACCGCGATCCTAGCCGTTACGGGGTACGGGGTAGCATTCGCGCAAGATGCGACGGAAACCGGCCCCGCCGGATCCGGTGAAATCGAGGAGGTGATCGTTCCCACCACCCCGAGGTCCGTGCGCGCCGCACCGGATATGATCGAGGAGGTGATCGTTCAGGGCACGCCTTCCGAGAGCGGGCGCGTCGTCCTACTCCCCGATGCGCTGGCGATCTACGACGCTCGGCAGCGCGGCGCGGACCTCTACCGGCGCGGCAAGTACGCTGAAGCGTTTCCCTTCCTGTTGGTTGCCGCCAAGCGGGGGTTCAAATTCGCGCAGGCGAGGCTGGGTTTTCTCTACCAGCAGGGATTGGGAACAGATCGCAACGGTTGGGAGGCGATGGCCTGGTTGGGCGTGGCATCGCGTGGCACGACGATGCCGGAAATACGCAACTACTTCAACGCGTTATGGGATAAGGTCCCCGAAGCGTACCAGCCCCAGCTCATGGACAAGATCGACATCTACGAAGAGCAGTACGGCGCCCGGTTCAACCGCGTTTCCTGCGACCGGGGCCGCAAGGCGGGCACCTACATGCCGACCCTGACCTGCCGGTTCATGGACGATCACCTTTACCAGACCACGAACCAGGATCTCGAAGGGTTGACCACCATCGAGATACCCGCCGTCGGAAGCTGATCTGTCGCTTGCCGTGATTTGGGGCACCCGGTCACCTTTCATCCTCGCAGCCTTCACTACCGCGTGTCATTCCGCAGGCGACGTTCGATTCGTTGAGGTCGCTGCCGACGCCGGCATCGACTTCGTCCACGACAGCGGCCTCGAGAACGAACTGTGGACGGTCGAGATCACGGGTGCAGGCGTCGGGATTCTCGACTTCGACGCCGACGGCCGCATGGACCTGTGGTTGATCCAAGGCGGCCCATTGACACGCCGCGATGCGCGCGCCTTGCCCGGAGACCGCCTCTACCGAAACGTCGGCACCGGAGACACCTGGCGCTTCGAAGATGTGACGGAGGACTCGGACGTACGCGCCACCGGCTACGGCATGGGCATCGCCACCGGCGACATAGACAACGACGGCGATACCGATGTCTTTCTCGCCAACTTTGGTGCCAACCATCTATACCTGAACGTAGGAGGCGGGCGCTTCCGCGACATCACGGACCATGCGGGAGTCGCCGGCGAAGACTGGTCGATCGCCGCGACATTCGCCGACATCGATGCCGACGGGCTGCTCGATCTCTACGTAGCCAACTATCTGGTGTTCGACATCGAGAACCACGAGCCTTGCCGCTTGTACACATCGCGGCCGAGCTACTGCACGCCGAGCAACTACCAACGGGCCACCGACAAGCTGTATCGAAATCTTGGCGATGGCGTGTTCGAAGACCTCAGCACGGCTTCGGGTGTCGATGCTAAGCTCGGCGCTGGCATGGGCGTCGTTGCCGCCGACTTCAACGACGATGGACGGGTGGACTTCTACGTCGCCAACGATGCCGACGAGAACTTCCTGTGGCTAAACCGTGGCAACGGCCGATTCGAAGACGACGCCCCGATGGCCGGGGCCGCAGTCAACGGCAACGGCGTGGCGGAGGCCAGCATGGGCATTGCCGTGGCGGATTTCGATGGCGACGGCGACGAAGACCTGTTCGTGACCCACGATGTCAAGGAGTCCAACACGTTGTTCGTCAACGACGGCAGCGGCTGGTTCGAGGATCGTTCGAACGGCCTCGGAATCGCCATCGGGAGCATGGCCTATACGGGTTTCGGGACCGGCTGGATCGACGTGGACAACGACGGCGATCTTGACCTCTTCGCCGCGAACGGTTCCGTGCAGATCGTCGAGTCGCAGCGCAGCGCAGGTATCGTGCCGCCGTTGCGCCAGGAAAACCGTGTCTGGATCTGGGACGATCGCCGCTACCGGTTGTCCGTCGGCGGAACGACCTTCAGCCAGGAAGGGGTCAGCCGAGGCACAGCGTTCGGCGATCTTGACAACGACGGCGACACCGACCTGGTCGTCACGAACAACCACGGTCCCGCCCGGCTCTACCGCAACGATGGCCACCCCCGCTCCTCCGCCCGGCATTGGCTGGGATTGGAGTTCCGTGTCGCGGGTCGCAGTGCGACGGGCACGCGGGTGACGCTGGAGGGCGATCCGGAACAGGTCCGCACCTTGCGTACCGACGGAAGCTACGCCTCCGCGCACGACCCTCGGATGCTCTTCGGCCTCGGTACCGACGCTGAAGCGCGGTACGTGCGGGTGCGACGGCCCCAAGGAGAGGAAACGCGACTCGGCCCCTTCGAGGTCGATCGCTATCACCGGATCCCGATGCCAACCCGATGACCCTCCGGAAATGCTCGTTTGCGCTGGCCCTCATGTTGGTCACCGCGGAGGGTGCCGAGAAGCAATCCGCAGACGACGCCGAGGGTACCCGGGCCGATCTTTTGGCACAGACACTGGCAAGCGCCCGCGCCGAGGTCGAGCGCGATGTACCGCTCCTCCGGGAGGCGAGGCTGCAGGCGGAGGCCTGGGGCCGCTTGGGCATGCTCTACCACGCGCAGTCGCTGCTCGATGAAGCGGAACAGGCGTACCGCAAAGCGCTCGCGATATCGAAGGAGGTGCCGTGGCACTATCTGCTGGCGGTGGTGCTCAACGCGCGCGGCGAAGTCGATCCAGCCATCGCCGAGTACCACAATGCCCTCGTGGCCGCCGACGGCGATCATCCCCAGTCGTCGTATCGACTTGGCCTCGCCCTGCTCATCAAGGGCGACCGGGCGGGCGCGGACGACGCCCTACGGGTTGCCCGGGACGCCATGCCCGACTCCGCCGCCGTCCTCGCCGCGCAAGCCGATGTCGCCTTGACCCGCAACGATTTGGAGCTGGCGAAGGCCAGGCTCATGCGCGCGATCGAGATCGAACCGGCCGCAGGCCGGCTCGCGTACAAGCTCAGCCAGGTCTACCGGCGCCTCGGCGAGCGCGAGGCGGCCAGTCAATGGCTGGAGCGGCGCAACGAATTCGGGCCAACCGTGGTCGACCCGCTACTGCTTGAGGTGGCGAGTCTCAGCATGAGTCCGGAGTTTTTCATGAAGGCGGGCGAACGGGCTTGGCAGCGAGGCGATCAGGAGCAGGCGTTGGCTGCCTGGCGAAACGCGGTCGCGCTGGCACCACAAGATGTGGAGGCCGGCCTGGTCCTCGCCCATGCCCTCGGCGAACTCGGTGCGCCGGAGGCGGGTCTCGTGGAAGTACGCCGCGTGCTGGCACTCGATTCGGAATCGGCGAGCGGGTGGTATCTGCTCGCATTCCTGCAGCGCGACGCGGAAGACCCGAGCGCCGCCTTGGTGGCCGCCAACCGGTCGATGGCCTTGCAGGCTTCGCCAGCAACCCGGGCCCTACGGGCGGCCTTGCGGATGCGCGCCGGGCACTATGCCGAGGCGGCAGCGGACTACGCCGTGCTGCTTGGTGAGGCTGGCGATGCATACGTGAATTACTGGACTGGCATGGCCCGCCTAGGTGCGGGCAACTGCAGAGCGGCTCGACCCGTCCTTGCTGCCGCCGTCGCCCTGCAGCCTGCCTGGGGTCAGGCACACATCGCCATGACGCGCGCAGATGCGACCTGCGGCGACGAGCCGGCCCGAATTACCGCCCGTCGTCGTGCAGCGGAACTGGTTGCGAGCAACGACAACGCCGAAACCCGCATAACCTTGGCCATCGCCGAGTTGGGGAATGGGAACGTCGATGCGGCGCGGGTGGCCGTTGCGCGGATGGAAGTGGGGGATTGGCTTGCCGATGCCATCGAGCGAGGCGAGGCGCCGCAGCCCCCGTTCCCTGCGGGGTCGGATTGGTGGTTGCCTGCGGAGGCCCGGCGATGATGCTCGATCGCATCCGCAGAACCGCAGGCGAGTGAGGGGTTTCGCCTACGGCGCGATATGGGATTGAACGAACGTTCCGATTCGTTTGAACGCCCGACGCCGCTCCTCGTCTGTCAGCCAGTTGTCCGTGCGGTCATTGTCCAGTATCACCAGTTCGTGGTCGATGCCGCCAGCGCGGAATTCCCGCACCAAATCCATGGCCTGTTCCCCGACGTTGTTCCGGTATTGCTGCCCCTCCACCACCATCACCGGAATGCGCATCTGGCGAGCCCGCCAGCGAGGCGATATCTCCTTGTAGCGATCCTCGCTGGCCGTTGCGCCGACCGTCGTGGATTCGAACCGTTCCCGTGCGCCCCGTTGGGGCAGGAACTTCCAGATGCCCACCAAGTCGTAGAAGCCGGCGATACCCACGGCGCATTGGTAGAGGCGGTGGTGGTCCAGGGCGGACAGCATCGCGACATAGGCCCCGAATCGCCTGCCCACGATGCACACCCGGTCGGGATCAACAACGCCCTGCCGGACCAACGTTCTGACACCGGCGGCGATGTCATCCGGAATGTAGTTTCCCCATTCGCCAAAGCCGGCTTTGGTGTAGTCGACCCCGAAGCCCATCTTCCCGCGGTGATTGACCGTCAGCACCCCGATGCCAAGGCTCGCAAAGAACTGCGCTTCCGCATCATAGCCCCAAGTCGCCGGGAAGCCATTCGGCCCGTCGTGAACCCAGACGACAAGCGGCAAATCCTTGGCCGCTCCCTTGGGCAAGGTCACGTAGGCCGGAATCCGCTTGCCGTCCGGCCCCTCGATCTCAAGCGGATGGCGCTGGCCAAGGTCGTAGTCGCCGATCTTCGCGTTGCGCTCGAAGAGCTTGGTGAGCTTGTTGCCGTCCGTGTCGAACAGATAGTAGCTGCCGGGATTGGCATCTCCGGAGACGGTGGCGATCGCCTTGGCGTTGTCCCTCGAAAACGCCAGATCGATGTTCATGTCCTTGAACTGACCACGCAATAGCTGGTGGATCTGCGCGGACAGATGCTTTGGGTTGGGATAGACCCACTGCGGAAAGTGGTCGTCGTAGCGTATCGCGTAGAGTTCCTGCTTGCCGTCGAGGTAGTAGGTGTGGACATCCGTGCGCGGCGCGCGGAACAGCTCGGTGATCTTCCCGTCGGTTAGGTCGATGTAGCTCAGTCCCGCGAAATTGCCGGTCAAGGTCTCCAGCAGGTAGACGGTATTTTTCTTCGGACCCTTGCCGATGATGGAAACGCTGTTGTCGTCCCAAGAACCTTCGAACGCAGTCTGCCACTCGGCATCGCCACTGGAACGATAGATAAGGAATGCATCGCCGTTGAACGTCCGCCCCTCGCGGCGGGGCTTGCCGTAGGCCAACAACACGTCCCCCGCCTCATCGGTGTAGACATCCACGACGTCGCCACCGATGCGCGCGAGAGACTTGTAGCCCTCGCGCAGCATGTCGTATCGGAACACCTCCGAGATCGACTCTTGCCGGATGATCGCCCTGGCATCGAACGAACCCGGGAACACGTTGTAGCGCAGCCGAACCGGGTAGCCACCGTAGCGTCCCCGGAGTTCTCCGTCCTCGCGACCAACCGTATAGGGTTGGCGAAGAAACAGTTGATCGACCTTGTTGCTCGTGATGTCGTACCAGTGAAAGCGACCGATAAACGGGAATTCCTGCCAGTAGGGATCGCCCATCCTCGAACGCAGAACCAGCGTCTTGTTGTCGAGCCAGTTGTGATCGAAGATGTTGACATCCTCCTTGAACAGGAACGACGACACGACATCTCCCGTTCCGACCCGGACCACGTTGACGGTCTCCACACCATCGTTCATGGCCTGCACGGCAAAGTGCTCACCGTCCGGCGAGAGCACGGGACTGTCATTCGGTGGCTGCCCGAAGAACGCGGCCACATGCGCATCGTCGACCCCGGACGCGGTGTCGGCACTGACGCCGACGACCACGGCAGAAAAAACGGCAATCGTTCCACGTTTCACAATTTCCCCTCCATCGCAACGACTCTTTTGGCCCCGGGTGTACGACATATCCCTGGTGCGTGGCCCCTACGCCATTACATCGCCGGGCCATCGTAGAGGACGCCACTGTGGCGTCCCGCCCCGCGAACGCCGGCGTTGGCCGCCACTCACGGGCGAGCCCAAGGCGCTCAAGCCATCCAAACCGAGAATAACTCTCTCTCGCCCCGGTGCAAAGGTGTCGACGAGGCCCCGGATTGGCGAGGCCCCACGGTGCATGGCGCCACCCCGGAAACCAGCACCCCGGAAACCAGGGCGCCACTGGAAGCTTGGCGAGTTCGACCGGGAACATGCCGCCGCGTCCCATGGCGCACGCTCCGTAATGGATGGCGGAGCACTAGCTAGCGTCCGGCACCCTCGATCAGATCATAGACCTCACCGGCCACGAAATCGCCGAAACTGTCGGACCGCCCTGACGGCCAAGTGACCGTGACATCGCGAATCATGGTCTCGTCGGCCAGCCCGAAATGAACCCTAGGGTCGCTGTAGGCTAGGTAGCTGCCCTCCGGCGCGACGTGGCGGTAACGACGCGCAGTGCCTACCTCTGCGGCCACCTCGGCGCCGTATGCATCCCGACCAACGGCGTTTCGGACACGGAATCGGACCCAATTGCCGCGGTCATGCACTTGATTCACGAGCAGGTAGGGGGCCGCATCGCGGTTGATCACCAGAAGGTCCAGTCCACCGTCGTCGTCCAGATCCCCAACGGCAAGCCCGCGGCTGTTGTGAACCAACGGGCTTTCGGTGCCGCCCGTCGGCAGAATCTCGACGTAGCGCCCGTCCCTTTCGAGGCGCAAGAGCGTGTTCGGTTCGGCGAAGACATCGTCCTCCGGCGCGCCTTCGCTCGGTGCCACGGCGCCGTTGGCCTGATAGACGTCGAGGCCACCATCGTTGTCGAAGTCGGCCATCACGACCCCGAAACGGGTATAGCGTCGACTCGTCGTCGCAAGCCCCGCGCTCTCCGTGGCATCGGTGAACCAGTCTCCGTCGTTGCGGAAATAGGAATCGGTCTGTTCGGCCAGATTGACCACCAGCAGGTCGATGTCGCCGTCGTCGTCCGCATCTCCGGAAGCGACTCCCATGCCGGCTTTCGCCATCCCGTGCGCATCCACCGCAACACCACGATAGGTAGCCTCGTCCACGAACTTGAACCCACCCCGGTTCAGCCACAACCTATTGACCATCATGTCGTTGGCGACGAACACGTCCGGCCGGCCATCGTCGTCGAAGTCCGCCACGGCAAGACCCAGCCCCGTTCCGAACGTGCGGCTCAGGCCGGCTTCGACGCTCACGTCGGTGAACGTACCGTCTCCATCGTTGCGGTAGAGGCGGTCGGTGGCCGGCGCGTTGTAGTTGTCCGGCGGGCAGTAGGTCAACACGCCTCCGATAAAGCAGTCGCGCTCGACCTCGAACGACCAGCGGATGTAGTTCACGACGAAGAGGTCGAGGTCGGAGTCCGCATCGACATCGAGGAACGCGGCGGCGGTGCTGAAACCTGCGTCGCCCACGCCGGCTTGCTCCGTCACGTCGTCGAACATCCCGCTACCGTCATTGCGCAGTAGCACGTTGCGGCCGAGGTTCGTCACGTAGAGGTCAACATCGCCGTCGCTGTCGTAATCCCCCGCCGCGACACCCAATCCGTAGCCTCGATCACCTGTGCCGTGGTCGTCCGGGGCGCGCCGAAACGTACCGCCGTCGTTCAGATAGAGGCGGTTGGGAGGTTTCGCGACGCCCTGCCCACCGTAGAGGCTGCCGCTCTGGACCAGATAGACATCGAGATCACCGTCGGAATCGACATCGGCGAGCGCAACACCCCCGCCCATGATCTCCGGCATGAGGTGACGGCCCGCGAAGCCGGACCGGTGCTCGAAATCAACGCCACGCGCCGCCGCTTCCTCGCGGAACCAAGCGATATCCTCGACGCCTGGCCCGACCGGATCGGCACAGCCGCCTACGGACAGGCCAATCACGGCCAACAGAATCCTCGGGTTTGCTTTCATCGCCCAGCGGGCTAGCCCGCATTTCTCACCAGTGGCCGCGATGATGCGCGCCCTGGCGGGCGCGG
>CAZJRX010000106.1:1047-11316 GCA_964548145.1 uncultured Pseudomonadales bacterium | reverse complement strand
CTCCGGCCGCGCCGCGGCAACCGTCTTGGGGGTCACCTCCGCGAATATCAGCATGTACACCGTGAGCACGATGGCACCTACGATGGGACCGGCCTTGTCGCCAAGCAGCCTCTCGGCCACCTCCGAAGCGACGAATGCCGCAAGAATGATGACGATGTTGTTGCCCACCAGGATGACGCCGAGCAACCGGTCGGGTCGTTGCAGCAGGCGGTTCGCCTTGCGCGCGCCGCGGTGACCTTCATTCGCCAGATGGCGCAGGCGGTAGCGGTTCAGGGCCATCATCGCCGTCTCGGATCCCGCGAAATACGCGGAGATGATCGTCAGAACGACGATGATCAAGAGCAGCGTGCCCATGGAGAGTTCGCTCATGGTCGTGGCCTCGTTGCGGTCGCAATCTCATCACTCGCCTAGCGCGTCTCGTGAGTACCGAGCCGTCCAAGAGCAATTCGACGCGCTGTTCCAAATGCAACCTGCGTGTAAACACGAAGGGCGCTCGAGGAATCCTGCGAGACGCGCTCGCCCAAGCGAGACGCGCTAGTATAAATGGGATGACCCGAGTGCTCGTTATCGAACCAGACGATTCGAGCCGCCGACAACTGCGCGTGGCGTTAGAGCGGAACGGCTTCGGCGTGGTCGAATCAGCCAATGCGGACCGCGTAGGCATCGCCAACCCCCAGGCCGACGCCGTCGTCGCGAATGCTGCTCTCGCCGAGGCGTCGCCGAGCATCATCGCACTGGCCGCCCCCCTACCCGTCGTGCTCCTGTCCGACTCGCCAAGCGTCGAAGAGGCGGTGGCGTGCATGCGATGCGGGGCCGCCGACTACTTGGCGCAACCGGTTGAGCCCAACAACCTGTTCGCGGCCGTCGAACGCGCCATCGCTACGACCAAGGCGCCGGATGGTTCGGTCGACACCCCGATCATCGGTCAGTGCGACGAGATGCGGGGGGTGCTGGATCGAGTCGAAGCCCTCGCGGCAACGGACTCTCCGGTGTTGATCCTCGGCGAGTCGGGCACCGGCAAGGAACTCATCGCCCGGGCGCTGCACGGTGCAAGCCGACGACGCCGCGCACAGATCATCATCTTCAACTGCGCTGCCGTTCCCGAGACGCTGATCGAAGTCGAACTGTTCGGGAGCGACTCGGCGGCACGGTCCGGCACCGAGCACGCGATGATGGCATCCCGGCGCGGCCTGCTCGAAGCAACCGACGGTGGCACATTGTTCCTCGACGAGCTAGGCGACCTTTCCGCGGGAGCACAGGCCCGCCTCGTCCACTACCTGAGGGAAGGCACGGTGCGTCGACTGGCGAGTTCCGAGACGCGTCGCGTCGACGTGCGGATCATCGCCGCAAGCCACCGCGACCTTCATCAGTTGGCCCGGGACGGGCAGTTCCGCGGGGATCTGCTAGGACGGCTCAACGAAGTCGCCTTGCAGGTCCCGCCGCTGCGCGATAGGGGCGACGACGTGATCGCGATTGCTCAAACCGCGCTCGAGCGACTTGCCGACAAGTTCAACAAGCGCGGCTTGGCCCTGTCGGCGGACGCCCTCGAAGCGATGCGCCGCTACCGATGGCCAGGCAACGTGCGCGAGCTGGAGAACGCACTTGAACGCGCCGTAATCCTTTGTGAGGCAACGACGATCGACGCAGGGATGCTGCCGATCCACTCGGGTGCATTCCGACCGTCGCAGGCCGATCTCCGCGGCGACTCGCCAAGCAGCCTAGAGGGCTATTTCCTTCGCTTCGTGCTTGACAACGAGGATCGTCTCACCGAGACGGAACTGGCCAGGGAGCTCGGCATTAGTCGCAAAAGCCTGTGGGAGCGTCGCCAGCGCCTCAACATACCCCGACGGCGGACCCGCCGACGGGGTCCACGCCGCTAGTGCCCAAAAGTCGCCGCGACGCACATCCCGGCGCGGCGATGGCGAGGCCAGCCGGGTTCGCACGGGTCCAGCACGGTCTGTGGCAGGTGGGTGCCACTGACTATACAATCGCCGGACCATTGCGACGCCCCCCCTTTCCTTGCTGAAGCGGATTACCGAACACGATATCGACCGCACTCGCGTGTCCGGGAAAGCGGTCGCCGTGATCGAAAAGCTGCGCCACGCCGGGTTCGATGCCTATCTCGTCGGCGGATGCGTTCGTGACTTGCTGCTCGGCAAGCTACCGAAGGACTTCGATGTCGCCACCGACGCCACCCCCGTTCGGCTCGTCGGACGCCGTTTCCGGATCGTTCACGTCCGCATGGGCAGGGAAATCATCGAGGTGTCGACGTTTCGTCGGTCGGTGATCGACGAGGACGACCACGAGCCGCTCCTCTCCGACGATGGCATGATCCTCCGGGACAATCTCTACGGATCCATCGACCAGGACGCGTTCAGGCGGGATTTCACCGTTAACGCGCTTTACTACGACCCAACGGCCGACGTCGTGCTCGACTACTGCGACGGCATGAAGGACATAGCGGGGCGGACGCTCCGACTCATCGGTGACCCCGAGACCCGGTTCCGCGAAGACCCGGTACGCATCCTCCGCGCGATTCGATTCGCTGCCAAGCTCGATCTGACATTGCACGCCGATACCGAGGCTGCCATCGCCCCCATGTGCGAGATGCTCACCGCCATTCCGCCGGCACGCCTGTTCGACGAGTTCACCAAGCTGTTCCTCGCCGGCCACGGCGAACGAGCATTCGAGCTAATGTCCCAACACGACCTGGTCGAAATCCTCTTTCCGCTGCCGCCACACGGGGAAGCCATCGCGAAACTCGCACTTGCGAGTACAGACCAGCGGCTCGGGGCAGACAAGCCGGTTACCCCGGGTTTCCTGATCGCGGCGTTCCTCTGGCAGGAGTACCTCGACCAACTCGAGCCGGGGGCGACCATGCCCGTTGGCGAACGGGACGATCCCGCCCGAATGATACTCGCTGCACAACAGTCGACGATTGCCGTACCACGTCGTCACGGCTGGTTCGTACGCGACATCTGGCACTTGCAGCCACTGCTCGCCGAGCGCACCTCCCGTAACGTCGCCCGGGTACTAGGACATCGACGTTTCCGCGCCGCGTACGATTTCCTGATGATCCGATGTGTGGCCGGAGACGCGCCACAGGAACTGGGCGATTGGTGGACAACCGCCCAGACCGCCGATAGGGATGAGTTGCTCCGCCAATTGCCATCCGGGGGTAGCCGACGCCGTCGGCGGCGCAACCGGAATCGCCGGAATAGGCAAACGGCGAACGGTGGCCCACGCCGATCACAGGAGGCGGCGCCGCCATGATCGGCGCATGCACGCCATGGCCTTAGCAGCACCGGAGCAACCGCTCCCGGACAAGGATCCGCCGCCCAACTACATCGTCGTCGAAGGCCCTATCGGCGTCGGCAAGACGACGCTGGCCCGGCGTCTCGCCGATACGTTCCACCGACCGCTGGTCCTCGAGCCCGCTATCGAAAACCCGTTTCTCGATCGATTCTACCGAGAGGGTCGGCGGTACGCGTTGCCCACGCAACTCTTTTTCCTCCTCCACCGGGCCAATCAGATCGCCGGTTTTTCCCGGGACGACTTTCTCGGTCCGATCCTTGTTACCGACTTCCTCATGGAGAAGGATCGCCTCTTCGCACAGGCGAACCTCGACGAAAACGAACTCGAACTCTACGAGCAGATCCATCGGACCCTCGACATACAACCGCCGAAGCCCGACCTCGTCATCTACTTGCAGGCCCCGGTGGGCGTGCTACTCGACCGGATCCGCCGTCGGGGCATCGCCTACGAACAACGCATCGAGTCGGAATACGTGACACTGTTGAGCGATGCGTACACCGAGTTCTTTCACGACTACCAGGATGCGCCCCTTTTGATCATCAATGCTGCGGAAATCGACTTCGCCGACAACGAGGCGCACTATCGTGCATTAGTGGAGGAGATCAGGAACATGGATAGCGTCCGCCAGTACTTCAACCCGAGCCCAAGTCTGCTCTAGGATCCTGCACTAGCGCGTCTCCCGAGTACGGGAGCCGTCCAGGAGCAGTTCGATGCGCTGTACCAAATGCAACCTGCGTGTGAACATCAACGGCGTTCAAGGAGTCTAGTGAGCACCCAAGCCCGAAAATCACCGGTGTCGTTGAACACGCTGAGGCAGAGAAAGCGCCGGCGGCAGCGTTTCGCATCGCTAACTGCCTACGACGCCCTGTTCGCGGAGTTGATTTCCAACGCGGGTGTCGACGTACTGCTGGTCGGCGACTCCCTTGGCATGGTGCTGCACGGCCACGATAGCACTCTGCCGGTAACCCTCGACGACATGGTGTACCACATGAACTGTGTACGCAGGGGCAACCAAGGCGCGTTGATCATGGCCGACCTGCCGTTCATGAGCTACGCCTCGGAGTCGCAGTCACTCGAGAGTGCCGCGCAGCTCATGCGTGCCGGTGCGCACGTGGTCAAGCTCGAAGGCGGCGCATGGCTCGCCGAATCGACACGGCTGTTGACCGAGCGCGGCATTCCGGTGTGCGCACATATGGGGCTTACCCCGCAGTCGATCAACCGTATCGGCGGCTACCGGGTACAGGGCCGAGATCCCAGCCAGGCGCAATCCATGGTCAATGAAGCACTGATCCTGCAGGATTCCGGTGCGTCGATCATTCTCATCGAGTGCGTCCCTGTCGATCTCGGCCAGGAGATCGCCGAACGCCTCGACGTACCCGTCATCGGCATCGGCGCAGGTCCGCACACCGACGGGCAGATCATGGTCATGCACGACATGCTCGGCCTCACGCCGTCTAGCATCCGCGTGCCCAAGTTCGTGAAGAACTTCCTGCCGGAAAGCGACGACGGTATACCGGGTGCCTTTCGGGCCTATGCCCAAGCGGTTCGTGACGGCGTCTTCCCCGGCCCGGAACACTGCTTCACCTGAGCCAGACGGTGGACGTCGTACAGGACATCGCGACGCTGCGGGCGACGCTTGATGGTCTACGGCATGGGAAAATCGGCCTCGTCCCAACCATGGGCAACCTTCACGTCGGACACTTGACGCTGGTCAAAGCGTGCCGCGATTCCTGCGACATCTGCGTCGTGTCGATCTTCGTCAATCCAACCCAATTCGGACCTAACGAGGACTTCGCGAACTATCCGCGCACGTTAGAAGACGATCTGCGCATGCTCCGTGCGGCCGGGACGGACATCGTCTTCAATCCCTCGGCCACTGCAATGTACCCGGACGGTCAACACGATCATGTCTCGATCTCCGTTCCCTCCCTCGCCCGAATGCTGTGTGGCGAAGCCCGGCCAGGCCATTTCGACGGCGTCGCCACCGTGGTCGCCAAGCTGTTCAACATCGTCGCACCGCAGCAAGCGTTCTTCGGCGAAAAGGACTGGCAGCAGTTGACCCTAATTCGTACGATGGTCCGACAACTCGACATGCCACTCGACGTGATCGGCGTACCCACCGTCCGCGAAGCGAGCGGCCTCGCCATGTCGAGTCGCAACAACTATCTGACGGACGAACAACGCGACCGGGCGGCCATGCTCAACCGAGTCCTCCGAGATATCAGGACCGCCATCGAGGGGGGCGACCGCGACTACGCCGCCGCCGAGACACGCGGTCGCCAGACCCTGGCCGAAGCCGGCTTCGACGTCGACTACGTCGCCGTTCGCGATGCCGAGCGTCTCGTGCCGCCCGAGAACGGCACCTGCAGCCTCCGGATATTGGCCGCCGCCCGACTCGGCCGAGCACGGCTGATCGACAATGTCGGCGTTACCGTCTAGCCCACCCCAGCAACTTGCCGCGTGGCGGCGGTTGGCAGCACTCGCCAAGCCGCGCACCCGGGCAGACGGACTCGGCGACAATCCGGCCCTCCACGCCCGCCGCATCGGCCCGATTCTCGTGGACTGGTCGAGGCAAGGCCTCGACGGGAATGTGGTCGACGCACTCCTCGAACTTGCAGGCGAGAGCCATCTGGCACAGGCCATCCGCGCCATGTTCGACGGCGCGCCGGTCAATACCACCGAAGCTCGACCCGTACGCCACACGGCACTCAGGGAACCCCTCGGTTCATGTCCGGCCGAGGTCGCGCAGGAACGCGAACGATTCCTCGCCGTCGCCGCCGCCGTGCGCCAAGGCCAACGCCGGGGCTATAGCGGCAAGCCCTTCGCCACCATCGTCGTCGTCGGCATCGGCGGCTCGCAGCTTGGCCCCGAACTCGTTGTCGACGCGCTGGGAACTGCGCATGCACCGGCGGTCAGGTTCCTTGCCAATATCGACGGCAACGCGATCACCGGAACGCTGGCCGGCTTGGATCCGGCCACGACGCTCGTCATCGTGGTCTCGAAGAGCTTCACCACGCTCGAGGTCCGCGTAAACGCCGAGTCGGCACGCAGTTGGTTCCTGGAGCGGACTTGCGAGCCCGGGGTCGTCGCACAGCACTTCCTGGCGGTCACGACAAACCCGAACGAGGCCGCCGCATTCGGTATCCCTCCCGAAAACCGATTCGCCATGTGGGACTGGGTGGGTGGCCGGTTCTCACTGTGGTCGGCGGCGGGGCTGCCCGTTGCCATTGCGCTCGGCCGTGACGCCTTCGAAGCGCTCCTCGCCGGCGCGCACCTGGCCGACGCCCACTTCCGGGAAACCAGGCTCATGGACAACATCCCGGTTCTCATGGCACTGGCCGCCGTCTGGAACACGAACTTCCACGGTGCCGCCACCCATGCGGTGCTTCCCTACGATCGCCGGCTGAGACTGCTTCCCACCTACCTGCAGCAACTCGAGATGGAGAGCAACGGCAAGTCTGTCCTGGGCGACGGCAAAGCGGTGGGTACCCACACCGCTCCCGTCGTGTGGGGCGGCGAAGAGACCAACGGTCAGCATGCCTTTCACCAGCTTTTGCTCCAAGGCACCCGAGCATTCAGCGCCGACTTCATTGCCGTCGCACGCGCTGGCCATGATCTGAAGGACCATCACGATTGGTTGCTGGCCAATTGCCTGGCGCAAAGCAAGGCCATGGCAGAGGGTCGGGCGACCGACGGTCCGCTTGGCCCGCACCGTGCCGTTTCGGGAGGCCACCCAAGCACGACCGTCCTGCTCGACGACTTGAGTCCCCGTTCGCTCGGCGCGCTTCTCGCCCTCTACGAGCACAAGGTGTTCTGTCTCGGCGCGATCTGGCAGATCAACGCCTTCGACCAATGGGGCGTGGAACTCGGCAAGGAACTCGCCACACCGATCTACGACGCGCTGGCGGGCGATGGGCGGCGTGGTACGCGACATGACCCGTCCACAGACGCCTTGCTAAGCCAGCTAAGAAGGGCGCGTTGACGGTCCGGCGGGCGCGGCATGGCCGACGCAGCCTGTAGAATCATCGGGGAGACGAGATCGGCGTCAACATCGAGATCAAGGCGAGTCGATCTTGACTTTCATGCAACAAGGTGAGGAATAGGAACCGGGCATGGTGAACATCTATCCCGTCGAAGATCACATTCGCGAACGCAGCCAGATCGACAACGATCGCTACCTCGAGATGTACGAGCAGTCGATCACGGATCCACACTCGTTCTGGAGCGAACGCGCTCGCGAGTTCGTGGACTGGCATAGCGAGTGGTCCGAGGTCTTCACCCACGACTTTCCGAACGGCCGGGTAAGCTGGTTCAAGGACGCAACGCTCAACGTCTGCGCCAATTGCATCGACCGGCACCTTCCCGACCGGGCGTCGCAGCCGGCCATTATCTGGGAAGGTGACGATCCCGATGCGGCCGAGGTCATCACCTACCAGGACTTGTCCGATGCCGTGTGTCGGCTCGCCAACGGCCTGTCGAGTCGCGGTGTGGGCAAGGGCGACCGGGTGTGTATCTACATGCCAATGATCCCGGAGGCCGCCTTCGCCATGCTCGCCTGCGCACGCATCGGCGCAATCCACTCCGTGGTGTTCGGCGGCTTCTCACCGCAGTCTCTCAAGGACCGAATCCTCGATTCCGACTGCCGCACGGTCATCACCGCCGATGAAGGCGTACGCGGTGGACGCACCGTACCGCTCAAGGAGAACGCCGAGATCGCATTGGCCGACTGTCCCG
The DNA here is from genome assembly GCA_964548145.1 of uncultured Pseudomonadales bacterium. Lineage (GTDB taxonomy): Bacteria > Pseudomonadota > Gammaproteobacteria > Pseudomonadales > Azotimanducaceae > VXYL01. The sequence continues at coordinate 3,267 of CAZJRX010000106.1, read as the reverse complement.
ACGTACACACCGTCCTGACGGTACGGCGCACCGGTGCCGAGGTGACCTGGCAGGACGGCCGCGACGTCTGGTACCACGAACTCGTCGACCACCAGCCGAGTGTTTTCGAAGCCGTCGTGATGGACGCCGAGGATCCGCTGTTCATCCTCTACACGTCCGGGTCCACCGGCAAGCCGAAAGGCGTACAGCACAGCTCAGGTGGCTACCTTCTGCACGCGGCGATGACCCACAAGTACGTCTTCGACTACCAAGAAGGCGATATCTATTGGTGCACCGCCGACGTCGGCTGGATAACGGGGCACTCCTACATCGTCTACGGACCGCTGGCCAATGGTGCCACCACCCTCATGTTCGAGGGCGTGCCGACCTACCCGGACGCTTCGCGTTGCTGGCAGGTCGTGGACAAGCACAACGTCAACATCTTCTACACCGCTCCTACCGCCATTCGACAACTGATGGGACAGGGTGACGAGCACGTCACAAGTACGTCGCGGCAGAGTCTGCGGGTGCTCGGCACCGTCGGCGAGCCCATCAACCCGGAAGCCTGGGAGTGGTATCACGGTGTGGTCGGCGAACGTCGGTGCCCGGTGGTGGACACCTGGTGGCAGACCGAAACCGGCGGCATCATGATCACGCCGTTGCCCGGTGCCACGGATCTGAAACCCGGGTCCGCCACGCGACCGTTTTTCGGCATTCAACCAGCCCTTGTGGACGAGGATGGCAAAGTCATCGAGGAAACCGAAGCGTCCGGCAATCTCGTCATAACGGCGCCGTGGCCGGGGCAGATCCGCACGGTGTACGGCGACCACCAACGGGTCGTGGATACCTACTACGCCACCTACAAGGGGTTTTATTTCACCGGCGACGGTGCGCGACGAGACGCGGACGGCCACTACTGGATCACCGGGCGGGTGGACGACGTCATGAATATCTCCGGCCACCGCCTCGGCACAGCGGAAGTCGAGAGCGCCCTGGTGCTTCACTCGGCCGTGGCCGAAGCCGCAGTCGTCGGCTTCCCGCACGCGATCAAAGGGGAGGGAATCTACGCGTTCGTGACCCTGATGGCCGGTGTCAACGAAGGCGATGCCTTGCTCGACGAGCTGGTCGAGCGAGTGCGAACGGAAATCGGTCCCATCGCCAAGCCCGATGTGATCCAACTGGCACCCGGATTGCCGAAGACCCGGTCGGGCAAGATCATGCGACGCATATTGCGCAAGATCGCCGCCGGCGAAGTCGACGACCTAGGCGATACTTCCACCTTGGCCGATCCGACCGTCGTCGACGACCTCGTGTCGAATAGGGCTGGCTAGCTTGGCTAGCTAGTGTGCCGCGTCACGAATAGGTTTATGTTGGAGTGGTTGGTTGGTGGCGCAACTCACATTTACGTTTATGAGCGCACATCCTCGCCTTTTCATGCGTTGTTCCAACCCGGTCCGCCGTTCGGAGAGTTCAAGTTAATTCCGGCACGGGACGCTAGCTAGCGCCGCGCTTTCACAACGTCAACTACGGACTCAGCAATGAGATCCTGAACCAGCTCGTTGTTGTATTCCACCCCGTACATGCCGCAATGCGACTCGTCGTCCGTCTCCGGGTCGTGGACGAAATTCAGCACCGAATGCGGCAAGACACTTCGCTTCGTCTCGCCCACATTGATGATGGCCAGCCGCGCCGTCCCGCTAACATTCAACTTGCGATCCAACACGGCTCGCAAGGAGTCGAGTTGTTCACTACGGTCGCCGTCGAGCAGATCAAGACAATTCATGGACAGATACGACTCTCCCTTGCGCAATGCAAAGGCATCCCCCTCAACCCCATCGTCTTTTCGTATCTGGGTACCCTTGGCCAATCTCGCGCAATCGAACGCATCGACTATCTCAATGATCTCCAAGCCACTAATCCCTCAGCGAGTCGATGCTCACGCACCGAAAGAACCCCCCAATGGAAGACTCCCCGCCAACGCGATTGATCTGTGTTGGACGAGCACTGTCGGGCAGAAACGTTACGAAGGAAACCATCCTGTCATCAAGGAATCTGATGCCAATCCGATGATCTCGGCTTCTTCTCCAGATCGCTCGCAATAACCCCTCTGTCGTCAGAATCAACTCGGGCCTAGACACAACTCTCGAACGGTGCATGTAAAGGAATCTTAAGAAACCACGTAGTGACAATGGATTGAGCGCTTGTTGATCTTCCTCTGCGCCGGCCAACTCAACGAGTTCC
>CAZJRX010000106.1:0-986 GCA_964548145.1 uncultured Pseudomonadales bacterium | reverse complement strand
GGATAGCGCTTCAGACGATCTACCAATTTCTGCAGTGTCGTACAACGATCCGCCGTAATCCATGTCGGTCGCCTTCGTTGGCATCACAGGGTATCCAGTAATTGACCCACCCGGGTCGGACCACGTCGCAACCTGTCGCCGCATATCCGGCTCATACGCCTCCAGACGAAGACGTGTAGCCAATGCTTCCTTGGCCAGATAAGCGCTCGGTCTATTCTCAGGGTAGGTGAGCTTGTGGTCGAACTCGTCGTTTGGCACATCGTAGAGTACGTCAGACATCGATCGCCATCCCGAAGTCAGTCGTGAATCCCATGAAATCCTCCAAATCCGCACTTGTCTCTCCGATCGCCTGTAGAGCCATGTCTATGTCAGGGATTTCTCTGTGGTAGTTCGCCGTCACAAGGACTACCTCGATAGTCTTCGACTCATTCTCCTCCGACTTCTGCGCGGTGCTTGAGGACACATCCAGATGTCGTTCGCAATCCCCAATGCCATGGTTCAGTTTGATCGATAGGGACGCCAATCCGTCGTTCCAATGACCTGTCCCGCCGAACGTGTCGACCAGCTTGCGCGGCGCATTCGCGCACTCAATGTACGCCTTGAAGTTGCTCCCCACAGCCACGTACGGAATGTGCTTGAGTATGGATACATATGAAGTAGCCAATTGCGAAACGACACCATCTGGTTCAACCACGACGTTGCCGCCCAACGTCTGGGCGGTGATCACCAATCGCAAGGCATCTAGCACGATCCGGACGTTGTTCTGGTATTGAATGCTCGACAGCGGCGGCGTAGTGAAAGGCGGCTCGGCGAACTCCCAACCACCCGGCAACTCCGGGAGCACGTTGTTGGCCAGCAACCAGTCATGGTTAAGGATCGAGGGGTTGTGAGCGTTGGCCACAACAACGCTGGACACCTCTACCAGCACCGGTCTCATATCATGCAAAGCCGCAGACGCATTCGATCATTCCATTGCTAGCGCGTCT